>NZ_JBFSTZ010000006.1:0-236598 GCF_041467155.1 Vibrio sp. 10N.247.310.23 | reverse complement strand
ACCGATGACCTCAACCTTGGCAAGGTTGCGCTCTACCAACTGAGCTAGTATCGCAATCTGAAAACGTCTTTCTCCGTTCAGGGCTGCGAATTATAAGAGCATTTTTTTGTGATGCAAGTCCTTAATGCAAAATTACGAAACTTTTTACTCAACTGCTGTAAAAGCACACAGATTTGCAAAAAAAACGGCTCTTATGTCCCTGAAAAGTTAGATAAACGTGATCATTTTATTCGACTAGATGTTAATAATCGTTTTTCGGTAGTACTGCAGCTCGGCGATCGACTCTCGAATATCGTCTAACGCAAGGTGACTTCCCGACTTAGAAAAACCATCTAACACTTCAGGTTTCCAACGACGAGTCAGCTCTTTCAGAGTGCTTACGTCAACATAGCGGTAGTGGAAGTACTCTTCTAACTCTGGCATGTGCTTGTATAGGAAACGACGGTCTTGACCAATGCTGTTGCCACAAATTGGTGACTTACCTTTTGGTACCCATTTTTCAAGAAACTCAATGGTTTGTTGGATGGCATCTTGCTCTGAAACCGTGCTTTCTTGAATTCGCTTCACGAGGCCGCTGCCAGTGTGAGTCGTTGTACACCACTCGTCCATCTTGTCCAATTCACTCTGAGGTTGGTGAATAGCCAAAACAGGTCCTTCAGCCAGGATGTTAAGCTCACTATCAGTAACGATAGTAGCAATTTCAATGATTTTATGAGTTTCAGGATCAAGTCCTGTCATCTCTAGATCAACCCAAATAAGGTTCTGATCGCTAAAGGACATAAGGCGTCGCCTATTTGTTTATGTGTAAAAGAGGTACTATACCCAAATAACTATACTCAAACTAGCTTTAGGACCATCGAAATCACGTGGTACCAGCAACATCCTGTTTGAGTCCCCAATCATCAAGTTAGATGTGTTAAGTGAAAAATTGTGGCTAAAAAAAAGAAGTTAACCAAAGGTCAAGTACGTCGTGTACGTAGCAACCAGAACAAGCGACTCAAGAAAGAAGATTCTATCCAATGGGATGAGAACATGCTTGGCGGAACCAAAAGCGGACTCGTGATTACGCGCTTTGGCCAACATGCTGATATCGAAGATCTTGAAACTAACGAAGTTCATCGTTGTAACTTACGCCGTAGTATCGAGACTTTAGTTTCTGGTGACCGAGTGACTTGGCGCGCAGGCTTAGAATCAATGGCCGGTATTTCTGGCGTTGTGGAAGCGGTTGAGCCGAGAACTTCAATGCTGACTCGCCCTGATTACTACGATGGCCTAAAGCCAGTAGCTGCGAACGTCGACCAAATGGTTATCGTATCGGCTGTGCTACCAGAGCTATCACTTAATATTATCGACCGTTACCTAATTGCTTCAGAAACGGTAAACATCGCGCCGCTTGTTGTACTGAACAAGGTCGATCTACTGACTGATGAGCAGATTGCTGAATACCGTGAAACACTTAAAGAGTACGAGAAGATCGGCTATAAAGTGATGTTCGTGAGTAAAGAGTCTGGCTACGGCATCAAAGAGCTGGAAGCTGAACTCAAAGACCGTATCAACATCTTTGTTGGTCAATCGGGTGTGGGTAAATCAAGCCTAGTGAATGCATTAATGCCTACGCTAGACATTGAAGAAGGCGAAGTCTCTGAGAACTCAGGTCTTGGTCAGCACACAACCACGGCAGCTCGTTTATACCACTTCCCTTCTGGTGGTGATCTGATTGATTCACCAGGAGTGCGTGAATTCGGCCTATGGCACCTAGAGGCCGACGAAATCACTGAAGCCTTTATCGAGTTCAAGCCTTACCTTGGCGGTTGTAAGTTCCGTGACTGTAAACACATTGATGACCCAGGCTGCATCCTGCGCGAAGCGGTAGAAAACGGAAAGATCAGTCGATTACGTTTCGACAACTACCACCGCATCATTGAAAGCATGGCGAGTAACAAAGATAACCGTCAGTATTCACGCAACAAAAAAGCCGATCTCTAATCGCGTTTTTGTGAACAAATGTGTGCATTTACTGACAATTGGCGCGAATTTAAGTAACATCTCGCGCCCTAAACCGTCATCGACAGATTTAATTGAAAAACAATTAGCATTGGAAAATTAATACAATGGATAAGATTAAAGTTGGATTGCAGTACTGGATTCCACAACATGGATTAACTCGCCTAGTCGGCAAACTTGCGTCTGCTAAAGCGGGCGGCTTAACGACAGCGATCATCAACTGGTTCATCAAGCAATACAAAGTGAACATGGATGAAGCTCTGCATAGCGATCCAAAACACTTTAAAACATTCAATGAATTCTTCGTGCGTGAATTGAAAGAAGGCATGCGTCCCATCGCCGAAGGTGAATCTGTTATTGTTCACCCTGCAGATGCACGTGTGAGCCAATTTGGCCCAATTACTGACGGTCAACTGATTCAAGCGAAAGGCCATAACTACTCAGCTCGCGAGCTATTGGGTGGTGATGCTGCGCTAGCGGATGAATTTAAAGACGGTGAATTCGCAACGCTTTACCTGTCTCCAAGTGATTACCACCGCGTGCACATGCCATGCGACGGCACACTGCGCCAGATGATCTACGTTCCAGGTGACCTTTTCTCAGTTAACCCGTTAACGGCAGAAAACGTTCCAAACCTATTCGCACGTAATGAGCGTGTCGTTTGTATCTTCGATACGGAATTTGGCCCAATGGCACAAGTGCTGGTTGGCGCAACGATCGTAGGTAGCATCGAGCAAGTATGGGCAGGTACCATCACCCCACCTCGTGGTAACTCGGTTTACAAATGGGATTACCCTGCACAAGGTGACAAAGCGATCATCTTGAAGAAAGGCGAAGAGATGGGCCGCTTTAAGCTTGGTTCAACCGTTATCAACCTGTTCGCTAAAGATGCGATCAAGTTTGACGACACTATGCAAAATGGCGAGAAAACGGTTCTTGGTACACCTTTCGCGCACATTGCTGGCAAAGAAGCGCAAGCAAATGACGATGTTGTTACCGATTCTGCTGAGAACACTGACCAAGCTTAACAATTTGAGTTAACTCATTTAAGCTTTCAAGGCGCGTTACTTTTTCTATTTCAGAGAAGAACGCGCCTTTTTCTTAACTCTACCGATTCATTTGCTACTCAAGCTCTAACAACTCAATCTTTCAAACCCTGCCCAGCCACCTGCTGCTTCTCACTCTTGTCTCTAATTGCCCAGATAAAAGATTGACCAAAAACAAAACAACTGTCGAAACCTTAAACAACTTTTTGATTTTCCAACCCGTCTCCAAGTACCAGAAATCCAGATAACTTACTCTATTTGAAGATATTTTATTTATAGGGTCTTTGTACATGCCTAAACTCAATGTTGGCGTTCTGGTCAAGCTGTTGATTTGTTTTGCGATTCCCTTAGGCGTGTTATTCATGCCGATAGATTCAATACCAATCGATGATCTCACGCTGATTCAACACCGCCTGTTGGCGATATTCTTATTAGCAGCCCTGCTGTGGGTGCTTGAACCTGTACCGGTATTCGCCACTTCCATTTTGATCATTGCGCTTGAACTGGTGATGATATCTGACAAAGGTTTACACCTATTTAGAAATCCACCAGCGGGGCACGATCTCGGTGAGTTAATCAAATATACCGACATCTTCGGTGCATTTTCGTCACCGATCATCATCCTTTTCATGGGTGGTTTTGCTCTTGCGATATCCGCATCCAAGTATGAACTCGATAACAACCTAGCTCGAGTGCTTCTCAAACCATTTGGTACAGAGCCGCGCTTCATTATGCTCGGCTTAATGCTGATCACCGCCGTGTTCTCAATGTTCATGTCAAATACCGCAACGACGGTAATGATGCTTGCGCTGCTCGGCCCTATCGTGGCATCTGCACCAAAAGGCGATATGGGTATCAAAGCGCTCGTGTTGTGTATTCCAATTGCTGCCAATACTGGCGGTATCGCAACCCCAATCGGTACACCGCCCAATGCCATCGCGCTGCAATACCTAACGGGTGAAAATACCATCGACTTCCTCAGCTGGATGATGATGGGCTTACCCTTTGTGATCATCCAACTCACCATCGCTTGGTTTCTTCTACAAAAACTCTTCCCTTCTAAAGAAAGAAACATGGTGCTCAAGCTTGATGGACAATTTAGAAAGAGCTGGCGAGCGATTGTGGTTTACATCACCTTCGCTGCGACAATCTTATTGTGGATGACCACCAAACTGCACGGCATGAACACCTATGTCGTGTCTATCATTCCACTGGCTGTGTTTACGCTCACTGGCATCATGGGCAAAGAAGAACTCAAGCTGATTAACTGGGATGTGTTGTGGCTGGTCGCAGGTGGTATTGCGATTGGTATTGGCTTAGATAAAACAGGCTTAGCCGCTGCACTCGCACACGCAATTGACTATGAATCGCTGTCACCTGCAGCTGTGGTACTGACATTGTCTATCGTGTGTTGGTTAATGGCGAACTTCATGTCAAACACTGCGACGGCCAACTTGCTGATGCCGATAGCCGCTGCAATTGGTGCTTCCATGGAAAGCCTAGTTGCGATTGGTGGTCTGCAAGGCTTGCTGGTTGTGGTCGCCTTCTCTGCGTCACTTGGCATGATTCTGCCCGTATCGACACCACCAAACTCACTGGCCTACTCGACCGGGCTTATCGAAAGCAAAGACATGGCGAAGATGGGCATCATCTTAGGTATTGTGGGCTTGCTGATGGTTTACCTCGCCCTGTTTATCATCACCTAGCACGTTAATCCCTACTAATGCCCTTCCAGATAGTAATCACGTCTTTGCTATCTGGAAGGTTTAGTGCATATTGAATCCCCCACTTCTACATTTTGACACGGACGTACACTTCAATGGGATTCGAATGGTTGGCTCTTGCTGCCGCTTTTCTTTGGGCTATCGCGAGCCTGATGTCAGTAAAGCCTGCTCAACACTTAGGTTCTTTCGCCTATAGCCGTTGGCGCATGGGTTGCACTGCTATCATCTTATCGAGCATGGCTTGGTTTACTGGTGGCTGGTCAACGGTCGAAGCAGACCTCGTCACGCCGATGATGCTGTCTGGGCTAATTGGCATCTTCATTGGTGATACCGCCCTATTTGCTTGTTTGAACAGAATGGGACCGCGCCAAGCAGGTTTGCTGTTCTCTTGTCACGCCGTGTTCTCGGCAATTCTTGGTTACTTCCTATTTAGCGAAAGCATGACTTCGGTGGAGCTGATTGGCTCGGCTTTGGTGTTTAGCGGCGTTTTAACCGCGATATTCTTTGGTCGTCGAGGACAAGCCAACAACCAACTCGAAACCATCAAGGGCACCGTGTGGATTGGTGTAGCTCTCGGAATCACTGCCGCTATTTGCCAAGCCTTGGGCGGTATTATTGCAAAACCCGTGATGCAAACCAGCATAGACCCTGTTGCCGCTTCAGCGATTCGTATGATCACCGCTTTTGTTGCTCACTCCGCATTTCGTCTAACTGGCGCTAAGCTCTCACGCGCAATTAACCCGATGAATGGTCAAATATTCGCGATTACCGCAGTGAACGGCTTTCTTGCTATGGCGGTGGGAATGACGCTGATCTTGTATGCACTGAAAGAAGGAAATGTCGGCATGGTTGCTCTGTTGTCTTCAACCACACCTATCATGTTGTTACCAATACTTTGGCTGTACACCAAACAGAGACCAAATGCCTACGCTTGGATCGGTGCCATTGTTGCCGTAGTGGGTACTGGTATTCTAGTCAGCTAGCTAGTGAAGTTAATTGGCAGCTGATTGGAAACTGAGAGTGAATAGCTAATGACTATTCACTCTCAGTAAAAACAAAAGCAAAAAGTTAAGAACGTGGGAAAGGAAAAGCCGTCACGTCATCGATGTGGTCATAACCTAACGCCAGCATGATCAGACGATCAATACCTAAAGCAACACCCGCACAGTCTGGTAAGCCCGCTTTTAATGCCTCAATCAAGTGATGGTCAATCGGTTGAGGCGATAAGCCCATCTCAATACGTTTGGCATTGTCATCTTCAAAGCGCTTGAGCTGCTCTTGTGGCTTATCTAATTCATGGAAGCCGTTTGCCAATTCAATCCCTTTAAAGTACACCTCAAAGCGATCCGCCACTCGCGGGTCCTCAGGATTAATCTTAGCCAATGCCGCTTGTGAAGCCGGAAAGTCATAAACAAACGCAGGGACTTGTTGGCCTATTTTGGCTTCAACCCCAATACTAAACAGCAACTGCAGCAAGGTATCACGATCTTCTTCAGGGTCAGCTATATCGCTGAGCCCAAGTTTTGCTGCGGCTTGCTTTAGCGTAGCCATCGAATCTTCCAGTGGACACACACCTAACACGTCAATAAAGGCTTGTTGGTAAGTCATTCGCTCTGCTGAGCCCGATTTAAGTACCTGCTGTAACAGCAAATCCATTTCATCCATCAGGTCATGGTGATCAAAGCCAACGCGATACCACTCCAACATGGTGAACTCAGGGTTGTGGTAACGGCCATTTTCTTCGTTACGGAAAGACTTACAAATTTGGTAAATACAGCCACTGCCCGCCGCTAATAGACGTTTCATATGAAACTCAGGGCTAGTCATAAAGAACAGAGGCTGACCGTGCGCATAACCCGGCCCTACGAATTCAGTTTTGAAAGTATGCAAATGCACGTCCGTCACCGTGGCGTGGCTCATCGCAGGCGTATCCACTTCCATCACGTTTCGCTCAGCAAAGAACTGACGAATTTGATTAAGGATATCAGCACGTTGCTTTAACTGTTTAATGGTTGCGGCCGGTTGCCATGTAGAGTGCATTATTGAGTTCCATATTACTGAATTCTAGGCGACGAAAATTACCACCTTTCATCGCTTTTGTAAGCTTCTATCTTTCTATTCGTGAAAGCAAAATGTTGTTTTAATGAAGCCAGAAAATTACGTTCTACAATACAATTATCAATACATATTTCACATCAACATTGATAACAAAAATCATACTCAACAAGCCGTTAACACCCGTCCTGTGGGTTAATCGTTATCAACGATTCATTGCCGTGATTGCAGTCACATAACCTATAATTTCTATGCCTCCATATGCATTACCGACCTAAAAACCCAAATGCATCAACTTTTCGAATACCTTCCTCTCTTACACTGAACCTACCACTTAAGGCTTAGGGGTGCTAAATGGTTCCTACAATTTAGAACCTCCTAAATAGGCTTTTTATAATAACAAGCGGAATACTCCGCATCACACTGGAGAATAACTGTGAAGACAATTACCACAGATATCGCAGTCATCGGCGCAGGCGGCGCTGGTCTTCGTACAGCTATTGCTGCGGCTGAAGCTAATCCTGAACTGGAAGTAGCACTGATTTCTAAAGTTTACCCAATGCGTTCGCACACGGTAGCGGCAGAAGGCGGTTCAGCAGCGGTAATTAAAGACGAAGATAGCCTAGATAACCACTTCAACGATACTGTTGGCGGTGGCGACTGGCTATGTGAACAGGATGTTGTTGAATACTTTGTTGAAAACTCGACTCGCGAAATGATCCAAATGGAACAATGGGGCTGCCCATGGAGTCGTAAAGAAAACGGTGAAGTAAACGTACGCCGATTCGGCGGTATGAAAGTAGAGAGAACGTGGTTCGCAGCGGATAAAACCGGCTTCCACATGCTTCATACTCTGTTCCAGACTTCGATGAAGTACGACACAATCAAACGATTTGATGAGTACTTTGTGGTGGACCTTCTCGTAGAAAACCAGAGCGGCGTTGAAGATGGCGAAGTACAAGGCCTAATCGCGATTCACATGTCTGAAGGTGAGCTTGTTACCATCAAAGCAAAATCTGTTGTTCTAGCAACCGGTGGCGCAGGTCGTGTTTACCACTGTAATACCAACGGCGGCATCGTAACTGGCGACGGTATGGCAATGGCTTATCGCCACGGTGTACCACTGCGTGATATGGAGTTCGTTCAATACCACCCAACAGGCCTACCGGGCACTGGCATCTTGATGACCGAAGGTTGTCGTGGTGAAGGCGGTATCATCGTCAACAAGAACGGCTACCGTTACCTGCAAGATTACGGCATGGGCCCTGAAACTCCAGTGGGCGAGCCGAAAAACAAATACATGGAACTGGGTCCTCGTGACAAAGTTTCTCAAGCATTCTGGCACGAGCAGCAGAAAGGCAACACCATCAAGCACCCACTTGGTGATGTCGTACACCTTGACCTTCGCCACCTTGGTGAAGAGTACCTACAAGAGCGTCTACCGTTCATCTGTGAGCTAGCAAAAGCGTACGTAAACGTAGACCCAGCAAAAGAGCCGATCCCAATTCGTCCAACCGTTCACTACACCATGGGTGGTATTGAAACTAACGGTACCTGTGAAACTCGTATTAAAGGCCTATTCGCCGTTGGTGAATGTGCTTCAGTTGGCCTACACGGTGCAAACCGCCTAGGTTCTAACTCACTGGCTGAGTTCGTGGTATTTGGCCGCGTTGCTGGTGAAGAAGCGGTGAAACGCGCTGCTGAATTCAAAGGCTGGAACGAAGAGTCTATCGCTAAGCAAGTGAAAGCGGTTGAAGATCGCATCGCAGGCATCTTGGCTCAAGAAGGCGACGAGAACTGGGCTGATATCCGTACTGAAATGGGTCACACCATGGAAGCGGGTTGTGGTATCTACCGTCAAGAAGACTTGATGCAAAAGACCATCGACAAACTCACTGAACTGAAAGCTCGCTACAAGAAGATCAGCATTAAAGACAAAGGCAAAGTATTCAACACTGACCTACTTTACGCTATCGAAGTGGGTTACGGTCTTGAAGTTGCAGAAGCGATGGTTCACTCAGCGATCCTTCGTAAAGAGTCTCGCGGTGCACACCAACGTCTAGACGACAACTGCACAGAACGTGATGACGTAAACTTCCTGAAACACTCTCTATCTTTCTACAACGAAGATGCAGCACCAACCATCGACTACAGCGGCGTTAAGATCACCAAATCTCAACCTAAAGCTCGTCTGTACGGTGAAGCTGCAGAGAAAGCCGCTGCCGCTGAAAAAGCAGCAGAAGAGAATGCGAAGAAGAGCGAAGAGGAGCAAGCATAATGTCAGCGAATCGAATCCAAAAAATTGAAATCCTGCGTTATGACCCTGAGCACGATGCAGAACCTCACTTTCAAACCTTTGAAGTACCATTTGATGAAACCATGTCGGTACTTGATGCGATTGGTTACATCAAAGATAACCTAGATAAAGACCTGTCTTACCGTTGGTCTTGTCGTATGGCGATTTGTGGTTCTTGCGGCATCATGGTTGATGGCGTGCCAAAACTGGCATGTAAGAGCTTCTTACGTGATTACCCGAATGGCTTCAAGATTGAGCCTTTGGCTAACTTCCCAATCGAAAAAGATTTGATTGTCGACATGACACCGTTCATCGAACGCCTTGAAGCAATCAAGCCTTACATCATTGGTAACGACCGTAAGCCAGAAGACGGCACGAACATCCAAACTCCAGAGCAAATGGCGAAATACAAACAGTTCGCTGGCTGCATCAACTGTGGTTTGTGTTACGCAGCATGTCCTCAGTTTGGTCTAAACCCTGAGTTCATTGGCCCTGCGGCACTTGCTCTTGCTCACCGCTACAACCTAGATAGCCGTGACAATGGTAAAGCTGAGCGCATGAAGCTTATCAATGGCGACAACGGCGCTTGGGGCTGTACGTTTGTAGGTTACTGTTCTGACGTTTGTCCGAAGAAAGTAGACCCAGCGGCTGCAGTAAACCAAGGCAAAGTTGAGTCTTCAATGGACTTAGTTATTTCGATGTTCAAGCCTGATGGATCGCAAGTAAAAACAGCAGAGGAGGCATAATATGAGCAATCGTAAGCCTTATGTTCGTGAGATGAAGAGAACGTGGTGGAGCAACCATCCGTTCTACCGCTTCTACATGCTACGTGAAGCGACTGTACTGCCTTTGATTTTATTCACTCTGTTCCTAACCTTCGGTTTGGGTGCACTAGTGAAAGGGCCTGAAGCTTGGGCTGGTTGGTTGAGCTTTATGGCTAACCCTATCGTTGTTGGTATCAACATCGTGGCACTGCTAGGCAGCTTGCTGCACGCTCAAACCTTCTTCAGCATGATGCCTCAAGTAATGCCAATCCGTCTTAAAGGCAAATTGGTTGATAAAAAAATCATCGTACTGACCCAGTGGGCAGCGGTGGCTTTTATTTCTTTAATCGTTCTTGTTGTGGTGTAAGGAGCTTTCGTTATGAACACAAATTACAAAGTAAAACCTGTTAACCACAACCCACAACGCTCTGATGAGCCAATCTGGTGGGGCCTATTTGGCGCTGGCGGTACTTGGTTTGCGATGATCACACCAATCACGGTTCTAGTGTTAGGTATCTTAGTGCCAATGGGCATCATTGATGCTGACGCAATGAGCTACGAGCGTGTGTCTGAATTCGCCACCAGCATTATCGGTGCGCTATTCATCATCGGTACGCTAGCACTGCCAATGTGGCACGCAATGCACCGTCTTCACCACGGCATGCACGACCTTAAGTTCCATGTCGGTGTTGCGGGTAAAGTTGGCTGCTACTTCTTCGCAGGCCTAATCAGCGCACTGTCTATTATCTTCATTTTTATGATTTAACAGTTAAATAGAAAACGCCTAGGTTTGACCCTAGGCGTTTATTCTATGCTAGATGATAAGTCTATGCGTTACGGCTATTCAAACCCCACAAATCGCATCACACCTGAGGTTATCTCCGCTTCTCCCTCTGCCGGCGCAGGGTTGCTCCAGGTTGGATCGCTCCAGAAGGATTTAGTCGTAATATACTCTCCATCTTGATCAACCTTATTCCAGGTGTCTTTGGCTCCTATAAATTCCTCTTCGGTTATGGTTAAGGTCACCTCACCATTCAAAATCACCCAATCGAACCCGAACAATCCCTCATCATCGTCAAAGTAGCCAGTACCGTTACTATGGAACACAACCTCTTCTTCAACTACAGCCATGACGGTGCCATTTATCTCCCAAAGATCGATGAGCTCCCAACGAGAACTTTCACTGCCATTACCTGTGAAATCAGACTCTATAAACTGAGCACCACCAACGGTACAGTTGGCGACTGCGCTGTCATAGTCCGAACGAGTGCCAAAGTCAGAGGGTTGGTCCGTAAAATCATCCCACGGTGAATCACCATCCTCACAGACCGTTACTGTTCCCTCGTAGGTAACATTTGTAAGCACCTCCTCTGAACCATCCCTAGAGATAGTTAATTCATCATCAGTTTGTGATAAAAGTACCCATTGCTCGGTTGAGGTATCTTCATAAGTTATCATCATGGTATTAGCTGAAGTTTTCATCCAACTGTTCCCATAGGTCTCAGTGCCATCATTGCCGATATAGCTCATACTGCCGTTATCATGGAAAAAGAGGGTGTTACCATCGTACTCCATCAATACCAAGTTAGTCGGGTCAAACTGCAGAGCGTTTCTATCTTGTTGCACCACGGTATCTGCCCATATCCAACTTTCAGTCACACCGCCTAACGTTTCTTCCTCGAAGAACTTAATTGACCAAGTTTGCTCCATTGACTCTAATAACGCCCAGTAAGTCGTGAAGCTCTCCGATTCATCAGAATAGCTAACCTTAATAAAGCCATCTTCTATGGCCCAGTCATCGATATAGTCACCACCCTCACTCTTCAATACATGTACAGTACCATCAGCATTGAACAAGTAATCACGAGTATCTCCATTGCCTTTAACGCGTTGGAAGTTTAGACCCTCGACCATCTCACTGGTAATGTGAGTTCGACCGCCACAATCCGTGATCGCCGTTTCGTAGTCACTCATACTCGGGATAGGTTGCCCCTCAACAGGTTCTGCATCACCGATGTAGCACTCTTCAAGCACAATCGGACGATCTTGTTGAATAATAGTATCCATCCAGATATAGCTACTTGATTGACCGTCCACAACTTCGTTCTCATAGAACTTGATTGACCACGTATCATCCAACGAATCTAACAGTGCCCAGTAAGTCGTGAAGCTCTCCGATTCATCAGAATAGCTGATCTTAACCAAGCCATCTTCTATGACCCAATCGTCAGTATAGTTACCGCCCTCTCCCTTCAATACATGCACTGTGCCATCAGCATTGAACAAGTAGTCACGAGTATTTCCATTGCCTTTAACGCGTTGGAAGTTTAGACCCTCGACCATTTCGCTGGTAATGTGAGTTCGACCGCCACAATCCGTAATCGCAAGCTCATAGTCAGCCATGATTGGGCTTGACTGATCATCGCTATCACCCAAGTAGCAGGTAAATAGGTAATCGCTCAACACTACACCATCTTCTATAGACTGTGCGGCAATACCATTGAAAGCGTACATAGTATCGTCCGACGGTTCAGCACTTGGCGCCTCAATCTCACCTACCGTAAGTTCACCATTGTACATGCTAAAGATCATGGTAGGCGTATCCCCCTCTCCCATGTAGGGCATAGCCTCAACTGGTACGGTAAATTCGACGATATCTTCACCGTGTAATGTGTAACGTAAGTAATCCGCAGTAGCGACGCGACTTGCCGTTCCTGCGTCCCAATCAAAGAAGTAATAATGCGCCGTGCCATCACTCACTAACTCGATATCAAAGTCTAGATAGAGGCCAACAGAGGTAGTAAGATCTGTGGAAACCGACTCACCGACCGACTGCGACACAATAATGTCGTCCAGACTTGTAATAGAGCTACCATCCGTATCATAACCGACGTCAGAGAACCTCACGTACGGACTACCACCCTCCCATAGGAAGTACTGGTTTACGGCTGGAGAGAAGGTAAACATTACCGCTTGTGAGCCTTCAGCGAACCTCGCCTCTTCCATGAAGTCGAACCACTCAAAGTAGACTTCATACAATGCCATACCCGATAGGTTTACCACTTCTGATTCTACTGAATAATAGAAACTGGAATTGTCTTCTGGATAGGCAATAAGTTGCTCTCCAGAGAAGTCTATCGTATAACCTACCGGAGTTTGCCAGCCGTTTTCAGTGAGCTGTACGTCCCCCTCAGCTTCAAGTGGTAGCTGGATAAAGGATTGATCACCACGGTACTGTATGAGTTCCGTAAGGGTTAACGTATCACCGCCATAACTCAAGGTTTCTTTAAACAGAATATCTACGAACGATAGTTCGCTCCAATCGCTGAAGAATCCGTAAAGAGTCCCCTCTTGCTCCGCAAACTCTTGGGCGGTAATAGTCCACTTATTTGGGTCGGTTGGATAAAGGTCTTCACCGTCATAAACGCCGTCTTCATCTGAATCAGCATTATTCGGATCTAAACCTTCGGTTGCATTCTCATGGTTATCGCCTAAACCATCACTATCAGAATCCGCCCACTCTAATGAGTCATAAGGGAAGGCATCGCTATTGTCGCCAACATAGTCACCATCACTATCATCCCATTCATTTGGATCATTAGGGAAAGCATCCTCGTAGTCTTTAAAGCCATCGTCGTCGCTATCTTGATTTAAAAACTCTGCAAGATAATCTTGCGCAGCTGTCTCGTCTAAGAAGAACACTCCTAGACTGTTATGCCAACTAAACGCTTCCTCCGTTAGGTCCATGCTCCAAGTGTCTATGCCCCTGCGATAGTAAGCATTGTGCCAAGGCCAAGGATTCTCAACATCCGGGACCATAAGCACCATATCAACATCATTCACTCCGGTAAACGAACCAGGAACCACACCACTATCACCAAGATCCAGTGTAACCAGTGTTGGAATACCAGTATCAGTGAACAGATAGTCTTGTGTTACGACGTGCCATTGAATTGGCCCATTGTCATCGTATTGGAAACTGCTTGTAGGTAACAGCGTAGCGTATCGGCTCAGGCCTGGAATGATTTGGTCATCAATAAGCTCCAACTCTGTGCCAGCAACACGGGCATCCTCTACCTGTTGTGGTAGATCCACAACAGCTTGTGTTCCCCACTCATCAAATGAGGTAGCAACCCAAAGGCCATTAGATTGTTTCTGGTAAACGCGATAGGCCTGTCCGACGTTATCTGTGTCAGTCGTAAATGAATAATCAGTTAATGGGTAGTGCTGCCACTCTATGTGTTTATTTTCTTCCACATCACTAACAGAGCGAGACACTGCATTCCATTCATTGAACAAAGTATTTTTTGGATCACTATCGACAATAAGTTGAGTATTCGTCTCCTCGTCTAGAACCGTACGCTCTCCACTTTCAAGAACATCACCATTAATCAGTACCTCTTTGCGGTAGTAATTCCAGTACGCTGTGAGATCGTCCCATTTGCCATCATTAAAGTTAAAGTCTGCGTACTCATGGAATTCACCATCTTGTGGGTTTGCCCATATTGGTGTCGAATATTCGTAGACATAGCTACCATCAGGGATATTATTAAATCGAAGTTCAACATTGATGTAACCGTCTGCACCCCAGTCCTGCTTAGACTCCACGAAACTCTGCACGTAATCCTGCGTTACAGTGGTTAAAGTCTGAACCCATTGAGCTTGATGGGTTTGAACATCGTCGATATCAAAGCCATTTACCGTGTATTCGGTTAACGTTTCGACCGCTTGAACGCCCTCTGCGACGTCCTCAAATTCCACTGATACACTATGTATTGTATCTATTTGAGATAAGTCATTTGGGTGAACTCTAGATGTTAAGGCTACGCCTTGTTCATAGACACGACCATTACCGCCGAAACCGCCCTCAAGAGATGCATCACCCTCATCGATATAGCGCCAATACGTCTCGCTTGTTTCGGTTCTAGTACCAATTTCAAGAGACATGCCTTCGTAACGTGCAGTACCATCGAGGTTATAGTCGTACGCAAAGGTCTGGATACGAGTAAAGTCATCATTTAACAGGTGATCGACACTTTGTGTCGTGCCATATACCACGTCATCAGCAGTGATATATTGAGTAGTTATGGTGGTAACAATCTCTCCGCTATTCAGTGTCTCAACCATTTCTTCGACCTCAATATCCAGTGTAATGATATCGCGATCTGTTATGTTTAAAACTGCTACATCAGTTGCACTAACATTGGCCACAACATCAGCAATTGACTTATTTCCATCCTCTGGATGAACATCGGCATTATTACCAACGCCATCACCGTCCACATCGACCCATTCGGTCGCATCGGTTGGGAATTCATCAACATCATTGTTGTAACTGTCGTTATCCGTATCGTTTGGATACGGGTCATCCTCGTTATCGCCTAAGCCATCATCATCCGTATCTGCCCATTCGGTCGCATCGGTTGGGAATTCATCGGCATTATTACCAACGCCATCACCGTCCGTATCTAAGGACTCGTTGGGATCCGATGGGAATTCATCGGCATTATTACCAACACCATCACCGTCCGTATCTGCCCATTCGGTTGGGTCATTATCAAATACATCTTGATTGTCACCATAGCCATCAGAGTCATTATCAGCCCACTCAGTTGGATCTTGTGGGAAGACATCATCAATACTGTCTACCCCATCCGAATCATGGTCACCAGCACGAGAACGATCCGTCGGAAACGCATCATTGGCATCAGGGTAGATGTCATCTTCTCCGTCCACCGTATCATCATTTAGGTCGGCATTATTACCGATCTCATCACCATCGGAGTCCAGACTTTCATCGGGATCATTCGGAAAGTCATCTAAGTCATTGGGGACGCCGTCATCATCTGTGTCATTAGAAAAATCGACACCCTCTGTCGCACCACCAACATTATCAAATGTCTTATCGCTATCACCTGCAACTTCTTCAATTTTCTTTTTGATTTCATTATTCACAGATGCAGTCACAGAGATAAACTTAGTCCCTTTATCTTCACTTTCAGCAACTTCTTGCAACTCTTGAGGAGATGAAGGCAAAACATTTGAATCAACCAAGTTTTCAGCGGCATAAGCGGCAGCCTCAACACCTGACTCAACAAAATCACCTAAGATTTCATCTTCATCTAAGCCTAGCTGATCAGCGACTTGCTGAATGGCAGCTTGCTTTGCTGCTTCAACCGCAGCAGCATCGTCAGAATCTGTAGTGTTTTGCTCGATCAATATGTGAACTAGCGTACTCAAAGGGGTGACATCTTTTTCACCTGGAGGGGCTGACATAATATAGTCGTCAGACACCGTAACATCAGGTTCATCTTCATCAATCGTCTGCCCGGAGATCGCTTGCACAACGACAGGGTACTGTTCAGGGTTGTCGACATCGGTGACGTCTAAATCTGCAACTCCGCCATCACCAGAAATAGCATTAGGCTCACCGTCGTCTAAGACGTAGTTACCGTTAAGGTCTAACCAAATTCGAGCATGACGTAAATAACCATCAATTGCAGTCACACTGTATTTAGTCGTTTCAGCTGGGGAGCTGGGAGTCGAGGGAGTCTCACTCGGAGTCGTGGTTGACACGGTTGTATCATCGTCATCACATCCTGAAAGCCCGACGATACTAACCAAACCAAGAGCCAACTTAATTGCATCAAGTCTCATATCAATACCCACATAGTTGCTTAATAACATCGCGTATAAAGCTAGTAGACTCTACTCATTCTAACAATATTGTAATCAGCTTCCCTTCCCACCACACACATTCACAAAATCAATATTAAACAGTCACATATTGAATTGAGAGATTTTTGTTGCGATATATAAACGCCAACAACACCTTGTAAATCTATAAGTTAGATAAAATTTTTGATTTTCATCCAGAATACAACCAAAATATGACACTAGTCACATAATGTAGCCTTGTAACCAAGGTGAATCGCATCTGGCTTACTCACTCTTGATTTTCCAGCTCTTCGTATCTCGCATCCCGCATCTCGTTTACGCGAATCTGATCTTGGGATACAAAAAAAGGCCGCCTAAGCGACCTTTTTCAGATACTTGAAGTCAATTACTTCACACGACCAACGTATTCGCCAGTACGAGTATCAACTTTAACAACTTCACCGATAGCGATGAATAGAGGTACGCGAACTACCGCGCCTGTTGCTAGAGTTGCAGGCTTACCGCCAGTACCTTGTGTGTCGCCTTTAAGGCCAGGATCGGTTTCTGTTACTGCGATCTCAACAAAGTTTGGTGGAGTTACTGTGATAGGGTTATCATTCCACAACGTTAGAGTACATACGTCGTTTTCAACTAACCATTTAGAAGTCTCGCCTACTGCTTTTGCATCAGCAGCGATTTGCTCGAATGTTTCGTTGTTCATGAAGTGGTAGAATTCGCCATCGCTGTATAGGTAGCCTAGTTCAACGTCTACAACGTCCGCTAGTTCTACTGTATCGCCTGACTTAAATGTTTTCTCTAACACTTTGCCTGACAGCAGTTTACGAAGTTTAACACGGTTAAACGCTTGGCCTTTACCTGGCTTAACGTATTCATTTTCGATAATTGAGCAAGGCTCGTTATCCATCATGAATTTTAAACCGCCTTTGAATTCATTGGTGCTTACTGACGCCATGATTTTCTCTTCCACATCTTTGAGTTAATTTCAATGCCGCATATCATAACCCGAAAAGTCGAATCTGTTGAGCAAAACTGGCTCAAACAACTATCGAATGCGATCTCTGACCCGACAAAACTGCTTGAGGCATTGGAAATAGACCCAACACCATGGCAAGCAGGCTTCGCTGCTCGTGAGTTATTTGCACTTCGGGTACCTCTTAGCTTTGTCGAACGAATGGAAAAAGGCAACCCACACGATCCATTGCTACGACAGGTTTTACCGCTAAGCGAAGAGTTTGAGGTACACCAAGGCTATTCCGCCGATCCTTTGGAAGAACAAGAAAATGCAATTCCGGGCTTACTGCACAAATACAAAAATCGTGCACTGATGATTGTAAAAGGCGGTTGTGCGATTAACTGCCGCTACTGCTTCCGTCGTCACTTCCCTTACCAAGATAACAAGGGCTCGAAGTTTGTTTGGCAAACCAGCCTAGACTATGTGGCTGCTCACCCAGAGATCAACGAAGTTATCTTGTCGGGTGGCGATCCACTGATGGCAAAAGACAGCGAACTAGAGTGGCTAATTCATGCTATCGCACAAATTCCACATGTGAAAACAGTTCGAATTCATAGCCGATTACCGGTTGTGATTCCCGCTCGAGTAACGGATGAACTGTGCCAATTGTTAGCTCAAACTCGCCTCAATGTGGTGATGGTGAGCCATATTAATCATGCCAACGAGATTAACTTAGAACTCAAGCAAGCCTTTCATAAGCTAAAGCAAACTGGGGCTACTCTGCTCAATCAAGGCGTGATGCTAAAAGGTGTAAATAACAACGCTAACTCATTGAAAGAATTAAGCGAAAAGCTATTCGACGCCGGTGTTTTACCTTACTATATGCATGTACTTGATAAGGTTCAGGGCGCCGCTCATTTCTATATTTCAGATGAAGAAGCCAAGCGTCACTTTAAGGGATTAATCTCTGAGGTTTCTGGCTACCTCGTACCTAAGTTAACTCGTGAAATTGGCGGCCGCACTAGTAAGACACTACTCGACCTACATATTGAATAACTCTATCTAGAGCAATGGTCGCTTCTTATCGTATTGAGTACCAAGAAGCGACAGAGACCACGACACCAGCCTTCACCTTAACAACAAGCGGCTGCTAGGTTTTAAGTAATCTTTATCAATCGTTAAGACAAAAAGTTTTTGTTCGATCGTCCGGTCTATTATTAGCATACTCGGCTCTATTCTAAATTTTTAGGAGGGGTGATATGTCACAATTTATAGAACAAACTCTCAACCTTGCCCCCTTTAGCTGGGCAGGCCTCGCTGCATGCATGCTGTGTGGTTCTTTAATCGGAATCGAAAGGCAAACACGCGGTAAACCCGTCGGAATCCGAACGTCGATTCTGATCATCAGTGGTACCTATTTCTTCCTTACGATGGCGATTAGCCTTTCCCCTAACACACTCGATCAAGCTCGTGTGCTTGGTCAGATAATTACGGGTGTTGGATTTCTTGGGGCTGGTGTAATGATGACACTGGATGGCAAGATTCATGGCGTGACTTCAGCCGCAATTATCTGGGTACTCGCAGCATTAGGTATGATGATCGCACTAGGGCATCTTTCCCAATCGGTCATTATCACGCTAATGGCGCTAGTGATTCTGCTTGGTGTCGATAAAGTGGAAAACAGCTTCCAAAGCTTACGTCGTGGCGTTCACCAAAAGTGGATGCGAAAAGGTCGCGTGAAGAAATAGCGCAGCACTTGATAGCCTTAGTGGTAATGCCAATGATACAAAGAAGCCTAGTCAAACGACTAGGCTTCGCATTATTTTGGGAGAACTTAATACACCTGAATACACACCTGATTCTTACCCGCAGCCTTTGCCTTATAGAGCTGCTCATCAGACGAACGAATACTCTGGTTTTCCCACAAGTGCCCTACGCTGTCGAACTTATACAAAGAGTAAAGCGTCGCGCCACCAGGCACTGAGATACTAATCTTGTCACCCGTAGGGCATCGATAACTCTGTAGGCTAATGTCGTTTTGAATTCGCTCAAAGATCGATGAAAGCAACTCAGACGATTCACCCGTAATCGCGACAACAAACTCTTCGCCACCAAATCGAGCCACGATATCTTGCTGTCTAACGCTGTTCAGCATCAACCGAGCAACATGGCAAATCACCTCGTCCCCCACTTTATGGCCATGCTGATCATTAACGACTTTGAAATCATCGATATCAAACACGCCAACACCAATAATCGGCTCTTCATCTTGCGCCAGTAATCGAGCCTCAAAACCACGTCGATTCAGCAAGCCCGTTAATGGGTCGCGCATTGCTAGCTCATTTAAACGCTGGTGCTCTTGTCTTGTATAGAAGCGCCATAGCCATAAAACCGAGAGCAGATACAAAACCAACAGTATCGAAAGCTGAATCTTCTCCATCTCCAATACATGCAGAAAGTGCTCGCTCTTATCTTCTTCAATACTCAGATATAGCTGGGTGTTAATGTCATCAACATACAGAGGCTTGGAATACGTAAAATCCATAAACCCGTATTTGTTTGCGCCTCGAGTACTGGTGACTTTATAGCCATGGGTAGGGTTCGATACTAGGTTCGAGACATAACCATCGACACCCAATACCCCTTTAAACTCACCATTAACGTAGATTCCTTTGGTTAAGGTCACCACTTTCTGACCTGTTAAGTGATCATCATATTGGCCGGTATACACCACTTGGTCTTGCCCTTGAGCTAAGCCAAAGCGAATCGTATTCACCCAATAAGGCCTGCTATTCACAACCGAATCAAAGGTGTCGCCCTTAATGTAACTGGCAAAATCAGAAGGCGAAGAGATAATGAATTTCTCTTTTGAAATGAAATAAATCGCAGAGATGGTATCAATGGTATTGGCAAAATAAGCCATGGTCGGCGCGATGAACAGGCGCTTACCCGCTTCGGTATAAAGGTCCGATTCCGGGTTGCACATCTCGCGAGGGCCAGAGAACATAAAATCAAAACGAGGGGCATGTTGCTCCTCACTGGTGAAGTAACACGTCTCACCCTCGATCTTTTTGTCATGCGAGAATACGTAGGTATCCCCATGCAGTGGATAAAGCGCAGTGATGTTGTACTCAAGCGCATTTATGATCTGTGTGAGCTCCGCTAAAGAGCGTGTTACGCCTTGGTTCTCCATTCCATACTGTTTATCTGATTCTTCCGCTGAATCAACGAGCAACAAGCTCAAAACTACTAAAAAACTGGCGGTCAGGCCTAAGAAAGCCTTTTTAAAATCGACGGTATGGTGGTTAATCAAAGCATATAAATCATCATTGGGAATTTATCGCACATTGTACCTATAAATTCAAACATCGCAACAACAAATATAAAACAACATGCTTATTGGGTAATTTGAGAAGTTTATCGTGGAAGTAGAATTGAATGTAATAACGCCCAAACAAGGGTTTAGGCGTTGATAGGCTTAGCGCTTAAAAGCTAATGCACTAACTGAACGTTGCTCGCCAATGGGAGAACCAAAGGCTAAACGACAGCGTTATTTAGCAAAGTTTACAATCGGGAAGCACGGGAAGAAACCGTTGTCAGCACAGTTGATCAGACCAACTTGTACGCCTTCGATTTTGTTGGTTTTGTTGAAGATACCAACCTGAACCGTAGACACTTCTGAAAGGTTCGCAGCGCCAACATCAACCATAGTGTTACCTTCTGAGTAGTTGACGAAACTCACGTTCGCGCCTTTCACATCATTAGTAATGTTCACAGCACCAAGGTTAACACCCGTTGTTTTACCCGTGTTCCAGTTGAAGAAACCTAGAGATGCACCGGTCATTTCTTGGTTCACTTTTGATGCACCCAAAATACCCAGGTTCACACCTGTGGTCGTTTGCGTCTCAGACATACCAACAACAGCAAGATCAAGACCTTTAAGGTCGTTCACTTGTCCGTGAAGTAAAGCCAAGCGCACACCGCCAACAGCATCTGAGTCAGGTGCGTTGAAGCCATTGATCGTTGAAAACATAACAGGCGAAGAAGCAAATGCCGCCGGTGCCATTACTGCTGCAGACACAGCAAGTACTGAAAGTAGTTTTTTCATTGGGGAGTCTCCACTGACTTATTGTTCACTTGATTAATCCATTTTTAATCAAGCATTTATTGTCCTTTATTCAACAGCTACCCATGTTAAATCAATGTAATAACTGTACTGTTGAATATAAGCCGCTAAATCATAAAGAGCAATGGTTAAGAGCAGATGCGGGATTCGAGTGAACGAGATGCGAAAAGCAAAAAAAACAGAGACCGAAACCTCCGCTCTAACGCTTATTATTCCAAACAAAAATCTAGGCGAGAAAATCAACATGTTTCACAAGCTTATAGCCCACACACTTATTGCCGCATCTAAAGCGATGTCATCCTAAAAAATTTATTGATAAAAGATCAACAGACCTCAGGTATTCAAAAACTAATGTTCGTAAAATTCTGAAAATAAACTAAATTCTAATATAGGAATAGAACGATATGAAACAGTGGGAATAGCATGATTAAGGAACCTACGAATAAACAGACCATTAAAGCGATTATTTCGCGTGGTTTTTTGGCTATCGTGTTATTTTTAGGCCTCTATATCTATGTTAGCCATGCTCTGAAGAACAAAGAGCAGGACATGATTAATCTCCAGCTCAGTCTTTCTGAAGCTTATAGCGTTATGCTCTCTGTCAGACGACAAGAGCAGCAGTTTGTTTCCACAAGGCAACCAGAGATTCAAGAACAACTCAATATAAAGCGAAGTCAGCTGATCGAAAAGCTGGCTGAGATCGATGGGAAAATCGTACGAAGCGACCTCAATATTTCTTTTAATTATGCCAAAGTTGTCGAGTATCTCGACGAGTACCACACCGCCTTTACATTATTAGCCCTTGAGTTAGTCAGCATACATGGCAAGAGGGACCAAATTGGGCTCATTGAGAAACTAAAAAATGCAGCGTTGACACTTGAGCGCTTCGTACATGAATCCAATAATGTGCAGCTTGAAGAATTGACTTTAGAAACACAAGATCTCATGTATCAGTTCTTTACCGATTTTGATCAGACAACATTAGATAAGATTGTCGATTCATTGTTCAAAATCCAAGATGAAATAGAACAGAATTCCCGAACGATCAGTGCATTAGCTTCGTTTAATAATTTTAAACGCCACTTTTGGCGATTGCAGCGAGGGTTAAAGAGTGTCGGGTACAGCTCTGATAGCGGCCTCAAAGGAGAACTCACCAGCAGTATTTATCATGTTGAAGATGAGCTCAACTTACTTTTCACCGAAACACCCAAGCAGATCGCAGAGAGCCTGACGCAGATAAAGTCGTACAGCTACTTATCGACAGCCGCATTAGGAGGGGTGACGTTACTGGTGCTGCTTTATGTTGTGTGGCGTGCCAGTCAACTTGAAACTCAATTGATTGTTTCACAAGAGAAAGCACGACAAGCAAACCGTGCAAAAAGTGCCTTTCTTGCCAATATGTCTCATGAGATACGGACACCGCTTAATGGCGTGATTGGTATGTCAGAAATACTGGCAGAAACCAAACTATCCGCAGAACAGAAAGACTGCCTTGGGACTATCTATACCTCTTCTCAAACCTTACTTATGTTGATCAACGATGTTCTCGATCTGTCCAAAATTGAATCGGGTAAACTGGAAATTAATCCACATACGACAGACTTAAGAGAGCTGCTGTTTGATAGCGTGACTCTGATTTCTTCTAAAGCTTATCAAAAGCAGATTAAGTTGGAAGTTGAAATTGATGGCGAGCTCCCAGAGTACATTCATGTTGATGGGAATAAAATTCGCCAAGTGTTGATGAATTTAGCCTCAAATGCGATCAAATTTACAGAACAAGGCTCTATCGTATTCACCGCTAAACGGCTTCCATCATTGGAAACAGAGTGTGTGGTCGAGTTTTCTGTTCGAGATACGGGTATTGGTATCGCAGCAGACCAACAAGAGCACATTTTCAAAGCGTTTTGCCAAGAAGATACCAACATCACCTCCAATATTGCGGGGACCGGATTAGGGCTTAGTATTTCGTCACGTATGGTGGAAATGATGGGAGGCTCGATAAACGTTGAGTCAGAGAAGGACGTGGGCAGTTGCTTTCATTTCCAATTAACCGTAGTGCCATCAGATCATTCTGAACATAAAAATCGTAAACAAACCGTTGTCTATTATTCAGATGCGCCATCGAAACTTTTACTCGATGACTTGTTCCGCCTTGGTTACTCACCACAACTAAAATCAATCGAAACAAACTTGGCGGCAACTGACCTCCCAGAGATCGCTTTGATGGAAGATATTAACCAAGCCAAAACACTGCATCGCTTAGCACCAGAGGTGAAAATCATCATAGTGAAAGATAATCTTAGTGATCCTATGAGTGAGTGTCATTTTATCTCAGGCTATGTGACTCTTCCTATGCTCGGTTCCCGCTTAAGTAGCATGTTGAACTCCGTACTTGAAAGGTCACAGCCACAACCCCCTCAACATCAACCTGAGCCGATAGAAGCGACTGTACGTCAAAAAGTCCTCGTAGTTGAAGATAACCGCGTAAATCAGAAGGTGGTATGTATCAATTTAGATAAGTTAGGGATTGAATATTGGGTTGCCAATGATGGACAAGAAGCGATTGATTTATATAAAGAGCATAATCAAGACATCGGCCTTATCTTGATGGACTGCATGATGCCGAATGTAGATGGCTTTGAGGCAACAGAGCGAATCAGGCGCTATGAAGAAAACCTGCAACTTCAGGCAACACATATCCTCGCTTTAACGGCATCCGTGCTCGATGATGATATTAAACGTTGCTTCGAGTGTGGAATGAACGATTATCTTCCAAAACCATTTAAGCGTGACATGATGCTGCAAAAAATTGATGAACAACAGTTTACGCACAAGGCAGGCTGACCAAGGAGCTTTGGAAAAAAGGGGGATGGTGAAGCTGAAATACAGATACGGGATGCGAATAAATAAGGCTTAAGAGCAAAAAACGGAGACCGAAGTCTCCGTTTTCTAAAGCTTATGTGTGACTTTCTCTGCTATAGAGAAAGGGGGATGATTACATCATGCCGCCCATGCCACCCATACCGCCCATGCCACCCATATCAGGCATTGCAGGGCCAGAATCTTGTGGCTTATCAGTGATCATCGCTTCTGTTGTGATCATAAGACCAGCAACTGACGCTGCGAACTGAAGTGCAGAGCGAGTTACCTTAGTTGGATCTAGGATACCCATTGCAATCATGTCGCCGTATTCGCCAGTCGCCGCGTTGTAACCGTAGTTACCTTCGCCAGCACGAACGTTGTTAGCAACAACAGATTCTTCATCACCTGCGTTCTTAGTGATTTGACGGATAGGCGCTTCCATTGCACGTAGTGCAACACGGATACCGACGTTTTGCTCTTCGTTGTCGCCTTCAAGGCCAGCAACTTTAGATGCAGCGCGGATAAGTGCAACACCACCACCAGCAACCACACCCTCTTCAACGGCAGCGCGAGTTGCGTGAAGTGCATCTTCAACGCGGTCTTTCTTCTCTTTCATCTCAACTTCAGTTGCAGCGCCCACTTTGATTACTGCAACACCGCCAGCTAGCTTAGCTACGCGCTCTTGAAGTTTCTCTTTGTCGTAGTCAGACGTTGCATCTTCGATTTGTTGACGGATTTGAGAAACACGACCTTGGATCATTGTTTCTTCGCCCGCGCCATCGATGATGGTTGAGTTTTCTTTAGTGATAGTTACACGCTTAGCTTGACCTAGGTCTTCTAGCGTTACTTTCTCTAGGTCTAGGCCGATCTCTTCAGAGATAACCGTACCGCCCGTTAGGATAGCGATATCTTGTAGCATAGACTTACGACGGTCACCGAAACCAGGCGCTTTAACAGCCGCGACTTTCACGATGCCACGCATGTTGTTCACAACAAGTGTTGCTAGCGCTTCGCCTTCTACATCTTCAGCGATGATAAGAAGTGGACGAGATGCTTTTGCTACAGCTTCTAGAGTCGGAAGAAGCTCACGAATGTTCGAAATTTTCTTGTCGATAAGAAGAATGAATGGGCTTTCTAGATCAACAGAACCCGCTTCTTGGTTGTTGATGAAGTAAGGAGATAGGTAACCGCGGTCGAACTGCATACCTTCAACTACGTCTAGCTCGTCTTGTAGAGCCTGACCTTCTTCAACAGTGATAACGCCATCACGGCCTACTTTTTCCATCGCTTCAGCAATGATGTTACCCACTGTAGCGTCAGAGTTTGCAGAGATAGTACCTACTTGCGCGATAGCTTTTGTATCTGCACATGGAACAGAAAGGCCTTTTAGCTCTTCAACTGCAGCGATAACTGCTTTGTCGATACCGCGCTTAAGATCCATTGGATTCATGCCAGCAGCAACGGCTTTTAAGCCTTCAGTGATGATTGCTTGAGCAAGAACTGTTGCTGTAGTCGTACCGTCGCCCGCCGCGTCATTCGCTTGCGAAGCCACTTCTTTAACCATTTGCGCGCCCATGTTTTGGAACTTGTCTTCAAGTTCGATTTCACGTGCAACTGAAACACCATCTTTAGTGATCGTTGGTGCGCCAAATGATTTGTCTAGAACAACGTTACGGCCTTTAGGACCTAGCGTTACTTTTACTGCGTCAGCCAGAACGTTTACACCTTCTAGCATTTTAATACGTGCGTCATTACCAAATTTAACGTCTTTAGCAGCCATCTTAATTTCCTTTCAAATTCTTTGTTTCGGGGCGTCTCAGCGTTATCGCGTCATTCTGAACAGTGAGGGACGAACGTGATTCAGAATCTACTCAAATCGCACTCTGTTTAGATTCCAGATAATTCGTTCCTCATTTCTGGAATGACGATATGAATCATCCAATACTGGCTCTGATAACTTTTACTGAGAGTTAAATGAAAAATAGATTACTCGACGATCGCCATGATGTCGTTTTCAGACATAATCAGAACTTCTTTGCCGTCGATTTTTTCAGATTTAGTGCCGTAACCTTCAGCAAAGATAACGGTATCGCCAACTTTTACGTCCAACGGTTGCACTGAACCGTTTTCTAGAATGCGGCCTTTGCCAACAGCTAGAATGATACCGCGAGTCGATTTTTCTGCGGCAGAACCAGTTAGAACGATGCCACCAGCAGATTTAGATTCAACTTCTTGGCGCTCAACGATAACTCGGTCATGTAGAGGACGGATATTCATCGGTCTTATCTCCTGATAATTTCCATTTAAATTTTGATAGTTGCCACGATTAGCGTGGGTCAAACAATATGTTGGGGGCGATGTGAAAGATCCCAAGGGGGGAACGAAAAAATTGTGAGCTAAAGTGCAGATTCTCACCCCTCATCTTTCCCTGCTTTTCGTTTACTCGTATCCCGCATCTGTTTATCCTACGCTTTTGGTTTCTATCGGCGTTTTGCATGCAAGATAAGCACGGGCTATTAACTGCCCCAATTGAGAGTACATTGCGTACCATGACCATACCGACCATATTCGGTATGGTGGCGATCTTGATGTTTAACCTCGTCGATACTTTCTTCATCTCATTGCTTGGCACCCAAGCCTTAGCCGCGGTGAGTTTTACCTTTCCAGTCACCTTTGCCATCAACTGCATCACCATGGGGATTGGTATTGGCTTATCGACATGTATCGGTCGATTGCTTGGCCAAGGCAGCGCACAAAATGCAGCACGCTTTACCTGTCATGGCTTATTGCTGGCTCTGCTTCTGGTCGGCTGCGCGTCTACATTAGGTATTATCGCCTTAGAACCACTGTTTACCCTGCTAGGAGCAAAGCAAGAGTTGTTGCCGCTGATATCGGAATACATGTCGGTGTGGTATCTCGCGATCCCATTGTTGGTCATCCCCATGGCAGGCAACAGCGCGATTCGAGCGACCGGTGATACGAAAACACCCGCCAAGATCATGCTACTGGCTGGCCTTATCAATGGCGTTTTAGATCCGCTACTCATCTTCGGGTATGGGCCTTTTCCTGAACTGGGGATTCAAGGCGCTGCGATTGCCAGTGGTTTCAGTTGGTTTGGTGCGTTGTGTGGCTCACTCTACGTATTGATGGTGCGAGAAAAACTGCTTGCGCCGCCTAAGCTGACAAACATCGTCAGTGACTGGCGACAGATCTTAAAAATAGGCACCCCAGCGGCTTTGTCTAACGCTCTGAACCCACTTGCCGGCGCTATCATCATGATGATGCTGGCCAAACAAGGGACTGAAGCCGTGGCGGCGTATGGCGCAGCGCAACGTATCGAGTCCATTCTTATCATTGTGTTGATGTCTCTTACTTCGGCGCTTACGCCTTTCATGGCGCAGAACTTTGGCGCAAACAACCCACAACGCAGTTTTAAGGCACTGTTTCTGAGTATGCGTTTTGCTGTGATGTTCCAAGGTTTGATTTTCTTAATGATGGTGCCGTTGAGCATTCCTTTGGCTGCCCTGTTCTCTCAAGAAGAATCCGTCCGAGGCATATTGTGGCATTACCTGTTAGTCGTGCCCTTTAGCTATGGATTCCAAGGCATTGTGATGATGCTGATCAGTGGGATGAATGCCATGCATCAACCACTCAAAGCCTTTCAATGGAGCTTCATGCGTTTGTTTGTCTTTACCTTGCCATTCGCTTGGATAGGCAGCCAAATTGATGGTGTCGAAGGGCTGTTTATAGGCTTAGCCTTGGGGAACATTTTCGGCGGTATTTCAGGGTACTTGTTTGCGCTTCGTGTAAGGGGTAAAGCAGATGCGGGATACGAAAAGATATAGGAGCAGATACGGGATGCGAAAAGATATAAGAGCAGATACGAGATGCGAGTAACCGGGATGCGAAAAGATTTAAGAGCTTAAGAGCAGTTACGAGATTCGAAGAGCTTGAGAGCAGAAAAAGACTAAAAAAAGGAAGATGACATGGAAGACACCACTTACAAAATGTTCTATGACGCACCAATTGGCAAGATGATCATTGTTAGCAATGGTGTGTCGCTTATTGAAATTGACCATGTAAATCACGAAGAGCTAATGATTAGCAATCCAGATGACCTTTGCCAACTGGCAGCGAAACAGTTAGATGAGTACTTCGCAGGTCATCGAATAGAATTCGATTTGCCATTAAGAGCGATAAAAGGCACTGACTTTCAAAAAGTAGCTTGGCAAGCTTTAACAACCATTCCTTATGGCGAAACCATCAGTTACGGTGAACAAGCGAAAATAATGGATAACCCAAAAGCAGTAAGAGCTGTGGGTGGTGCAAATGGCAAGAACCCATTTAGTATTGTTGTGCCTTGCCATAGAGTCATCGGCGCGAATGGAACATTAACCGGCTACACCGGCGGTATGAATCGCAAAGAGTGGTTGTTAGATTTTGAGCGTTCGATCTTAAATAAAAAGAAGTAAACCTTATCTCACTAGATCAATAATATAAAATTTCGCCATCAAGAAGCGCCATTATCACCAGACAACATATAGTCTATATTTAAAATTTCATACAAAGAGGTGATGGTAATGTCCACTGATACGATTGAATCTTATGAAGATCGAAAGCGTAGAGATGGAGCTATAGCGCTAATGAAACTATTATCGTTTTCTATTGATGATAAAAAACATGGCCGAGTCAATTCAGGTACTCAGATTCGAGATAAACTGGCAAAACGTAAACAATCGGTTCAAGAATCAACATCACCGTTACGCTGATAATAATACGTTCGGTTACTTTAGTTTAATCCCATAAGTGTCAATATGGGCAAGTAGCTCATTCGATGTAATTCTATGCTTAACGAGCAAGTCAACCTTGAATGGAAGCGACGACTGTTCTAAACGATCTTGCAAGCCTGCGACGACACTTAACGAAATCCCATGCCCCTCGATAACAATATCGATGTCGGAGTTATCTTTATAAGTTCCAAGGGCTCTAGAACCGAATACCCAGGCATGAATGACTGCGGCATGACTCAAAACAATATCCTCAATCAACTGATACTGATGAGGCTTAAGGCCGACCGAGTCTGGTTTAACCAAATAACTATCGATCACATTTAACCTCTTGTTCGCATTGACCCTCTTGATCACATTTAAGCTTTAAATAGAGTGTGACTTGCCCTATCACTGGTGAAAATGACTCTAAGATCAGTGACTGAGCTTCAAGGACATTTTCCTCATCATAGGTGTGGGACAATAAATTTCGTTTTATGAGTGCTTCAAGCATAATCTCACACTGCTCCGAAGACAGGTGCTTAGCTTCTAAGGCCGTACGAAAAACGCTCCTCGGCGAAGCCACATCAAACCCTTCAAACTCAAGTAAGTCTTTAAGGGTCTTCCATGTCAGTTCGAAAGAAAATTCAAAAGTTTGTACTAACCCAGCGAGCTCTAACTCATTGTAGCTATCTTGTGAGCACGCTCTCTCAAGCCTTTGCTGCGCTTTCATTAAGTTTTGCAGTCGTTGCTTCCAACGGTCTGGGTTTGAGTTCATATAAACAGCCTAGAGATAAGGTAAAAGATAAGTATAGTATGAGCCTTAAGCTACCTAATCATTCAAGCAATGTCACTCTTTCGATATTCATCAAGACTGTTCTTTTCGTCTTTTGTTTAAGGTCGTGCCCTTATGTTCTCCCCTGCATGTTTTTCTTACCCAATACCTGTCCTTAAGCTCTTCGCTACTCGTTTACCCGTATCTCACATCACGCATCCGTTCTTAAGCTCTTCTCATCTCGCTTACTCGTATCTCACATCTATAAAAAAGCCCGCACTTTAAGTGCGGGCTTTCAAAATCGTTAAAGCTCAGTGAACCGCTGAGCCAAACAACTATTTAACGATCACATCGCCTGACATTTCAGCCGGGATTGCGATACCAGATAAAGAAAGCATCGTTGGCGCTAAGTCAGACAGTTTACCGCCCTCTTTGAACTCAACGTCTTTGCTACCTACGTAGATAAGTGGCACTGGTAGGTTAGTGTGTGCTGTGTGGATGCCGCCCGTTTCTGGGTTAACCATCATTTCTGCGTTACCGTGGTCCGCTGTGATTAGCAGTTGGCCGTCAGCTTCTTTGATTGCTTCAACCACTTTACCAAGACATTCGTCTAGAGACTCTACCGCTTTAACCGCTGCATCATAAACGCCAGTGTGGCCAACCATGTCACAGTTAGGGAAGTTACACACGATAGCGTCGTATTTGCCGCCTTTGATCGCTGCAACTAACTTTTCAGTTAGCTCTGGTGCGCTCATTTCTGGCTGTAGGTCGTAAGTTGCTACTTTTGGAGAAGCAACAAGTTGACGCTCTTCACCTTCGAACTCGTCTTCGATACCGCCATTGAAGAAGAAAGTAACGTGCGCGTATTTCTCTGTTTCAGAGATACGTAGCTGCGTTTTACCTTCCTTCGATAGCCATTCACCGTAAGTGTTCTCTAGAGAAGCCGGTGGGAATGCACATAGAAGCGGGATGTCTGCTGCGTATTGAGTCAGCATCACGAAATCGATCGCTGGGAATACGTTACGAGCAAAACCGTCGAAATCAGGAACGAATGCACGTGTAATTTCACGAGCACGGTCAGCACGGTAGTTCATGAAAATAACCGCATCGCCATCAACGATAGCGGCAGACTCTTCGCCTTCCGCTTTGATTTCAGTCGCTTTTACAAACTCATCGTTTTCATCACGAGCGTAAGCCGCTTCTAGGCCAGCTACTGCAGTGTCGAATGTGAACTCTGCTTTTGCTTGAGTCAGCAGGTCGTAAGATTCTTGAACGCGATCCCAGTTGTTATCACGGTCCATTGCGTAGTAACGACCAATAAGCGAAGCCACACGGCCTTTGCCTAGCTTAGCGAACAACGCTTGGAAACGTGCCAGTGTGTTTTCTGCGCTACGTGGCGGCGTATCACGGCCGTCTAGGAATGCGTGTAGGTAGATTTTCTCTGCGCCACGTTCTGCTGCCATTTCAACAGCCGCGTAGATGTGATCTTCATGAGAGTGAACGCCACCTGGAGACATAAGGCCCATGATGTGAACCGCTTTCTCAGCTTTCACCGCTTTATCGATAGCGTTCACTAGCGTTTCAGTTTGGCCGAACTCGCCGTCTGAAATTGACTTAGTAATACGAGTAAGATCTTGGTATACCACGCGACCCGCACCAATGTTGGTGTGACCCACTTCAGAGTTACCCATTTGGCCATCAGGTAGGCCTACATCTAAGCCAGAAGCCGAGATTAGCGTGTTAGGTTGGTTAGCAATAAGACCGTCTAAAACTGGTGTTTTAGCGTTCGCGATAGCGTTGTCTTGGTTGTCTTCACGGTAACCGTAACCGTCAAGGATCACTAGAGCCATTGGCTTCTTAGCTGACATAGGACTGACCTCGTTCAATTCAAAATAAATCGGTATAAAAACAAATTAGCGTAATTTTACTACAGTTTACAGTCAAAACTGTAGCGGAAGATCAAGAAAGGGCGCAGGTAGGATGATCGAATGTGAAAAAAAGCGTCATTTTAGAAGGGAGTAAAGTAGGGATATGAATACTTATATCCCCACCATCCATATTGAAAAAGCGGAACAACGGTAGCCTCACGGCTCTTCAGTTTAGAAGATTAATCTCAGTGTCATGCTCTTCATCATCGTCCTGTGATTTTAGATCATGCACTGCTGGTTGCTCTATCACTGTGGTTTTGTTGGTAACATATTGAAAGCTAAAATCATCCCACAATATTTGATCCAAACTTTCTTCAATTTCTTGATTAGATGAAATATCTATTATCATGATTACTGCCTCATATCGCTATTAAAGCTCATAGTAATTATGGACAATAAACAGAACACCTTCGAAAGAATTGTGTAAAAAACACGCTAACGGAAGGTCATAATTCAAATAACCGAACCCAATATCGGTTCTAGGCTCTAGGCTCTAGGCTCTAGAAGGAGCTCTTCTTGGTTCTGAGCAGCATTCCAAACCAAATCCCCTATCCCATCTGTCGGCTTAAACCCGGTTGGTGCATCGAGAAGAAGCTGGCGAATCGCATCATGTTGTAGGTTATGACAAGCAAAATCCAAAGATTCAAGTAGCGTGTCATATTCATTAATCGGTAAGAACACTTCTTGTGCCGTCATGATTCGCTCATGAGCGGTTGGGGATACATTATCGCCAATCAATAACTCTTCATAGAGCTTCTCACCAGGGCGCAGGCCGGAGAACTGGATTTCAATATCACCATGAGGGTTCTCTTCATTCTTAACAGAAAGGCCTGAAAGGTTGATCAAGTTTGCTGCAAGGTCTGTGATTTTGACCGATTCGCCCATATCAAGAACAAACACATCACCGCCTTTACCCATAGCGCCCGCCTGAATAACCAGCTGCGCCGCTTCAGGGATGGTCATAAAGAAACGGGTAATATCGCGGTGGGTAACAGTAAGTGGGCCACCGGCTTTAATCTGCCTTTTAAACAGAGGAATAACCGAGCCAGACGAGCCAAGTACATTGCCAAAACGAACCATACAGAAACGTGTGCCGTGCTCTTTTTGGTTTTCTTGCTCAGCTAAAGCTTGCAGGCCTAATTCCGCCATACGCTTGGTGGTGCCCATCACGTTAGTTGGGCGTACCGCTTTGTCTGTCGAGATAAGCACGAAAGACTCAACACCCGCTTCAATAGCGGCTTTAGCCGTATAGTAAGTGCCGTAAACATTATTACGCACACCTTCTACCACGTTGTACTCGACAAGAGGAACGTGTTTATAAGCCGCGGCATGATAAACCGTTTGGACACCAAAAGACTGCATTGAGGTCAATAAGCGATGTGAGCGCTGAACGGAACCTAGTAAAGGCACGATTTCAACATCGTAACCTTTGGTTTCTTTAACTAAAGAAAGCTCACGATCAATTTGGTACAAGCCAAATTCAGACACTTCAAACAACACTAATGTTTTAGGTTGTTGTTTAAGGATCTGACGACAAAGTTCAGAACCAATAGAGCCGCCAGCACCGGTCACCATCACCACTTTGCCTTTGATGTTGGCTTCCATCAGAGCTTGCTGAGGTGCAACTGCATCACGACCGAGCAAATCTTCGATAGGTACATCGGTAAGCTCATCAATTTTTGCTTTACCTGACACAATATCCGCCATTTCAGGAACGGTTTGAATCTCAACGGGCAGCTGCGCCAGCAAATCCAATACTTGCTTACGGCGAGCGCGAGAAGCGCTTGGGATCGCGAGCAAGATTTTAGAAACATCGTGCTTCTCAATCAACCTTTCCGCTTTGTCTAATACAATAACGGGCAAACCCAAAATCATCGTATTGGTGAGCGTTTTATCTTCATCAATGAACGCGCGTACTCGATAGTTTTCAGACGCTCTTAACGCGACAGCCAACTGTCGGCCGCCTGAGCCCGCACCGTAAATTAATACTTCTTGACGTGAATCTTTCGACGTCGTCGCGACAAGATTGCGAACCACCAAACGAGAGCCGCCACATAACAAAGCTAAATAAGCACCGTAAATAATAGGCACCGTACGAGGGACTGGTTCTTGCAGGTAATAGGCAAACAGAGCCAAAGAGATTGCCGACAATATTGCGCCTGCCGTTACCACAAACAGTGCTTGAAAGGTGAGATACCTAAGTACTGCGCGATAAAGCCCTAATTTAGTAAAAATAAGCACCGTCATTATTACTGTTAAGCCTGTCAGTAATAAGTTGTCGCCATCATTCAAAAATTGGAAATCGCCTAGCCTTGTCCACAACGCAATGTGCAGAGCAAATATAATGAGTAAAGCATCAATAGAAACACTGATAACCCGCTTTTTAAAACGAGAAAGATGCCATATGAAGTTTAGACGTTGCATAAAGTTATTCTTATTTATGAGTATTTAATAAACCACAGAGACTGCATTAGTGGATGTATTGAACATGGTTAGGGTTTACAAGGAGAGTGTGCAAACTCCAACCCAAACATTTACTTCGAGCTTAAATTTGTTACTGACCTAAACACCCCAACAGTTCGACAACTTTAACTTATTGGGGTGTTTGTGGTCTGTCTAAGAAAGGATTTTAAACTAACTGGCATCTCATGTATTGGAAACTCAAACAAATAAGCCAATAATGTTGAGACCAAAAATACCAAAAGAAAAAACCTTTTTACTCATGAAAGCTATTAAGCTTGCGCTTCAAGTAAAACAGCACGAAGCACTTCCGCCGTTTTCTCAATCTCGTTCTGCGTTAAAGTTGGGTGCACTAAAAACATTAAGCTGGTTTCACCTAACTCAACTGCGTTCTTTAATGGTATTTCTGGCCTGAAGTTTGTGCCATCAAATGCTTTTTCTCGGTAAACTTCAGAACAACTGCCTTGGTATGCAGGCACACCTTGCTCAACAATCGCATCAACAATTTTATCGCGAGTCCAACCTGGTTTTAGGTGCTCAGGGCGAATAAACATATAATGCTTATATTCGGCATGTTCAATGTATTCAGGAATATCCACACTTCGAACAATTGGAAGATCAGCCATCGCCGCTTCAATCACAGCGGCGTTTGCTTGACGCTTTTGCGTCCATTCAGCCATGCGTTGAATTTGGATACGACCAATAACCGCTTGCATTTCTGTCATACGCCAGTTGGTACCAAAGCTTTCATGAAGCCAACGAAAGCCTGGTGGGTGCTCGCGGTTGTAAATAGCATCATAGCTTTTCCCATGATCTTTATAAGACCACATAAACGACCATAGTTCTTTGTCGTTAGTGGTTACCATGCCGCCTTCGCCACCTGTGGTCATGATCTTGTCTTGGCAGAAAGACCAAGCACCAATATGACCAATCGTACCGACACTGCGACCTTTGTATTTCGCACCATGTGCCTGAGCACAATCTTCAATAACCTTGAAGCCGTGCTGTTCAGAGAGCGCCATAATGGCATCCATCTCGGCAGGCATGCCTGCAAGGTGAACAACAATCACGACTTTAGTTTTTGGCGTAAGTACCGCTTGTATCGATTCAGCGGTAATGTTTTGACTGTTCAGATCAACATCCGCAAAAACAGGTGTCGCACCAGCTGTTACAATAGAAGAAGCCGATGCTAAGAAAGTACGAGATGTGGTGATCACTTCATCACCTTGACCAACCCCAAATGCCTTTAATGCAACATCTAACGCGAGCGTTCCGTTACCCAGAGCCACTGCATATTCACAGCCAACCCAAGCCGCAAACTCTTTTTCGAATTCACGACCTTCTTGACCCGTCCAATAGTTTACTTTATTTGAAAGTACAACCTTACTTACGGCATCCGCTTCTTCTTGAGTAAACGAAGGCCATGGGGAAAATGATGTATTAAGCACGATGTCACCTAATCAGTTTTAATTTTTATGATTTGATAAACTCATGAGCTGGAGAGCCCACAACAGTTTTAAAATTTGGAACATTATTGATAACTGTTGAACCTGCGCCAACAACGGTATCACATCCAATAACAACAAGTTGTTTCACTTGGCTTCCGATTCCGATCCAAGTATTTTTACCAACTTCAACGCCACCCGCCAAGTTTACACCAGGACTAATGTGAACACCTTCAGCGAGCTTGCAGTCATGATCAACAGTGGAGCCTGTATTAATAATGCAGCTCACGCCAATATGACTAAAAGGGTTAACGACCGCATTCGCCATAACAACCGAACCGATACCAATATTAGCGTACTTACTTATTACAGCTTTGGGGTGAGCAAGTACACCAAAGTTCGCTCCCGCAGAAGTCAATTCACGCTGTTTGGAACAGCGAGTCGCATTGTGACCAATCGCGACAACAGCCAGGTCATACTCTTTCACATTAGAGAGCAGCGTACTTGTATCACCAGACACCGACCAGTGTTCAACGGATTTTAAGCTTGGCCAACGGTCATCAAAAAAGACGATATTGTGATAACCATTAAGTTCAGCTATCTCGGCGATTACTTTTCCATGCCCACTTGCCCCTAAAATGGCGCAGCTTTTCATGATTGGTTATTGCCTTGATGCGGTGAACCTGTAAAAGGTTCGATGGTAACGTGCCCATCAGCTGATATGCCCTCTTTAACGAAGACTTTTTTTACCGTTAAGAAAAGGATTTTAATATCTAGCCAAAGGGTTCTGTTATCTACATACCAAACGTCTAATGCGAACTTATCTTCCCAACTGATTGCATTGCGACCGTTAATTTGAGCCCACCCCGTTATACCAGGGCGAACGTCATGGCGACGAGCTTGCTCTTTGTTATAAAGAGGGAGGTATTGCACCAATAAAGGACGAGGGCCAACCAAACTCATGTCCCCTTTCAATACGTTCCAAAGGCCTGGTAACTCATCTAGACTACTTGAACGTAACTTGTCACCAAATGGTGTCATGCGTTCTGCATCAGGTAGCGGATTGCCATTAGCATCAACCGCATCTTTCATACTGCGAAACTTCACCATTTCAAATGGCTTTCCATTCAATCCAGGGCGAGTTTGACGAAATAAAACGGGAGAGCCAAGGTTTTTACGAATCTTCCAAGCCACTAAAATCACTATAGGCGATAACAAAACCAGTGCAATTAAAGAGGATAAAAAATCAAATAGTCTTTTCATCACTTAATTCTCATCTCTTTTAACATAAAGTCATTAACCTTGTGTACATCAAATTTTTGCTCAGCAATTTCCCTTGATTTCAATCCCATTGTTTCGGCTAAAGGTTTATCTTCAATGAACTGAATCATTTTATTGTATATAGCAATACTATCTTTAACCGGTATAAGGAATCCATTTACACCATTTACAACCGTTTCACGACAACCTGGTGCATCAGTCGTGATAATTGGCCGCCCCATCGCCATAGCCTCTAACACAGAACGGGGCGTGCCTTCTCTATAGGACGGTAATACATAAACCGCAGATTGTGTTATCGCAGGTTTGACATCATCCATGCGCCCCAAAAAGTCGATATAACCTCCATCAACCCAAGATTGAAGTTCAGACTCTTGTATCGAATCAGGGTTATCATCTACAAAACCGACAAGACGACAAGTAGCAGTAGGATGAGATTCCTTTAGCATTTTGGCAGCTTTCGCGTACTCTCTAATACCTTTATCACCAAGTAATCGTGCAATTAATAGAAAGTCAACGGATAACGGGAAGGCAGTTGGTTGAAAATCTTCAACATTTATACCTGAACCGTTTACAACGGATATAGGAGTTTTAGTAGTTACTAATCCTAGGCTTTGGAATAAGCATTTATCATCATTATTTTGAAAAAATACACCTGCATTAGTATTCAATGCAATCTTGTATAAGAACTGCAGTATTTTTTGAATAAACTTACGTTTACCCTTAGCCTCTCCTGTAAAAGCATAACCTAAACCGGTGATCAGGGAAAAAGTGTTTTTTACACCAGCTAACCATGCGGCTAAAGAACCATAGATTACCGGTTTTATGGTATATCCCATTACAAAATCAGGCCCTAATTTATTCAATATTTTATAGATTTTAAAAAAATAAATAATATCTGCAAAGGGGTTTAGTCCGGTTCGCTGAAGTTTAACTTGATGTACAGAAATGTTTTTTATCTTAAAAGAATCTTGTAAACTCATAGGCATATTCGGTACGATGACATGCACATCATATCCTTTATTTTGAATAGCCCTTATTAACGCGCCACGAAATGATTGAATCGACCCTGGGAAACTAGCTATCAAAACAAATTTTTTATTTTTAGTCATAAGAGTTACTTTTTCGCCTTGCTTCTTGAGCTGAAGCGATTATAGAGATAATCAAAAAAATCAATATTGGTGTAAACATCCATTTTTGTCGTACAGCAATACCTAAGTTAGCGGTTGTCATAGACAAAATAACCCAACTTATAAAAACATACCACCACATAAATATTCTATTACCTGTCAAACATAAGTTTTTAGTCGTTAACTTTGCTTTTAATGCCAAATAACAAAGGTACATAAGTAACATGTTATCTAGAGATGCTAACAGTTGTGTAATACTATGAGCTTCAACCGGCAATGGTCTAAACATATAAGTAAACATCTGCATTGGTAGTGACATTGAAGAAATATCAATACCGCCGCCACCTTCTTGATTATATCCTTGCCGGGTTTCAATATAACTTTCTAAGTTTGAGGCGTCATTTTCAACACCTGCATACTCTAAAGCAAAGGGGATCATTATGAGTGCAGTTACAAGTCCAATCGACCCTAGAACAAATCGTGGTATTAAAGAAATATCACGACTTAACACAGTTGATATTACAACAGCTATTATCATAATTCCTGCCATATGTGGCCTAACAAGAAGCATTAATACCAAGGCAATGAACATTAACAATATACGCTTATGAAAGTTCAGAGATGAAAATAAGGCGATCCCCATCGCCAAAAAAGAGATAGCGTCTTTACCCAGACTTGAAGACCAGAAGCTAACAGAAGGCAGAAATAAAAAAACTAAAACCAGTCTCCTAAGAAAAAGACTAGAGTTACCAGTAATAGTGTTTAAACTTGCATAGACGAAAAGCAGACCTATTGAACCAAAAAAATTAAAGACTAAGAACATGCCCAGTATTGATAAGTCTAATTGGTGCAAAATACTAGTTATATAATTAATAGCTACGGTCCCAGGCCTAAAGCTTGCTAAGGGCTCAGCTCCCCAATAGTAATAATTAACAGCATCACCGCCGTGCTTTAATACATAACTAAGTGCGACAAAACAAAACATCGTATGATAAAAATACAGCCCAGTAGATAACTTTTGACTAATTTGCAAAAACCATGAACATTTGAGCGTTAGAAACCAGCCGAAAATAAATATCAATAGCGCACTAATTATATGCCACACAGTAGAAGCCAAATCAATATTATACATTTTCACCTCTAAGTTATGATATTCAACTTTGATTCAAAAAATTGATGAAGTTACATTTCCTAAGTATTTCTGACCATGAGTGATCTGAAATTTCACTCCCTGAGTTGATATTTTTAAGTTCAGATAAATCTGTATCAACATTAATGCTGGAAATTCTACCTTTTTCAAATAAATCGTCAAAATAGAAGAACTCAGAGTCTACTTCTAACAAAAATTTGTCTACCCAATGATAACTATTAGTTAAAACCATTAGTCCAAGACCTAAATACTCTTTTACCTTTGTACTATCTTGCAAATAAAAAGGGTAAGAGACTGGCGTATAGTTAATTCCTGCGACGGCCTGTGACATATAGAAATAGCAATCATCTCTATCTAATCGCCCCTTAAAAACAATACGTGTAGATTGAAGCTTACGTTTATCTTGCTCTGAGTTACCAATAACTATAATAGAGTAGCCTAAGCTATCTATTTTTTTTAAATACTCAATGACACCTGTGCGATTCAGTGAACCACAATAAACAAAATGGTATTTCTTATGACTCTTCTTATAGTGATTGGCAAGCTGTGAATCAAACCCCATAGGTCTATATATTTTTTTTGTTGCTCTAGTGAAGAAATAACCTTTACGAACGCTTTCATTAAGAAAAATATAACGGCCACACTTTACGTTAAACAGCCTTTTCAGAAGGTTTTTTAATATTGGATAACTTCCTGTAGATAAAGAGTGGTATTCTCCTATTAATTGACTTCGTTTAAATCCTTTGAACTTCCAGAATGGGATAAAGCCAAAGTAAATAATCACCAAATCAAATTCTCTTGCCTCTTTTATGTCACTACCAAATGAAACAATAAACCCCCTGCTTTCTAAATATTCTAAATATGCCTTCGTTTCAGGAAGAAATGATTCAGTCTCCTTAAAGTAAATATATATTTTTTTCATAATAAAACACCTAAGCTAATTCCTCTACAAAATCTATAGTAAATACTTGGAAGCAATCTATTGAGAACATATCCTACACCGGTCCCAATTGCTGCTCCAACAATACCATAATGATTAATTAGAGAAACCCATAGAATTATACTAACGAACATAGAAACTACCATGAAAAAAAGCAGTCTCTTACGCTCACTGTTTTCTGAGTATAACATTATAGTGGAACCAAACCCGAACAACATACTTGCTGATTGAGATAACATTAATATATATACTGATATTGAAAATAATTCATTATCTATATTAAATATCATTTCTAACATAGGAATAAATGCGAGCAACAATACACACACGGACAAACCAAATAAGAATGAAATCAATGAGTACTTTCTAGAAAGAACAGAAAGTTCTTGCAACTTACCTTCATTATTAAGCTTTACAAGCTTTGGATTTATTCTCAAAATAACAGATTGAACAAAATAGTTTAGTATATAAACTATTGTTTGTGCTTTAAAATAAACACCCAAGTCAGAATATCCATTAAAATTAGCAATAAAAACACGGTCAAACTGGTTAAGCATTAGTTGCAAAAGAGAAATAAATAAAACCAAATATCCAGATTTAACTACTGAATGAACTTCTGATTTTAAAGTTACATTACATAAAATCTCCCATTTAAAATCTAATAATTTAATTGTATGATAAGCAACAAATAAAACAACAGTTAAAGTAACAACCATTAGAAGCATTGAAATGCTAAAAGTTCTTATTCCACCACCAAAAAATATATTAACAGCCAAAAGTATAGCAAATATTAATGTAATGGCAGGTCTTATAAAGTCATCAACTAATGAATTAATAAAAAACTTTTCATTTACTGTCCAAACAGGTGTTTTCAATGAAATTAAAACCAAAAGAATAAATAAAGCCAGAAAAATTGGAGCTACTTGTCCATCAATACGATAAAGAACATAATACAGAAAGGGAATGATAAATATGCTGGTAACTAGGCAAATAAAAAAAGAAGCATACGTCCTATTTACGCTATCTTTTTTTCTGTGCACATAATTTTTCATTATAACTACATGTTGACCAAGAGAAGCCAAGATCGCACAGACTGCTATTACAGTCAAAGACAATGAATACTTACCTAAAAAATCATCCCCTAAGTACTTAGATAGTAATATTGCTGTCAATACACTAAATAGTGCGCCAGTACATTTTAACAGAAAAATAAATGCTGTTTTTGGTATCTTCAAATTTATGCTTTCTTTATATTTTCAAATTCATACATTGAATAATTTATTATACCTTCAACCTTGTAATAGCTATTGCTATATGCTTTGACTTTTTTCCCTAGCACACCAGCAGCTATAACAACATGTAAGCGATCTGTTGTTATTTTTTCATAACAATTAATAAGCTCTACGAATTTTTTTGCACTATAAAAAGATTCGGCTTTGCCACCAGCATCGAACCGAGCAATTGCAGATATATCATTATATTTACGACGTTTTACATCTAAATTTTCATTTATCTCCCTATCACAGCGATAGGCAAGTATCTCTTCTGATATCTTGGATTTTAGATATTTATGATATAGAAATATCCCATGCCTAAATACATTGTATAAATGAAGATTCGGCTTATAATCAGTAGTTTCTTCATAACTAAGTAGCTTTACGAGATCTACATTAAACGCCATGTCATGATCAATTAATATATTACATTTAGTAGCTAATTTTTGGCAGTAGTTATAAGATGGTAGCTCTCTACAAAATACTATATCATCCTCTTTAAGATTAGTAATGAATTGATCCACCCCTCTAATAGACTGAGGCAGAATTATCAGCTTCTTGCAGTTTTTTGACATTTCAATATACGCGTCGATTATAGTTAATTGCTCAGGAACTAAAGCGCCACCACCACCAGTTACAACAACATCAGTAGAGTTTACACTCCTCGAGTCATCATAGTTAATAATTTCATAATCAAGTCCTATTGAATCAGCCAGCATATAAAAGCCGACGTTTATTAACGAGTCACCGGCATTACCTCTATTTGGAAAATATTTTATTTTATTTCCTGATTTTTTTAAATTTTCTAAAACACTCTTAACAGATGTCATTCTTTACATTCCACTCTAACAGTTAATTTAACTTTAAAAATAACTAAAACCGCATACTAATTATATTATATGAACTAGTGGTACATTTACAAACTGGTAGTTTGATTTAATATACCAAATTACTGCTTTATCAATACCTTTTTTGATATCATATCTCGGTATATAACTTATTTTTGATCTTGCCTTCGAAATATCAGCTTGCGAATGCCTTACATCTCCGGCTCTAAACTCTCGATAAGTTGGTGCTGCTGAGTGTTGTAGACCTAAAGCTTTAAGTGCTGTTTGTATAGAATAATACAGTTCGTTAAGTGTTGTTCTGTCCCCTACAGCTACATTATAGACTTCGTCTTTTGCTTCATCTTGTGCTATCGCAGCCAATAAGTTCATTTGTACAACGTTATCGATGTAGCAAAAATCTCGGCTCGTTTCGCCATCACCATTAATGTAAACGTCTTCGCCATTAATCATCGCCGCAGTCCATTTTGGAATTACCGCCGCATAAGCGCCGTTTGGATCTTGTCTGCGACCAAACACGTTAAAGTAGCGTAGGCCAATGGTCTTGAATCCATAAGTGCGAGCGTATACTCCTGCATAAAGCTCATTTACGTACTTGGTTACTGCGTAAGGCGACAGTGGGTTGCCAATGTTTTCTTCTACTTTTGGTAATGCTGGATGGTCGCCATATGTCGAACTGCTCGCGGCATAAGTGAAGCTTTTCACTTGCTCTTCTTTCGCTGCGTCTAGTATATTTAAGAAACCAGTAATGTTCGCAGCATTCGTGGTAAGTGGATCGGCGATAGAGCGAGGCACGGAACCGAGTGCTGCTTGATGCAGTACGTAATCAACGCCTTGCACGGCTTGTTGGCAGGATTTTAGTTCACGAATGTCCCCTTCCATAAAATTAAAGCGAGACCATTGTTCTTCTGATACTAGGCTTTTCACTTCATCTAAGTTGTGTTGGTGACCAGTTGCAAAGTTGTCTAACCCTACTACGGTTTGATTAAGCTTTAGTAGCTTCTCTAACAGGTTTGAGCCGATGAAGCCAGCGACACCTGTTACTAACCACGTTTTCGGTGATTCCAGTAACTCTTGTTGGATTTGTTCGTATTTGGTCATTATGTTTTCCGTTACGGGCGAACTCAACGTTAATAGTTAAGGTTGATTGCTGTTGCCAATAGATTCTGAATCACGCTTACTCCTCGCTGTTCAGAATGACGAGATTTAGGCTACAGTGTGGGGGTCTTTCATTCTTCAAGCTAAGGTTCAGGAGTCCTTAATCAGACTCCTGAACTTTGGCTTGAGATTACAGGCGCATGTCTACGCTTTCTTTGTCTAGTACGTACTTCAAGTCATATAATACGTGTGCTGGCTTGCCCAGTGCGTGGATCTTCTCTGCGCCCATCTCTTTGAACTCATCGTGAGATACAGCCATGATGATAGCATCGTAATCACCTTGTTGTGGTTCTTCAGATAGAGTCAAACCATACTCATGCTGAGCTTCTGCGCTCGAGCACCATGGATCCACGATGTCTACATTGATGTTGTACTCTTGTAGCTCAGCAACAATATCAACCACTTTGGTGTTACGTAAGTCTGGACAGTTCTCTTTAAAGGTAAGGCCCATCACTAGTACATTTGCACCCTCAACGTGAATACGCTTCTTAAGCATCTTCTTCACAAGCTGAGATACAACATATTGGCCCATACCATCATTCAAGCGACGACCTGCTAAGATCATCTCTGGATGGTAACCGACTGTTTGAGCTTTGTGCGTTAGGTAGTAAGGATCCACACCAATACAGTGGCCACCAACCAAACCCGGGCGGAATGGTAAGAAGTTCCATTTTGTGCCAGCCGCTTCTAACACTTCTAAGGTGTCAATACCTAGTTTGTTGAAGATGATTGAAAGCTCGTTGATAAGTGCAATATTGACGTCACGCTGTGTGTTTTCAATCACTTTTGCTGCTTCTGCTACTTTGATTGAAGATGCTTTGTGTGTGCCAGCTGTTATAATACTTTTGTAAAGCTGATCAACATATTCTGCCACTTCTGGAGTAGAACCACTGGTTACTTTTAAGATATTAGTCACGCGGTGCTCTTTATCACCTGGGTTAATACGTTCTGGTGAGTAACCAGCAAAAAAGTCTTGGTTAAACTTAAGGCCAGAAACACGCTCTACAACTGGGATGCAGTCTTCTTCCGTCGCGCCTGGGTATACTGTTGATTCGTAAATAATTACATCACCTTCAGAGACCACTGTTCCCAATGCCTCAGAAGCTTTGATTAGCGGTGTTAGATCCGGTTGTTTATGCTCATCAATCGGTGTTGGAACCGTAACAATATAAACATTGCACTCTTTTAAGTCTTGAAGAGAGGTGGTGTAAGAAAGGTGAGTGGCTTCCGCCAGTTCATTGTCACTGCACTCTAGTGTGCTATCACGGCCCTTCGCCAGTTCGTCAATACGTACTTGATTGATATCAAAGCCAATCGTTGGCGACTTTTTACCGAACTCTACAGCCAAAGGTAACCCAACGTAACCTAAGCCAATGATTGCAATTCTTGCATTTTCTACTGACATATTCATAAGTAATAAAACCTAATTATTAATAATTATTTTATCGAGGCTCCGGCCTAACACTTGGTTCCGTTTAACCTAGTGTTAGGAAAGCCTCAAAATGCCTCAGCACGCTTTTGGTTACTCAGGCATGTTTAATTTCGTTTAAGAAGATATATTTGACGCGCAGACTAAGCTGGCCAGTCGCATTTGGGTACGCTACCGCCCTTAGGTTTGGCTCCTACAGGCAATAGTCACAATTTGTTCGCTTTATGCGGTTTTCATACGGTTTTAAATATGCGGAGCATTCTAGCAAAGTAAGTGCATATTAACCAGTTTGAAATTGACTCTGGCATGACAAACAACTCACCACGCATTCAACCAGCGAGAGCATTGTACGTCTTGTAGGTACTGAGTGCCTATGTGGTATCGGTTTTCTTGTGCTGCGTCGCAGTAGCGTTTTTCTATATCAATAAAAATATTGCCGTTGCGGTACAGCGAGACGAAGCTCGGGTTATTGTTTACCGCCAATAACGCTTTAATCTCGGTGCGTGTTAGCCCTTGTGGGTAGTGGTTAACCAGCAGTTTCAAAAACTCGCCAATGCGTCCTTCTACTCGCGCTATCTCTTTTTCTAAAATGGTGACTTTTTCTTCCGTTGTCAGTTTTTTTAGGCTGATATCGTCCATTTGCCCTCTCCCTAATTCTACTTTTGTTTCTTGACGTTTTTTGTCTGTATTCGCGCTTGGTCTGCCCTAGCCTTTTGGTTTCCTAAGATCTTGGTTTTCTAAGCTATTTTTTTAATAGCTTTGGCTGTGTGAACAAGCGCTTCGTCTGTGAATAATCGAATGGTCACTTTTTAGAATCCGTGCAGGGCGATTTGGATTGAACTAGGGCCTTGATACGTGCTTCGAACGGATTGGTGGTGCTTTTGGCTTGGTAGTCCGCTAGGGCCTGAGAGACGGGCGTGGGTTGTTTGTGAACCATGGGCTTGGCTGCCGGTTGGGTTTTAGCTTCCTTGGTCGATGTAGAAGCAGAAGCCCTTGCTGGTTTAGCCGCTTTTGTTTGCTTAGCCGCTCTAGCCTGCTTAAAGACTGGCGATGAGTCTCGCTTCGCTTTGGCTTAGGCGCTTCTTCTTAGCCAGCCATTCACAAAGTGGCCAATGTGCTCAAAGGGTTTGCGCTTATCGGGGTTGATGTACAGCCAGGCTTGCATAGCATGCAGTTCTTGCAGCACATCTAACTTTGGGTAGGTTCGCTCTAAGATTTTGTAGAACTCATGATAAATCGGCGCGCTGCCCTCTTTGGTGAGCAGGTGAATCACGGCTTCATTCTGTTGGCTTATGGGGTTTGTGACGTTGGTTTTAGGTGTCGAGGTCTCATGTTGTTCAGAACCGCTTGGGGGATCAAGTACATCGGTGTCATCCAAGCTGCCGTTTTTCAAGCTCAACTCTGTTTTATGTTCTTTATGAAAGATTATGTGTGCCGGATGATCACTCTCCGTGGTGGATCTTGAGTCACCCAGGGGAGTGTCTGAATGGTCGGTTTTCTTCGCATGTTCTGTCTTCTGTGGATATTCCGACGAAGCTGACGGTAAACCTGTTTGTTCTACATTCGTGTTCTCTTGATTCGCTTGGTCTAGATCGATCTGTTGAATGTGGCTGTCGCTGGGAAGGCGCAGCTGATATATGTTGCTGCGCTGGCGTCCTGAATCATCAAACCGCTTTATCCGCTTCACAAACCCTTGTTTTTCGAGCTCGTTAACGTGTCGTTTAACGGTTCTTACCGACACTTCACAATATTGCGCCAAGTAATTGAGGGAAGGAAAACACACGCCGCGCGCGTCTGCGTTATCGGCTAATTTCAATAGCACTAACTTGCTTATTGGCGAGCCAGTTTTTAATGGGATGAAAGAAAGAATTAGAGAAACACACATGGTTAACGCTCCTTGTTAATTAGTCATTCGTATAGAAATCCATTGATATACAGAGCATTAACAACACTTTTTGGCGCTTTATGGGCGAAAGGCCCATGAGATAAGTTGTAAGAAAAGATGTTTGGTTAATCGCCTCGGATAGATATCCAACATCAACCTTATTAAGCAATGGCTTTTCGAAGCACCTCTCACTTTTTTGCGTTCCTCTGTTTTCGTGTTATTCCCGCCAAACCCAATCAAGAATGTTGAAGTACATTGCCCTCCCCATGCAGCAATAAGGTGCTTAATGAAGGCGATAGTTTCTCTTTTTATTTCAGCGTATCAACCCGGAATGGCGAGCATCGAGTGCCACGCTAACTCCCTCATTCAGTCACGCCAGCCGTTACTTTTTAGTGATAGTGATGGGTCTGGCCAAGTACTGAGCTATGAAGTTAACGGTTATAAAGAAAGCCATTTAGAAGGTTGTTATTTTAATGAGGATGAATGCGGTGACACCCCCAGCTATGACGATATTTGTTGGATGATCAGCCGAGCACGGCGTAAGCAGCCTCTGGGTTATTACGTGATGTATCTGCGTTATGTCAGCCACCACCCCGGCTATGAAAAAACCGTAGCCACCAGTCTGCGACAACACATCGCATTGCACCCTGATTTAAAAGAATCGCTATCAACGTCTTTAATCGCCTATTTACAACAACACGAGGATTTATTTTGTCAAACACTCCACCAGCAACTGATCGAGTTCCAAATCAGCCGTTAGAAGCGTCTGTTTTACAAGAGCGGGCTGACACCAAAGAACGAATTGATTCGGAAGAGCAGGCTAGCAAGATGGAGCTTATCCCTTCGTTAGAGCCTTGTTTACCTTCAGCATCCTATTCATTCAGCCTGGTTTCGGTTTTACTCCGCTTACCTCATAGCCCGCCATATTCCTTTATTACGGTGCATTGCAGCGCCACGCCACCACAGCAAGATGTAGACGTAGCCGAGATTCGCAAATGGCATAAAAAGAAAGGCTGGCGCGACGTGGGCTATCACTTTGTTATTCGTCGCAACGGGGATGTCGAACTTGGCAGGCCGCTGTCGCAAACCGGCGCGCATGTGAAAGGACACAACAAGGGCAATATTGGGGTTTGTTTGGTCGGCGGCTGTAATGCCGAGCTGCAACCAGAAGATAACTTCACACTTGCGCAGCGTAAGGCACTGTTTGGTTTGACGGCAGCGTTACAAGAGCAGTTCTTGATTTCAGATGAGAATGTTAAAGGGCATAAAGATTGGGGCGTAAATAAGGCGTGTCCGGTTTTGGCTTTAAGAGCTTAAGAGCAGATGCGAGTAACGGGTAGCGAGATTCGAAAGGCTTAAGAGCGGGAGTGACGAGAAAGGCGCTATATAACCATCAATAAACCAAGGAGTTGTATGACATTGTTCGGAAGAATATTCGGGAGCCAGTCTTCTATTAACAAGGGGTTAGATGCACTCACCAACACAGGAGATGCGATGTTTTTTACTGATGAAGAAAAAGCGAAGCACAAACTGGCACTGCTTAAAGCGTATGAACCTTTTAAGTTAGTACAGCGCTACATTGTGTTGTTGTTCACTATTCCTTATGTGGCATTGCATGTGATGGTAATTCTGGGTTGTATGCACGGTTACGATTGGAAACCGTTGGGGGAAATGACCAATGAAGCGTTTGGCTATCCGGTGTTAGCGGCGATTGGATTGTATTTAACGGGAGGGGTGGTAAAGAAGTAGAAGAGCAGATGCGGGTAGCGGGTATACTAGTAACGAAGAGATGAAGAGATGAGGAGCAGATTCGAGTGGCGCTTTTCGTATCTCGCCACTCGAATCTCGTTACTGCTTTTAGTTATTTCTTGTCGCTCGAATACGTGTAGTTGTAGTAACCGTAGCCATACGAGCTTGATGCTTTCTTCTCGATGGCATTGAAGATAACGCCTTTCACTTCGATACCCGATTGTTCGAAACGGTGGCGAGCCACATCGATCTCTTTAATGGTGTTTTGGCCGTAGCGCGCAACCATTAGTGTAGTACCAGCGAAGGCACCGACAATGCTTGGGTCGGTTACCGCCAGTACAGGTGGAGTATCGACAATCACCAAATCATATTCTTTTGATGCCCATTCCATAAGTTCTGCAAAGCGCGGGTGCATTAGCAGCTCAGATGGGTTGGGTGGTACTTGCCCGCGGGTAATGATTTCTAGGTTTTCTACTGGGGTCGTTTTAACTGATTGAGCGAATTCTTGCTTGCTGCTCAATACATCAGAAAGGCCGTTTTCCCATTTCAAACCAAAGCTTTGTTGTAGGTAACCTTTACGCATATCGGCATCAATCAACAATACTTTCTGGCCTGTTTTTGCGGCTACTGCGGCAAAGTTAGTCGAGATGAATGATTTACCAATGCCTGGCGCAGGGCCAGAAATCATCAAGATGTTATTTTTCGCTTCTAGCATTGCGAAGTGCAAGCTGGTACGAAGGCCACGCAGCGCTTCAACTGAAAGATCCGCCGGGTTCGATTCAGCAAGTAGTGCTTGAGTCCCCTTGGTCTGCTGTTTCTTCGATTTAAAGCGGTTGGTTAGTTCAATCTGTAAATCAGATTTTGGTACCGCTGCGTAAACAGGCAGGCCGATTTGTTCAATTTGGTCTGGGCTTTCCACACCACGGTGGAACGCTGCTTTTACTAACACAAACGCGACACTTAGCATGCTACCCAATAGCGTTGCTAACACAACAATCAGCGGCTTCTTAGGTTTAACGGCGCGAGCATAAGCTTGAGCGTCATCTAAGATACGAACGTTACCGACCGTACCGGCTTTAATAATGCTTAGCTCTTGAACCTTGTTTAATAACTGGATGTAGATTTGTTGGTTTACTTCAACATCACGTGTCATACGCAGTACTTCACGTTGTGTTTTCGGTAGTTTTTGCACTTGTTTGTTTAAGCGCTCTCTCTCACCCAATAGCGTTTTACGCTTATCAAGCAGGGCTTTATATGCAGGGTGATCTTTAGTGAAGCGCTGGCTGATTTCACTCTCTTTAAACGTCAGCTCATTTAATTGCGCTTCAAGCTCTACCATTACCTTCAAGGTTGATTGTGCCTCTAAGCCCAAGTCGATCGATTCGTTCTTCTGGCGATAATTGTTCAGTACGTCTTCATAGCCGGTTAGCTCAGATTTAATGCCCGGAAGGTGGCTTTCTAGGAACTCGAGGCTCTTCTCTGCTTCTGCTGAATTACGCTTCACGTTTTGTAAGAAGTAGATCTGGCTAATATGATTAAGAATTTCAGAAATCTGTTGTTTGTCTTCACCTTCAAAGCTTAGCTTCAAAATACCGGTTTGCTTGCCTTGCTCAGACAGAGACAAAGAAGCTTTCAACCATTCGATTGCTTCTAGTCGGCTTTGTTTCGCAATAGAGAATTCAAAATCGTTGTGTGATTCAAAACCCGCCACAAACAAACTGTAATCGTCAGCGGTGGCTAGCTCACCCACCTTGCCTTGCAAGATAACGCGCTCATCGTCACGAACCAATTGGTAAGTACCCTGCTCCGCATCAACAATCTGAATGGTGTGCGCGTAACTGTTCGCGTAGCTTGGCAAAGTAAAACGGCTTACTGCGATGTGGTTGATGTCGCCAGTTAAGCGGGCAAAGCCTTTACCTACGATGGGTGCATAGTTGGGTGAAGTCACAGTCGTTAAGTTAAACTTATCAACCGTTTCACCCAAGATCATACGAGATTTGATGATCTCCACTTCTGTTGTGGCAGAAGATTCTTGAGAGAACAGTTCTCCCATATCACCGACCATAGAAGAGATGCCACCAGAGCTTTTCTCTTCAATTTGAATCAGGGCATCGGCTTTGTATATCGGCGTTGAAAGCAAAGCAAACGCAATACCAAGCACAGCAAAAACAAATGTGGTCAGCATGATTAACCATTTAGCATCTAATAAGATACCAAGCAGTTTCCCTAAGTCTATCTCATCAGAGTTATCTGTGTGTGATTGCTGAGATGGTTGTGTTGTCATCAGATTACGACTTCCTAAACTAGTATTTTGAAGAGAAGTTAAGTACGGCTTATTGGCTTCTCTTTTATATGATTCGATTAATGGCTGTGTGTATAGCTTTACTGGGTATCTCTAAAGCCTAACTGGGCATACCTAAAAACTTAATGAGCCATCTAGAGCTTTTGGCTATATCCAAAGCTTAACTGGCTATATAGAAAGCTTAACGAGCTTTAGTTAACGCTTAACTTCTTCTCTAGAGCTTTTTCGCCCAAGCTTGTGCGGCTTCGTCAATCAACTGGTAAGCGTATTCAAACGCTTCGCGGCTTTGGCGGTGCGGGTCAGGAATGTCTTTTTGACCAATCCACTGACCAAACAGCATGGTTTTACCACGCGCTTCAGGTGATATTTGAGTGAGCGCCTCCATATGGCCCTTCTCCATCACCAAGATCAAGTCATACTGGGCACAAAGCTGTGGTGTCACTTGTTGAGACTGATGATTTTCAACATCGACCCCGTTTTCTGCGGCGATTAAAATCGCGGTATCGTCTGCTGGCTTACCAATTAAACGACTTTTCTCGGCAGCAATACCGGCAGAGGCCACTTCTTTGTTGGGGAGCAGTTTTTGAAGAACGCGCTCTCCCGTCGGGGAACGGCAAATATTGCCCACGCAGACGACTAAAATTTTATTAAACATAATGGTCTCTAATTGTATTGGGCCTATAAGCTGGGTTTACTTTTAGATGTAAAAATCAGGTTACACGTACAATGCAACCTGATGATTAATTAGGGTTTATTACAAACCAGGGCTTATTACCAATTACGAACGCGCAACATGCCTTCAGTTAGGTTGTTAAATCCAGAAATGGTCGGAAGCAACTGTCCTATCACACGGTTCCAGCGGGTGATTGGTGCTGCCGTGACATAAACAATGTCGTAAGGTTTTAGATCAAACTCAGTGCCAATCACCAATGCAGAGGTATCTTCCATATTCAGCTGGTAGATGTCTGCCATGCGTTCTGATTTATCATCCGAAGTGCGAATCACAAATACGCCCGTGGCGTCTGCCGTTAATTGGTTAATGCCACCAACGTTGCTGAGAGCTTCCGTTAAGCTCATGCCTACACGGTCGATCTTCAACAGTTGCGGGTCATTCACTTCACCCATCACGAATACTTTTTGGTTATCGTTACGCGGCACGTGAACAATATCACCCGCTTGCAGTAAGCGGTTTTGCGTTAGGTCACCACGTTGCATCAAGCCGTACAAAGACAGGCTTTCTTCCACGCCATTACGTGTTAGTGAAACATTACGCCAGTCGGCATCTTCAGATAAACCGCCAGAACGGTTCACGGCATCCAATAACGTTAAGGGGATGTTGGTGATTGCTTGCTGGCCAGGTTTCGACACCTCACCCGTAATGTAGGTTTTCTTAGATCGGAAAGCCGCGACGTTTACATCAACTTGCGGGCTTTCGATGTATTTCGCCAAACGTTCTGCTATATCAGAACGAATTTCACGAACCGTTTTTCCTGCAACGTCTACTGTACCAATGTACGGGTAGAAGATGGTGCCGTCTGCATGAACCCAGTTACCCGCTTCTGTGCTGCTACGGTAAGAACCGGCAGGAATCGTCAGTTCAGGGTGATCCCAGATCGTGATATTTAAGATATCACCGACGCCAACTTTGTATTCATACTTTGCGATGTCTACGTCAAGCTCAGGGTTGGCTTGTGAAACCGACAATGTACCCGTTTGATAAGTCGATACTAGCTGTGCCGTCAGCGGATACACATTAACCACATCAGAGATATCAGATTCTTGCTGTTCTTCTGAAGGCTGAATCACATTCTTATTGTCAGTGGAAAGGTGGGTCCCTGGAGTGGTACAGCCTGCTAATAATGCTGGCAGGAGCGCTAAAATGAGGCGATTTTTATTAATCTTCATGTTTACCAAGTCATAGAAACGGAATGTGTCGTGATATCCCAAAGGACACCCAAAGAAGTTAGAACAAACAATTTTATCAGCTACGCAGTATTTAATAGAGTTAAGGAGGGCTATTACTGTGATATCGCTCCCACTTAATATCAAAGATAGGAACGCTACCGCCCTTTGATATTCCGCGACATCACACTGCGTAGTTAATCTGCCTCTATCTATCTGGAATTGAGATAGAGGTTTTTTGTCATAAACCGAGCCAAAGATCGGACTTTCACCCGGTTATTTTATTGCGTATGCATTATCCACAATTTGTGTTTATTATCAACCTAGTTGAATGGTTAAAGAGCAGATACGGGATGCGAGTGAACGAGTGGCGAAGAGCTAAAGAGCAGATGAGAGTAGCGAGATACGAGTAAACGAAGAGCCTAAAGCCGTGTCGGGATGCTTTTAGCTCCTCCCCTTTATCACAACTGTTGCTTGGCAGAAAATACCAACATAAGGGGAGGCTGGGAGGGGTTGGTAACACATAGATTAATATCCCCCTCTAACTCCCCCTTTGATGAACATCACCGATCAAAAACGAACGGCGTTCAAGGGGGAGAACCAAAAGCTAGACCCAATGAATATCACGATATCTTAAGCTATTCGTTATTCGATTATTCGAGACTGCTCTTTCCCCGCTCTTCGTATCCCGCTTACTCGTCACCCGCATCTGCTTTCGATCTACTTAACGCTACTCGGCCTTTGGAACCAAGGTGAGCGCGCATCGGTTTGATCGAACAAGTTGTACTGCTTGTTCAGCACTTGGCCGCCGTCACGCGTGATCGGTAACCAGGTAAAACCAGCGCGGCTTGAGCTTGGTTTCACGGTAACAAGATCAAACGGAATCGATACATAGAAGCCTTTGGTATAGCTGCCTTCACCGTACTCTTCCGTTGTCATGTCGGTTAAGCTGACAAACGCACCGGCAATAACGCCACTCTTGAATTGCTTAGAGAAATCGACACGAGTCCCGACATCACCCGCAAGAAATTTACCCACACCCACTTTAAGCAAGGTATCGCTCAAGAAATCCCATTGTGGGGTGTAGTAACCAGTAATAAAGCCCGTCGTGCCTTTGTCGATCACTTTGTACGTTCGGCTGCTGTCGTCTGGGTTAACTTGGATCTCTTCATCAAACGTGCCAAACCAGCTTTCTGGATCGCGCTGGCTTATTGCTGTCATGTCTGCGCCAATCGCCCAGTTTTGGTTGAATGGACGATACAGGATTTCGCCACCCACACCCGCGAACATGCTCTCTAGGTAACCGCCGTAAGCTTGTGTGTAGACACCGCTGCCGTAGTCTTCAAACCACGTCAGTTGTAAACGGTCTAAACGAACCGGATCATCAACATAAGAGCGGAATAAGGTTCTTACTCTTGGCGTTTGGTCAGTGCCGTCTGATGGGATTTCGTAATTAAACTTGTCGTAGTTATCGACTAAGTTAACGTAAAGCGAACCCGACAGTTCAACATTGTTTAACGCCCAGAATGACGCATTGGTGTATAAGCCTAAACTGTATAAGTAGAAGTTTTCAGCCGAACCGAACGATTGCGCTAGGTTTGGTGAAATCGACACGTCGAATCGTTCACGCCCATCATGATAAATAACGGATTTCTTACGCTCTAATTCGTGAGTATCGGTTGCATCACTGGTTTGAGCATTGAGATAACTATTGTTAGCTGCCGCTTTGAACGCTTGGGCATCTACCGTTGTCTCGGTGAGTTCCAACGATTTGTCGTTTTCAATGATTTTGTAGGTGTCTATGTAACTCGGGACCGCGTTGGCAATCACGGTCGCACCGCGCTCAAGGGCGATATCTCTGTCTCGGTATTTAACCTGAGTACCCTTTACCACAATACTATTATCGTCGACCAAGATTTGCGCTTGTTCATAGCCCGCGATCGTTTCAAGTTCTTCTGCAAGGGCCGCCATATCAATATCGTCAACCGTATCGACACCACTTGGGCGCAATTCTGCTGTTTCGGTATCTCGCCACACAGAATACATTTCATTGAAGTTGGTAGAAAGATCGAAGCCAAGGGTTAAAGTATCACCACGCTCATAACTGACTTTTGCCGTTGCCCAATCAGTAAAACGATACACTGCGCCCACATTCCAAGGGGTATGCTGCGTCATAACCGCAGCACCATTCGTTACGGGATAATCTTGTGAATAGTCATTGCTGTCATATTCAAGCTTAAGCGTTAATGGCTTATAAGGCGTTTGATATTCTAAACCACCATAGATTGCCGCATCGCCTTTGAACCAGCGCTCAAAATCGACCATACCACCTCTACCTTTTGTATCTGACTCACGCTCGCAAAATTTATCACTGGCTTTACAGAACGGATTGGTGAAATTACCACTGGTGCCCATGTAGCCCCAGCCCATGCCTAACGTGACATCAAGCGGGCCAAATCGTTTACTCGCCGCGACAAATTCGCCATCAAATAATCCTGTTCCACCGAAGTCACGTACTCCGACAGAAAACTCTGGCAAATAGTAGCCTTCTTCGATTAAGCGAACTTTAAAATCGATGCCTTTGTCAGCGTGCGTGTTACAACCACTAAAATTATCAGCAGAGCAATTAGGGTCCCCAGCATTATCCCCGCTATAAAGTACATCTTGTGTTTGTGTGTAACGAATGGTGGTTTCTAACCAAGGCATCAATTGCAGGCTAACGTTATAAAAATAATACTCGTTATTGAACGATGCACTAAGGTTGAATTCACCCTCTGGAGCCATGCGCGCGGTAGGCATTTGCATTAAGCCAACACCACCAAAGTTCATTTGCGACGTTCTGTATTCTGTGTCGTCGAATGGTGATTTTTCTGCTCGAATCGAAGAGGAATCAATGGTTGTTTCTGCACGAGCCGTGTCTGTAAAAACCGGGGCTGCAATAACCGTATCTGCAAATACAAGGCCACTACTGGCCATTAACAAGGCGCAGGTAACCGATGTGCACACTGCCGATAGAGGGAATGATTTCTGTTTCAGCATTACAGGCCAACCTTATGACGTAGCAAATCGACAATATCTTGGTTCAACGTTGAGTATTCCGATGGCAAAGAGTAGAACGCCATAAATACGATGGCACCTGGTGCTAAGTAAACCGGCTGTTCGTTCCAGTACGCATATTGAATGGTTTGCACCACGCCATCTGGCTGAACAACATACGCCACACTTTTATCTGCAGATTCACCAATAAAGCCGTTCGGTAATGCATCAAGATAATCATTCAACGTGCCATGCTCAATCAGATTCATTGTTACCGACTCTTTCATTGCACCCATCAACTGAATTGACGTTGGTCGTTGTGGTAAGTACAGAGAAAAGGCTTGAGTTTGACTGTCTGACGGCTTGTTAGTATGAGAACTTGAAACAAGCAGTGGATTCTTATCTGATTGCGAGATAACGGCATTACGGTCTAACTCAATAAAAACTCGATTGAGATATTGGAAAGAGGCTAATTGTTGGCGCACTAAATTTGCTTCTGGCTCTTCTACTGCGAAAGCTTCAAGCTGGTTAAATACATTGCGCTTTTTGGCTTCGATAGCTTGGTTAGCTTCTTTAAATCCAGTAACTGCAGTCGCTTCAGTATTGGTTATATCAAACAGTTGAGCTGAAAGGGGGAAGTAACCAATAGTACCGTTAGCGTTAGAGCTCGCATTCGCGTTTGCGTCGTCTAATACACGAAGCAGTCGAACGTTAGTTTGATACTCAAGCGTCACACCTTGAAGAGGAAGCTCGATTGTTGTTTTAACTGAAGAAGCGCTGTCAGGCTTATAAAGAGAAGCAGGCGTAACAAGATCAGAAGCCGCAGAAGCGGAGCTCAAAGCAAACAAAGCGCTCATCATTAACAGAGCTCTCATCGTTAACATAGTTCTCACCAATGGCAACCGACGCCCCGTCATTTTTGATGTATGACTCATATAATTCATCATTTTAGTTCATTACCCTGTTCGTTAATTGCTTTGATAATGCTTAAGGACGGTTAACTCAAGCCTTGTCATATCAGGGCCTAAATACTGTATGGTTTTTACCACTTTGCCTTCGCTGTCGACCCAATATTCGTTGGTGATGTCTTGTTCTAATATTGGGAATTGAATTTTTTCTTGGAATTTCTTGGTATCGATAGACGCTAACGGAGTTTCAACCGTGTCATTTCCCACATACGTTCGGGTGATGTTCGCTTTATAGCCGAATCGATAGTTAGGTTGCCAGTCGTAAACCGCTTGCCATTTTTGAGCTCCGGGGTTGGCAGACACATCAAACGCAGAAGAAGAATCGGCTGACGAATTGTTTGCAGAAGAGAATGCATTCAACGGTTGGAATGCCAAACCAGAAAGGTTTTCGTAAGGAAGCAATAACGTTTGTACGACACGTCCATTTTCAGTGACGATCATCGCTTTGTCAGAAGACATCCACTTTAACTGTTCTGCGCCCGTTTGCGGGTTTTCACCGACGTACGCTAAGACCATGAAGATTTTACCTTGGTCATTCACTTCTGCATAAATGCTCGAATAAGGTAAGTTTTGAATGTATTCCTTCGACAGCTCAACATCAGAGCTTCCAAAAAAGGCTTCATCAAAAGTAGAGTTAACGTCTTGAAACTGCTGAGAACAACCAGCAAGAAAAAGACCAAGAGATATGATTAGAGGTTTAAGCATGATGAGTTCTGCTTCCTAGCAATCTTGTTGCTGATGTCCAATATGAAAATCTGATATAAAAAAACCACTTTATGCTTTCACATAAAATGGTTTTGAACATACTCTAACAATAAATTAGTTAGTAGTAGTTGTTGTTGTTGCGCCGCTTTCGTTAGAAGCAACGGCTACTGCTGCCGCTGCTGCTACTGCTGCTGTCGCAACTGCAACGGTTGTTGCTGTGCCAGCTGCTGCTGCAGATGCACCAGCGCCTGCTGCTGTACCAGTACCTGAACCAGTACCCGCCGCTGCTGTTTCTTCAGCTGCAAATGCAGCACCTGAGAAGCTAACTGCTAATGCAGCTGCTAGAGCCATCTTTTTCATAATGATTTCCATTAATATAAACGTTTATATGTAGAGAGTAAGTTTTACACCCTCAATCAGTTGCTCAGCTTAAACAACTGATTGATCATCATAGATAATAACCACAATCAAGTAAATGGATAAATCATAAGCAATACCTTATAAAGCAATATTTAGGAAATTACATCACATGAAAAGCAACTACGGAATGATCATCACCGCCAAAGAGCATAAGTCACTACCACAAAAGCGGAAAGTGACACCAGGTTACACTCTTTAAAGTTAAAAACTTAACAAGAATTCCTCGATTAGTATTTAGGTTTAAAGAATAACAGCAGCAGCAACAAAAAAACATCCGCCCATCGTTGATCAACCAGCCCCAAAATTAACAAAAATGAGTCACGTTACTTTTGTATTAGCCTTTTATATCTATAATAAATAAACTAAAATCAACAGCAACATACATAATTAGGTTTAATCGTGCTAACTCCAACCCTTGACCTCTTGTTTCTCTTTTTCTTTTCTCTTGCAACCCTTTTTACTATGCGTAAATTCGCCAAGAGAATTGGCTTAGTCGATAGACCTAATACTCGTAAGCTCCATAGCGGAGCTGTGCCATTGGTTGGTGGGATTTCTATTTGCATCTCGCTTTTATATTTTCTTCTTAACAACCCGAACATTCTCCCAAATACAGAGCTTTATGCTGCATGTATTCTAACATTAGTTGGAATTGGTGCTCTAGATGATAAATTCGATTTGAGCTTTCAACTACGATTTGCTATTCAAGCCTCTTTATCTGTAGCTATGATGATTGTCGGCGGCATTGAGCTTAACACTATTGGCGATATCTTGGGCTCTGGTGAAGTTGTAACATTGGGCTGGTTTGGTTACTTCGTTACAATATTTGCAGTTGTAGGTGCTATTAACGCCTTTAATATGGTAGATGGTATAGATGGGCTACTTGGAGGATTGTCAATAGTCACATTTGGCGGGTTAGGAATTATGCTAGGTTACGACAAACAATATAATCTAGCTTACATCTGCTTAGTACTTGTCGTTGTGATTACTCCTTATATCCTGTTAAACCTTGGTGCTTTCGGCAGAAAAAGAAAGGTTTTTATGGGAGATGCAGGAAGCATGCTCATCGGCTTTACTGTTATTTGGCTTTTACTACTATCAAGCCAAAACGGCACAAAACCCCCACTAAGACCAGTAACAGCTTTATGGCTTATTGCTGTACCACTAATGGATATGGCTGCAATAATGATTAGAAGAATAAAAAGAGGAGACTCTCCTTTTAAACCTGATCGTGAGCACTTGCATCATATCTTTCAACGGTTAGGACTAACCTCAACTCAAACTCTTATAGTTATTTGTACTATTGCTGCTACATATGCTGCTATAGGAATTTATGCTGAAATGGTAGCAATTCCAGAGTTTATTATGCTTTATTCATTCGTAGCATGCTTTATTATATATCTAGTAATTTTAAGTAATATCTGGAAAATTATCGCATATATTAGAAAAGTGATGACATGAAGTTAGAGGTAATACCGCTCTGCTGCAGCTTACGAATAAGAAGTTAAGAAGTCGGCATTGGGTATGTAGGGAGTATAATAACCAGATTTTAGGTTGGAGAATATCGTTATTTAGTCTCAGCGAATAGCTTACTAGTTCCTCAAGATAGGAACTAGCTGCCATAAAAGAAGTTCTGTAATTAGTTGTCATAAAGGTACTGAACGCTAGCAAAGACTACCAAATATCAGACGGAGGATTAACAGAAATAGTCCCTTTACGATAAAATACAATATCACCAGAATGATACAACCCAGAGATAGCGTCAAGAACCGGAGCAACGGCTTCATCGAGCGTCATTATATTATTATTTATAATATTCAAACCACCTCTCAGTTTCGTATCAATAGCTCCTGGACACAAAATTATTACATTATACCCATCTAATGCCATCCCCTTAGAGAAGGTGACGACTCCAGCTTTCGAAGCACAATACGAAGTCCAATCTTTGTAGTGATTGAAGGCAGCTGTAGAAGCCAAATTGATAACTAGGCAATTCCGATTTCTTTGGACAGCTAAACGAGAGACCAGATAAGTGCCAATGAGATTCACGTTAATATCGTTTATCCATTGTTCAGGCTCAGAATCAGCAACTAACGATGAATATAGAGTTCCTGCTGCATTTATAACAATATCAAAAGACTTGCCATTAAAGTACTCTTCAACACTACAAGAATTGCTAACATCAAGCTCAGAGCGTAAGGGGGAAAAAACTAAGTAGTCCTCCGAAAGCACTCTAACTAGCTTTTTTGCAATATCACCATTCCCACCAGTTATTAGAATTGACTTCATAATTTAGCAACATCTTGAGGTTCTGGGATTGGGTGGTCGTCTGCCGGCCTTATCAGTTTTTTATATTGACTGTAGATCTTTTCTTTAAGGTTAGTAGAGCTCACCCCTTTTCCATAAGGTAAGTAAAATACTTGTACACCACGCTCACGTAAATAATCATACTTACCTTTCCAATCATCACCTATAACAAAAATATCTATGTTAAGGTTCTCTACCGTTTCATTGTGTTCTAGAGTGTGCTGGGGAATAACAAGGTCGGGGTACTTTAAACCTTCTATTATAGCTATTCGCTCTTCAAAAGGTACAGCTGGCGGGTTCTTGTAAGAGCACACCAGTTCGTCAGTACTCACGCCTACAATCAACGTTTCACCTAATCCGCGGCTATACTTTATCATTTTGAGGTGATTACTGTGAAAAAGATCAAAAGTACCTGATACATAAACAATTTTATTATTCATAAAGCCCTGTAACTATCATGTTTTTAGTAAAAGTGCAAATCCGAAAACTTCATAATACACAACAGTGTAAAGCCCCAGACCATAGAAAGTGTACCAACCTAGATTATATTACAATCCACCACAGTAAGGTATACTTTAACGTAGATTTTTATATGCAGACTTGAGAAGTCTGATCGGAAGAAAATGGAAAACTATACGTAACAAGATCAACACTACATTTTTCAATGAGAATTTTCTGAGTTTTATCATATAACGTAAACGCAATTTAATCTCACTAACAGCTTTATTCAAACCTTTTCTACGTTGAACAGTATTTTCATTCAAACGATATTTTAACAATACCTGATCTAAGTTATGAAACTTGAATCCATGATCTAATAGAATGAACCATAACGCCATATCCTCAGTAAGCTCCGTATCTACGGGATACTTAAAACCACGTTCAAACACAACGTTCCTAAACATAACTGTTGGATGGATAAAGGGACAACGAGTAATACTAAACTCGACTAATTCATGATGTTGTATGGGTAACCGCTTTTCAGTCAAAGCATAACTCGCACCAAACTCTTCACAAGCAGTACCAAGGACGTCTATCGTCCTATTAGATTCCATAAAACGTACCTGCTCTGATATACGATTAGGTAGTGATATGTCATCAGAATCCATTCTAGCAATATAATAGAATTCACCTGCGAGAGTAATTTCTATTAATGCATTTAAACCATTAGCCAAACCTTCGCTATCTTGAGATTCTACCACGGAAATCGTGGGGTCTGATTTGTATAAGTTTAACTGGTCTTGCAACTCTGTAGAAACAAGACCATCGCGATATATATATAAGGAACAAGGGTATGTTTGCTGTTTAATACTCTCAACAGCTAGTCGAAATAGTTCAACTGTATCGCCACGATAAACAGACATGATCACAGCAACTGAAGAAGAGTGTGTAACAGGGGTTAACGTCTTGGTCAATGGCATAAAAAAGCGTTGCGTAAAAAAAAGATAATGAACTTTACACTAAAAGATAGAAATATTAAAGTGATGACGATATAATCGTCGTGAAATGTTGTGTAGCAATTATCAATGCGCTTAAGGTGCTTCTTAAGTTAACAAAGAACCATAAGGCATTGAAAAACAAGAAAAGTGTGTAAATGATTTCAATTGCAATAATAATTACATTGTACAACCGAGAGCGATCCATCGTAGCTGCTGTTGAAAGTGCACTAGAACAAGAATATCCCCATAAAGAAATCATTGTTGTAAATGATGGATCTACAGATAAATCTGCTGAAAAGCTAATTCCATATTTAGAGCAAATCACACTTATAAACCAACAAAACGCAGGACCAGGAGCAGCAAAAAATGCGGGGGCAAGTCACGCAAAGTCTAAATATTTGATATTTTTGGATAGTGATGATGTACTTCCTAATAATAATGTGTTGAACGATATAGCTGAAAAATTAGATGCGGGTTACGATTTCGTATCTTATTTAAAAATAAAAAAATTGGATAAGAACGGCTTACATATTGACTCAGTAGATGCTCCAAAAGATATAAACTCCTATATACTTAACTCCCCTTTAAATTACCCAGCACTACCACCTTATTGTTTAAATACTAAATTATACAGCAAGGCCGGAGGAATGGCATGTCAACCTTGGGGAGATGCCATGAATTTTTGGCGAGAGTATATGAGCAACATAAAAAAACCTACATACATTAATGATGTGGGTTATTTTTATGATCTTTCAGGCGATGACAATGTGAGTAAAGGAGGGGGGAAGGGAAATTCCATAAAAAAAATAAATGATAATATAATCAATGCGATATCTTTTGCTTATAATAATCACAAACATAAAATGGTTCGAACACAAAAAGCAGTGTGGCTTATTTTCATGCTAGGCTACTCGATAAATTCCAATAAGAAAAGTAAATACTACATATCTGAAATGTTAAAGTTAAATATATTAGATTTGACGTCAGGGTTAACCTATATTTACAAAACAAAATTGCATAAAAAATTAATAAGTAAATTTAAAAAAAAACAATCAAAAATAATTGATTTATTTGAGAAATTTTCATGCAACAGCAGAGTTTTAACTTATTCATTTCTCCGTAAAAAAAGAGAATTAAACTCTGAAGTGGTTATTATAAATTCAACCGCAAATAATAATTTCAACTTTAATTCTAAGTTCTTCTTTGAATACTTGTTAAATAAAAATGTTAGTTTAGACTATTATTTTGTGATCAATGATATTGAAAAGCGAACAATATTAAACTCGATACATCCTGGCCGATTTATTAGCAATACAAGTAAGGATGACATAGACCTAATTTTAAATGCAAAAACATGGGTTTGCTCAACGATTGACATGCCCCTACCTTTTACATTAAAGCACAAAAAACGAATCGTCTATCATTTTGGTCATGGTATACCACTAAAAAACATAGGCTTCGGTGAAACCAAGATTTCCTTATTAAGGAAGTTAAATCGTTATATTTGTATGAGAAACATTTCACACGCAGTTTGTTACTCAGATGCATTCCGTGATGATATGAAAAAGATGTTTTTACCTCTGACTCCTGAATTTGTATCATTAGGTCAGCCACGTAACGATAGTTTATCCTCTGATAACTCAAAAAAAATTGATGAGTATGTTGCTCATTTATCGGTCAAGAGAAAAGTTCTATACTGTCCGACTTGGCGTTCATATGAAAATGCAAAATTCTTTCCATTCGATGACTTGAATTCTGAAACTTTGTCTGATTTTTTAGAATCAGAAGAAATTGTAATAATTCTAAGAGAGCACCCTTACTATAAATCAGACATTCCAAAGCAAATTTTAATGCTTGAACGTGTTATTGTACTCAACGCAGATCTGATTACTGATTTTACCCCTTACTTACCGGATATGGATGTTGTTATTACCGACTACTCCAGCATTTATTTCGATGTAATTGCAAATCGGAATACTGATTTAATTTTCATTCCATATGATATAGAGAAGTATGTAAGCAGAACAGGTTTCTCAATGGATTATAATGAGTTGACACCAGGACCGAAGATTAGCTCTATGTTAGAGTTAATCGAAAACCTTAAAAATAACGGTAACTATGACCAACAAAAAGAATACTTGATTAAATTATTCAATATAAAGTATCAAGGGAACAACGAAGAGCATTATAAAAAAATTATAAAACTACTTTGACACTTGCTACTAAGATAAACATTTCCATTTTATCGCTATAAATTTACTTAATAAAATTAGGATACATGATGTTACTGGAAGATGATGTTAAAAACCGTAGGTCTATTAATACAAAAGAACTATTACTTATATTTATTTCATCTCGTTATTTGATCTTATCATTTGCTGCATTAGGTTTTTTAATATCAATGTTAATTTATTCAAACACTCCCGTTTGGTGGACTAGTCAAACTGAGATATCAAAACCTCAATATCATAGTTACTCTAGCTTCACTCAATATGCAAATAGCTTAAAAATGGGAGATATAAGTAATAAAGAGTTAACGAAGATTATTGATCCAATTGAAAATTATTCAATGTTTATTAACCAATTATCATCATATACCAATAAGAAAAATTACATTGAAAACACTCTCGTCTTCAAAAATTATTTGACTGTTAACAAAATAAACGATGAGCCCGATATTATAAAGACTCTTGATAACTTCACAAAAAAAATAATTGTGAAAAAGACATCATTGATTCTTAATTCTGATTCTTACCAGTTAATAACTTTAGCTATGACACCAGATGAAAGCTTGTCTTTCTTGACAGGGTATATTGAGTACACAAGGAAAAATATTAACACTGAAGTATTTAAGTCGTTGAGTCATTTCCGAGATAATTTGATGCATGACTTAACGAATCAACTATCAGAATCTGAAGCATATGCTGACTTAGAGCGACAAAGACATCTTATTGAAACTGAAGCAGCAATAAAAATTGCAAATAAAAGTGAGATTAAAAAGCCGCTTCTTAACTTCCATGTAGAAAAAAAATACTTAAATATAACATTAGGTTCAGAAGCGCTTACTACAGAACGAGATTTATTGAAAAATAGCGATATATCTATTGTCTTCAACAATAAATATACTACTTTGAAAAACAAGTTAGATGCCATTAACTCGTTAACTATACCAGATGTGCAAAATGATGCGTTCTTTAATTTCTTAGAAAAACCACGAAAACTCTTAACACCCGCAGGTTCTAATAAAAATGACATCGTACTCTCAATAACATTCATATTTATATTATTTGGTTTTTTCATTGCTTTGATACTAGCATTTTTTAATATAAGCGTTCATCCTTTTTTTATTAAAAAAAATCTTCGTAAGTAGACTTGCTTATGCTTAAAAATATTTTCATGTTATTTATATCTCAAGGGGTGAACTATTTGGTCCCTTTGATTTTAGTTCCATATCTCGTTCGCACTCTTGGAGCTGAATCATATGGCGAGTTTAATTTAGCATTGTCTATTATTCTTTACGGTTGTTTGTTTATTGATTTTGGGTTCAATTTATATACGACCGGAGAGATCTCAAAGACTGAAAATAAAGAAAAAATCCGTCACTTATATACAGTAACAATAGCTAGCAAATTTCTTATATTTTTCCCTGTAGCCTTAATAATAATATTTACAGTCAATAATGTTAGTCAATTCGATAATATTAAGAGTGTTTGTTACATATTGATAATCCAGATGTTGTCGTCAGTTATCTCGACTGTTTGGCTGTATCAAGGCCTAGAAAAAATCCGCATCTACTCTTTAGTTAATGTTGTTGTGAAGTTATTAATGCTGCCTATGATTTTTACTTTGGTACGAGACACAAATGACATTAACATACTTGCAACAATACAAAGTGTATCGTTTCTATTATCAGCATTGCTATTAATAACCATTGCCAAACGTTACGATATATATTTAGTGAAAATTAATTTTTCAGACATCAGAAGTATACTATCTAGCGCATCTCATATATTTACAGGTACAATTAGTGTCAGTTTGTACACTATGAGCACACCTATTATATTAGGTTTAGTGAATACAGCATTTGAAGTTGGACAATTTAGCGCAACAGATAAAATCCGAGGAGCCTTCATTTCAATTTTTCTAATTCTTTCGAATGTGATATATCCAAGAATTAACAAGCTAAAAGTTGATAACGAATTTTTAGCTTTTCGTTTTATTAAAAAAATCACCATGATTCAGTTTTTTTTAGGGTTAACTTTTGCTACAGCAATTTATTACTCGGCACCGTATATAGTAATCAATTATCTTGGTTCTGAATTTCAAGAATCTATTGACTTGCTAAGGTTAATGAGCCCAATGGTTATATTAGTACCTCTTTCAGTTATCTTGTCAAATTATGTTTTATTAACTTGGAATTATAAAAAATACTATTTATGCGTACCGTTAATAACATGCATTTTTCACTTTTCATATATAATCCCACTATCTCACTACTATGGCGCAATTGGATCTGGTATTGGTATTCTTATTACCGAATTTATCAGCTTCTCCTTATTGCTTATATTTTCATTAAAGTCCGGGATGTTAAGGAAAATTTATGAATCCTAGAATAAGTATAATCGTACCAGTCTATAACTCGGAAGAATATATACGTGATACACTACAAGCAATCGAAAATCAAGATTACCCGGAATTAGAATTAATACTAATAAACGATGGTTCAACAGACACAACATTTGATATCATATCAAAATTCGAATTCTCACACGTTTCTACTGTTATTTTAAACGAAAAAAATAGCGGTGTAAGCAATAGCCGCAACAAAGGCATAAAAATATCCACAGGTAAATATATCACGTTCGTTGATGCTGATGATCTTATAGAACCAGATTTTATTAGCGAGTTAGTTTGTCAATCAGAAAATAAAAATTTAGTAATTGCTAAAAATATTCATGATTACGTCAACCAACAACCCAAACCTTGGTCGGCTAATTCTACTAATTTATTGCCTATTGAAGAAAATAGGTTTTTTGTCTATGTATGGGGTAAGTTATATTTAAGGCAGCACGTGTTGGATAATAAATTATTGTTTGCCCCCTATTTACGCGTTGGTGAAGATTTTTGTTTCAACATTCATTATCTTATATCTTTAGATAATGAAGAATCGATAAAAGTTGTAGATAATCAAGCAAAATTTTTGTATCGAGTAATCCCTACATCATTAAGCCATAATGTTTCTGATAGTGCCGTTCGAAATAGAAAGCAATCAGCCTTAGTTATTTTTAAACTACTTTCTCGCTACCGTCAACGCGATACAGCCTCATCTATCTATTATAGCTACTACTTAAAAAGGGTAGTATTGAACGCAATCAGGGACACTGACTTATCTCGTTTCCATCTAATAATAAAAATGGAAGCAGTAGATACACCGTTATTTTTCCGTGATATACTTAACTTAAATGTCGACATAAAACAAAAGATATTTGGATTAAGTATCTACTTATTTATTAGTATCTATCGATTAGTAATATGATTTATTATTTTATTTTTTTAATTTTATCTCTTTTGTCTTTGAGTGATTTACTCAAAGACAAAAGGTTTCAGACGATATCATTTTTTTTATCATTTCTTCTACTTTTTGTTTTCGGTAGTTTTCGCTTCGATACTGGTTGGGATTTTGCAACTTATCGGTTCTATTTCGACAAGATACCTACAATTTCCATATTCTTGAACAATGGATTTTCACCAGATGTTTATTTTGAATTTGGATTTAAACTATTAATTTCAATAATAAAAACATTAAACTTAAGCTTTCAGTTTCTTATTTTCCTTTCAAATTTATTTGTGTTGTTTTGTGTTTACAATTTCATTGATGAAGAAGTAAAACATAAAAACTTAGCTGTGCTCTTATTCTACAGCACATGTTATTTGTTTCTGAATTTTTCAATTTTACGTCAGGGTATCGCAATCGGCATCCTGTTATTGTCGTTGAGATTTCTCTTCAATAAAAAAATAATAGCCAGCTTAATGATGATATTCCTTGCTAGTTTATTTCATATGACCGCAATCGTTTTTTTACCTATATTATTAATAGCTAACTATACTTACTTACCAAGGCACCTATATTTAATTTTGTTTTCTTCTGTTACAATGTTTGCATTTTTACCAATTTCATTAGTTGAAATATCCTTACATCTGTTCCAAGGAATACTACCAAATACAATCGTTTCCAAGCTACAACACTATATGGGGAATAATTACTATGGCTCCCAAAGAACTCTTGGACTCGGTTTTGTGGAAAAATTTGGTTTTATAACTCTATTTATTTTCCACGCATACTACCTTCGATCCGACATGAAGCCAACGAAGCGCATTAGTACCATTGGTTACTTATTCTTAGCTTATTATTCAATTTACATATTATTTATCGACATCCAAGTAATATATACGAGAATGAAATTTTACTTCATGACTATCTCATCATTTACATACTCTTATTTACTAATTGAATTATTTAGAAAAAACTCATTCCGAACCCTATCTGCCATTTTGATAATATTATTTTCATTTGTTAATTTACACAACACATTACGATATAAACCAAATAATGTTGTATTCATTCCATATCAAAGCATTATTTCAGAACCTGATTTTTTGAATACCGACTATTATCGTATTTTGCGAGCATCGGAATTAATCGGACCGTAACAACACCTCTCATGTAATATAAATATTGAACGAGTAATGTCAAAGTCCACCTTATATTAAACTACCGTCTGGATATAAGGTGGTAGTTGAATGGTTGTAACAGAGTCAATTTTTGATGTTGCTCGTTTAGAGGAGTAACGTATAATATCTATCTAAAATTAGGGTGATATTTTCTTCAAGCTCCCACTATTAGTATACGACCATCTTTCCCTAAAAATAATGCAAGATTCCATGCATGAAACACATAATATCAAAGGCTATAGCTACACTTCTTTACTATAAATCCATTATTTGTTTATCCAACCCCATGCTTCCCCTGTATTCTCCTATCCTTTCTCGCTATACTCCTACCCTATGATTTTTCGCCCAATAACGAATAAGAGTTCAAGATATGCAAGAGTTAGTTCCATTTGTTCAAGAGAATATGATTTTAGCCATCGTATGGATCGGCTTGGTTGTTGCCATCATTGCGAACGTTATCAAGACATCAAACGCAGCCTACAAAGAGATCACGGCAGCGCAAACCACACACATGATTAACCGTGAAAACGGTGTTGTGGTTGATATTCGTACTAAAGATGAGTTCAAAAAGGGCCATATTACGGACGCAGTTCACATTTTGCCGTCAGATATCAAAGCAAATAGCTTTGGTAGCCTTGAAAGCCACAAAGCAGACCCAATCATCGTAGTATGCAAGACAGGTCAAACTGCTCAAGAAAGCGCTAACCTAATGGTTAAAGCAGGTTTCGAAAACGTAAGCGTGCTGAAAAGCGGCTTAGTGGCTTGGAGCGAAGCTAACCTTCCTTTGGTTAAAGGTAAGAAATAAGCTGACCGAGTAAAACGATATTACTTTAGGGCTTTGTTCGACTGATATGATGAACAGAGCCTAATTATAAATTTTTAAGGACAAGAAAATGGCTGAAGCAGCACAACAAGACGCACAACAGAACTTCGCAATCCAACGTATTTTCCTAAAAGACGTCTCTTTCGAAGCGCCAAACTCTCCAGATATGTTTCAAAAAGAGTGGAACCCAGATGTAAAACTGGACCTAGACACTCAAAGCCGTGAGCTTGGCGAAGGTGTTTACGAAGTTATCCTACGTCTAACTGTTACTGTTAAGAATGCAGAAGACACAGCGTTCCTTTGTGAAGTTCAACAAGGCGGTATTTTCTCTGCAAGCGAAATGGAAGCTGGCCAACTGGCACATTGCCTAGGTGCATTCTGCCCGAACATCCTGTTCCCATACGCGCGTGAAACAATTTCTAGCCTAGTGGTTAAAGGTACGTTCCCACAATTGAACCTAGCTCCAGTAAACTTTGATGCTTTGTTCATGAACTACCTACAAAACCAAGCTCAACAAGCTGAAGGCGAACAAGCTTAAGTCTCAATATAGTCTTAACGCTTAGCGAATAAATGACCAATAAATAACTAATAAACGAACGGCCAACAAACGGCTATTTCTATTAGAAGATTGCCTTTTATTCGATAGCTAGTTTTTGTGAAATAATTAGTTTTAAATGCACATCGCAGCTTCTGCGATGTGCATTTTTTATTTACACTGTACTTTGGTAGAGCGCTTTTTCTTCTTAGTAAAGGGTTTCTCCAAAACTCTTCGATTTCCCTCATTATTTTTAGGTGGAAGCATGACAGACACAACTCGCCCGACTAACACGGCAGACGCTTACGGTAAAGACATTGCGATGACAGTGATAGGCGCCGGTTCTTACGGAACCTCTTTAGCGATATCTCTAGCGCGTAACGGTGCCAATGTTGTTCTTTGGGGGCACGACCCTGTTCATATGGCTCGTCTTGAATCTGAGCGAGCTAATCATGAGTTCCTACCAAATATAGAATTCCCAGAAAGCCTGATCATTGAATCAGACTTAGAAAAAGCAGTGACATCAAGCCGAGACCTTTTACTTGTAGTCCCGAGCCACGTATTCGGCGTTGTGCTTAATAGCGTTAAACCTTACTTAGCCTCAGACTCTCGCATCTGTTGGGCGACCAAAGGCTTAGAGCCAGAGACCGGCCGCCTGCTTAAAGATGTCGCGCATGATGTGCTGGGTGATGGTTACTCGTTAGCGGTTCTATCAGGACCGACCTTCGCCAAAGAGTTAGCGATGGGCATGCCAACGGCTATCTCTGTAGCTTCACCTGATGAAGTTTTCCTAGAAGAGCTCCAAGAAAAAATCCACTGCGGCAAAACATTCCGCGTGTATGCAAACTCAGATTTCATTGGTATGCAGCTTGGCGGCGCAGTGAAGAATGTTATCGCAATTGGCGCAGGCATGTCGGATGGTATTGGCTTTGGTGCCAATGCACGTACCGCACTTATCACTCGCGGCTTAGCTGAGATGAGCCGCTTAGGTGCAGCTCTTGGTGCGCAACCAGAAACCTTCATGGGCATGGCTGGGCTGGGTGACTTAGTACTCACCTGTACTGATAACCAATCACGCAACCGCCGCTTTGGTTTGGCACTTGGCGCAGGCAAAGATGTGGATACCGCACAAAAAGAAATTGGCCAAGTCGTTGAAGGCTATCGCAACACCAAAGAAGTTTGGTTATTATCAGAACGCATGGGCGTTGAGATGCCAATTGTTGAACAAATTTATCAAGTGTTGTATCAAGGGAAAGATGCACACTTAGCAGCACAAGATCTACTTGCACGAGACAAGAAGTCAGAGCGATAACATCGCTTATTAAGTCGTGGAATGAAATAGATAAAATGGATGGAAAAATGAAACACTGTGAACAGCAAAAGGTTTGGCAATGCATTGTGAAGGAAGCTCGACAGCAGTCAGAGCAAGAACCTATGCTTGCGAGTTTTTACCATGCCACCATTATCAACCACGAAAGCTTAGGCGCTGCATTAAGTTATATCCTAGCCAACAAGCTAAAGACGGCTTCAATGCCCGCAATGGCGGTGCGTGAGGTGGTTGAACAAGCATTCAAGCAAGATCAATCGATTATTGATGCGGCTGCTTGTGATATCTGCGCGACGGTAAATCGAGATCCTGCGGTCGAGATGTACTCGATGCCTCTGCTTTATCTGAAAGGCTACCACGCTTTGCAAGGTTACCGAGTGGCTAACTGGCTATGGAAGCAAGGGCGTATTGCGCTTGCTACTTACCTACAGAACCAAATTTCGGTTGCTTGCCAAGTGGATATTCACCCAGCCGCTCGTATCGGTAAAGCGATCATGCTCGACCACGCCACTGGTATCGTGATTGGTGAAACTGCTGTCGTCGAAAATGATGTATCGATCCTTCAAGACGTGACTTTAGGTGGTACGGGTAAAGAAGGTGGCGATCGTCACCCTAAAATCCGAGAAGGTGTAATGATCGGTGCCGGCGCTAAAATACTTGGCAATATTGAAGTGGGTGAAGGCGCGAAAATTGGTTCTTGCTCTGTGGTTCTTCAAGCCGTTCCGCCTCATACGACTGTCGCTGGTGTTCCTGCAAAAATTGTTGGAAAGCCGAAAACTGATAAGCCATCTTTAGACATGGATCAGGGGTTTAACGGTCGCTCTCAGAACTTCATCCATGGTGATGGGATTTAAGAGCAGATTCGGGATCCGACGAATAGCCGATAGCCGAGATGCGAAAAGACTCGCAGCAGATGCTGATTATTAATAAGAGCAAAATGACGATAATGATGAAACCCGTTCAATCAATGAGCACTGTTCTTTTGATATCTGCCAGCCTTGGTGTTGCTCTTTTGTCTTCATCATCATTTGCTGCATCTCAAGGTGAACTGAAAGGCGTATCAAGCGAAATCTCTCGTCAACAGAAAGCGCTCTCTTCCCAGCAAAAGAAACTCGATAGCCTACAGGCAAACCTCAAGAAGCAGGAGCTGTCCATCGCTTCACTTGAAAAAGCGATTCTAGACAGTAAAAAGCAGCTCAATACTGCTAATGCTAATATTGCTAATTTAGACACAAAGATTAAAGCGCTCACTGCACAGAAAAAAGTCCAGACAGACAAGTTAGAGCAGCTCATTCAGACTTACTACATGACGAGTCGAGCTAAGGCTTCTTCTCACATTCTCAACACCGGTGTAGAAGAAGATCGCATCAGTCATTATTACCAGCACCTTGCCAAAGCTCGCTCCGCAACCATTAAAACGATTGAACAGACGCAACTTGAATTAGAAGAAAGCCACAAACAGCGTCAACTCGAGCAAGAACAAATCGCAACATTGTTAAAACAGCAAACCACCAAGCGTGACAAGTTGTCTCAGACTCAAACACAACGTAAGAAAACCGTTGGCAGTATTAAGAAGAATATTTCTGGCGACAAAAATTACTTGGCTGAACTTCAGCGAAATGAAACTCGCCTGAAAGCTGAAATAGCAAAAGCAGAAAAAGCGGCTCGAGAACGACGTAATGCCGTCCCGATGGATGGCCTAGCAAAACGTAAAGGTAAGCTACCTTGGCCGATCAAAGATAAAGTTCTACATAACTACGGTTCACGTCAAACGGGGCAAATTAACTGGAAAGGCATGGTGATCAACGCCAAGTACGGTCAGCAGGTTAAATCCGTTTACTCAGGTACGGTGGTATTTGCCGAGTATCTGCGAGGCTATGGTTTAGTGGTTCTTCTCGATCATGGTAAAGGTGATATGACGCTCTATGGCTTTAACCAAGCACTACTGAAGAAAGAAGGTGACAAGGTTAAAGCGGGTGAAGCCATCGCGCTTGCAGGTGACACTGGCGGCCAAACACGCCCATCATTGTACTTTGAAATTCGTAGAAACAGCCAAGCTCAGAATCCAAAGAGTTGGTTGGTTAGGTAAAGAGCAGATACGGGATGCGAGTATCTTTCTTCGAATCCCGTATACCGCTTACTCGTCTCTTTCTATTTAGAGTTCAACGCCCTTACACCATCTTCCAATAATGTCAGCTGCTCAAAACCTTGAGCTGTCGCAATCGGTTTAACCGTCGCGATCATCTGCAGCATTCCTTGATGAACCACTTGCTCGGTAATTTGAGCTTTTGGAGACATCGCAGATTGATACGCCAACCAACCTGATGCAATCAAGTGAAGAGACGTCACCATCGATTTCATTTCCGTATCCGTTGCTTTGAGCAGGTTCAACTCAACGAAGGCTCGCATGATATCGACAAGATTCGTTTGCAGCTTTTCTTGTACGGCCATGTAATCAAGGTGGAGTTTTTCATCACGTGACAATATTTCAGGTAAGTTCGCATAGAAGAATCGGTACTTCCACATCAACGTGAAGATAGAATCTAAGTAGCGCTTTAGTAGCGTCAGGCTTTCTTGTTGGCCTTGAATCGGTGTGAACCTTTCAAGTAACTCTGTCGAATAGAGAGTAAAGATGTCACGGACAATTTCTTGCTTGTTGCGGAAATGGTAGTAGAGGTTACCAGGGCTAATCTCGATATGCTCAGCAATATGATTGGTCGTAATACTACGCTCACCGTGCTCATTAAAAAGCTCTAGAGCAGCGTAAACAATCTTGTCACGTGTTTTCATTAGTTATTAGTATCCCTATCCGTTTAGTGGTTCAGTATATCGCCACTAAGCGGATAGATCGAGCTGATAACATCTGGTCGAATTAGCAAACGCTAAAATTCACCTTCAACCGTCACACCTTTGATCAATCACAGCTGTAATTAATCGCTCGTGTCATTAATCTTAATCACTCGTACAATCAATCGCTACTGTAATCAATCGCTGCCAAACAGGTCTCGTGTGTACACCTTATCTGCTACGTCTGCGATTTCTTCTACCATTCTGTTAGATACAATCACATCCGATACTGTTTTAAAATCTTCAAGGTCAGAATAAACTTTAGAGTTAAAGAAATGCTCTTCTTCCAATACCGGCTCATACACGACGACTTCGATGCCTTTGGCTTTTAAACGCTTCATGATCCCTTGGATGGAAGAAGCACGGAAATTGTCAGAGCCCGCCTTCATGATCAAACGATAAATACCGACAATTTTAGGCGAGCGCTTAATAATTGAATCCGCAATGAAGTCTTTTCGGGTACGGTTTGCATCAACAATCGCACCCACAATGTTGTTTGGTACATCTTGATAGTTTGCTAATAGTTGCTTGGTGTCTTTTGGTAAGCAATAACCACCGTAACCAAATGAAGGGTTGTTGTAATGATTGCCGATACGAGGGTCTAAGCCAACACCTTCTATGATCTGACGAGAATCCAAGCCATGCGCTTCCGCGTAAGAATCAAGCTCATTGAAATAAGAAACTCGCATCGCTAGATAAGTATTTGAGAATAACTTTACTGCTTCTGCTTCCGTTGAGTGAGTAAACAGTACGTCGATATTTTCTTTTTCCGCACCTTCCACAAGAAGATTCGCAAACACTTTAGCGCGTTCAGAACATTCACCAACGATAATACGTGATGGGTGTAGATTATCGAACAGGGCCTTGCCTTCACGCAAAAACTCCGGTGAGAACATGACGTTTTCGCAGTTCAGCTCTTGCTTAATACGCTCGGTATAGCCAACCGGCACCGTTGATTTAATAACCATCACCGCATCAGGATTGATCTCCATGACGTCTTTGATGACAGATTCTACAGAGCTGGTATCAAAATAATTGTTTTTAGGGTCATAATCGGTAGGTGTAGCAATGATGACAAATTCAGCATTTTTGTAAGCGGCTTTATCCGTTGTAGCCATGAAGTTCAGCGTCTTATTTGATAGAAAGTGCTCAATCTCATTGTCTACAATCGGTGACTGCTTATTGTTTAGCATTGCCACTTTTTCATCGATGATATCTACCGCGACTACTTCATGATGTTGTGCTAACAGCATTGCGTTTGATAGACCCACATACCCAGTACCGGCTACTGCAATCTTCATGATAATACCTATAGTTTTGAGTAATTAACTCAACATAATTTATAACTTAGCTTGCCGTATCATACTCTGGTTGGGGAATTATTCCACTAGCCCGCTTTATCCATTCCTTGCTATACTCGTGACAGTTTTGTATTCAAAAGAGTTAGAAATTATGATTATCGTAACTGGTGGTGCTGGCATGATTGGCAGCAATATTGTTAAGGCGCTTAATGAAGCGGGCCACAACGATATTCTAGTCGTCGACAACTTAAAAGATGGTAAGAAATTTAAGAACCTTGTAGACCTAGACATCACGGATTACATGGATCGTGATGACTTCCTAACTCAAGTCATGGCCGGTGATGATTTTGGTCATATTGAAGCTGTTTTCCATGAAGGAGCATGCTCTGCTACCACTGAGTGGGATGGCAAATACATGATGCTCAACAACTATGAATACTCAAAAGAGCTACTTCATTACTGTGTTGAACGTGAAATTCCTTTCTTGTATGCCTCTTCAGCTGCAACTTACGGTGAAACCGACACTTTCATTGAAGAACGAGAGTACGAAGGTGCATTGAATGTCTACGGCTATTCAAAACAACAATTTGATAACTACGTTCGCCGCTTAACCGCGGATGCAGCAGCACACAACGAAAAGCTTTCGCAAATCGTAGGGTTTCGTTACTTCAATGTTTATGGTCCACGCGAGCAACACAAAGGCAGCATGGCCTCTGTCGCTTTCCACCTAAACAACCAAATGAATTCCGGTGAAAACCCGAAATTGTTCGCAGGTAGCGAAACCTTTAAGCGTGATTTTGTGTATGTAGGTGATGTTGCGGCTGTAAACTTGTGGTTCTTAGAAAATGGGGTATCTGGCCTCTTTAATCTAGGTACTGGCAATGCTGAGTCGTTTGAAGAAGTCGCCAAGGCAGTTATCAAGCACCATGGTAAAGGCGAAATCGAAACGATTCCTTTCCCTGATCATTTAAAAGGTGCTTACCAAGAATTCACTCAAGCAGACCTAACGAAGCTTCGCGGTACAGGTTGCGATATCGAGTTTAAAGCAGTAGCCGATGGCGTTGCTGAGTACATGAAGATCGTAAACGCTTAACGTATATTTCAGATTAGGACCAATAATACACCTTACTTTTAGCGTGTATTATTGGGAATATCTAACGAATATAATCATTCCCAGAGTGACCGATATTAAGTTAACTCTCTGATTTAAATAATGTAGTGAATGAATGACCACACAACGCAATGATTTTGATCCAAAAGCTTACAACCCTGAGTTTGAATGGGGTTTTCTAGCACCTAAATACTGGGGAACTTGGATTGCTGTTTTGTTATCGTCTTTAGTCTGCTTCTTACCTAACAACATTCGTTTAGCATTAGCTAAGTTTATGGCTAAGCAAGCTGTAAAAATTAAGAATAAGGCTAACCGCCGGGCTCGAGTTAACCTTGAGATGTGTTTCCCTGAGCAATCTATCGAAGAGCGCGAAGAAACTCTCTATCAGTCATACGTTACTTCCATCTCATTTTTGATGGGATTTGCTTCACTGACACTCAAGAGTAAAACTTGGCTAGAGAATAACACTGCGATAAACGGCCTGAGCAACCTAACCGATATTACAGACAGTGGCGAGAATGTGATCTTGCTGGTGCCACACACATGGGCTATCGATATCCCAGCGGTATTATTAGCTTCACGCAATTTACCTGTATCTGCGATGGCAAAAGCACAAAAAAACAAACTCAGTGACTGGCTAATGCACCGACAGCGCGTGCAATACGGCGGTCGTGTTTATGATCGCAGCGGTGGTATCAAACCTTTCATCAAGTCGGTACGTGATGGGTACCTGGGTTACTACCTCCCTGATGAAGATCTTGGCCGTGAGCACAGTGTCTTCGTTGACTTTTTCGCGACTCAAAAAGCAACTATCTCAGGCCTTGGTCGCCTATCAAAACTAAGTAAAGCTAAAATTGTGCCCTTGTTTGCTCAATACGATAGCAGTACAGGCCAATACACCTTGGACTTCTACCCTGCTCTACCATTCCCAACAGGAGGCGAAGAGGAGGACGCGCGTATGATGAATCAATGTATTGAAGACTACGTAAGCAAAAAGCCTGAGCAATATATGTGGATCTTAAGACTGCTTAAGACTCGTCCTGAAAGTAATATAAATCCTTATAATAGTTAGCATTAAATTCAACAGTATGAATATTATTAACAGAAAGCAGATTTATACAGCACTCTTACTATTACCTTACTTTCTTGCTGTTACAGGTATGTTAGTTTTAGATAGTGGTGATAAGAAAATGATCCCACTATTTTTGATTAGTATCATCGTCAGTATATTAGTATTTAAAAAAGAAACTATATTAAATAACATACAGAGCCCGTTTGTGTGGTTAATTGGCATTTCATGTATATATACAGTATTTAGTTACTATTATCATGGAGCAAGCTCTAGAGAACTGAGGTCACTGATTGGCGTTACTCTTTTTCTTATAGCTTTCCCATATCAAATGCTTACTCAAAAAGTAATTCAATGGGTAGTTTTGATCGGTAGTTTTGTTGTATGTGTCAATAGCGTATATTTCAACCTTTATATAGGTATAGAACGTGATGCTGGCTATATAAACCCAATACCTTACGCGACAGCTTGCGCTTTGATATCCATAATCGCTTTCTCTTTATTGCTAGATAATTCATCTTTAAAGGGAAAAACACTTCCTTTGATAGCTTTTTTATTGTCACTCCAACCTATTATCCTAAGTGAAACTAGAGGTATCTGGTTAGCGTTTACTTTGAGTATCTTTTTTATATTCATTACTAAATGCATTAAGAACCCGCCTTCAAAAAGGAAAATATTACTTGCCTTTATATTCACAGCCATTCTAACTTCTACTGGTGTATTCTTATTTAAAGAAAAAATAAATGATAGATATGACAGAACCATCTATGAAATAGAGAGAATACAATCAAATGACTATAGTACTTCTATTGGGCTTAGGCTACAAATGTGGATGCTGGCACCAGAACTAATAAAACAAAAACCAATACTAGGACACGGACAAGAACAACGAGAAATATTAAAAGGTAAGTTGAAAAATGGTGAAATATCCAAACAACTTTTTCACTTCGCTTCAGCTCACTACCACAATCAATTTTTAGATAAAATGGTTAAGTCTGGAATTATAGGGCTAACACTTGTAATTGGACTTCTAATTTATCCACTAATGATAGTGAAAAATTTACCATCACTCGATACATATATAGTGATTGGTTTAGTTAGTCTATTTTTCATTGCAGGGCTAACAGATGTCCCTTTCAATCACCCTCAACCCCTGATGTTGTATTTATTGTTCCTTCTACCTATTTGCTCAAGATGTAAGAGAGTTACCAATGACTAAAATATTTGTCATAAATTTAGAATCTTCCACAGATAGAAAAAAAAACATTAGTCGTCAACTAGATGAACTATCTCTTCCTTTTGAGCTCTTTTCTGCGATAGATGGTCGAATTTCTCCTCCTCATCCGCTACTAAAACGTTATAACGATAGTTTAAGCCAAACGTACCGAGCAAAAACACTGAGTGCAGGGCAACTAGGGTGCTATGCAAGCCATTTTTTATTATGGGAAAAGTGTGTTGAACTCAATCAACCAATAATCGTAATCGAAGATGATGCTCTTCTATATAAAGATGAGTTCCTTAACTTCATTCGAGATATTAGTGACATACCAGAAAATGTAGAGTGTGTGAGATTATTCAAAAATAAGCGCCGTAAATATGGTTCTTACGAAGTTTTCGAAGCTAAATCTACTAGTATTCATAAGTTTACTAAAGGGCATATGAGTGCAACAGCCTATTTCTTAAGACCTTCAGGAGCTAAAAAATTCCTTGAACACTCAAAAGAGTGGTATATGGCTGTAGATATTTATATGGACCGATTCTGGCAAAACGAAGTCGAGTGCTACGGCACTGCAGTACCCTGTTTAACGAACGACCCAAAGTTTGATTCTGATATCGGATATGAAAAACGCACAAGCACCAGAAGTTTATTCAAGAAATTTAAGCGTGAATGGTTCAATTTAAACGAAACTATCCAGCGTCACCTACATAACATAAAATTCAAATACTCGAAGCGGTAATCCAATGAAAATTCTTATTGCTAGTTCCTACTATCATGCTCGAAATAGTGTACGTCCTGAAGCCGAAATGTTTATAGAAATGGTAAAGCAAGGTCATGAGGTCACAGTTCTTACCCAAGGCGATGCAGAATACGCTCAACGGTTTCAAGAAAATGGCGTAAGAGTTGTTGATGCCTACCCAAATAAAAAGATTTGTATAAAGACTATCAAAGCTTATAAAAAAGAACTTAATAATAAAAGCTATGACATCTTTTATGCATTTAACTCCAAAACAATCCCAAACGCGGCGTTTGCGTGTATTGGCACAAAAACAAAATTAATCACATATCGCGGGACTACAGGTGGTCTGTATCGTCATGATCCTTCAGCCTATCTTACTCACCTGCACCCAAAAGTCAGCGGCGTTGTTTGTGTATCAAAAGCTGTTGCTAACGACGTCAAGAAGAGAGTTTGGTGCAATAAAGACAATGTAGTCACCATCTACAAAGGTCATGAACTAGACTGGTACACTGTTCAAGCAAATAAACCGGAAGAATTTGGCTTAGATTCCAATAAAGTCGTTGCTGTGTGCGCTGCTCATGTAAGACCCAGTAAAGGAATTGATGTTCTAATCAGAGCTACACACTTTGTAGATAATCCCGACTTCCATCTTCTTTTGATTGGCAGTGGCTACGAACCTTATTTCGAAATGGCCAAAGAAAGCCCTATGTCGGAAAGAATACACTTCATTGGTCACAGAAAAGATGTGCCATCTATAATGGCAATGGCTGACTTTCAAATCCAGCCATCAATCAGTGGAGAAGGCCTTCCAAGAACGATAGTTGAAGCCATGGCTAATGGGACACCATCCATCGTAACGACAACTGGTGGCTCCCCAGAACTTATTGAAGAAAACGAAACTGGCTACATTGTTCCCGTAAAAAACGCCCAGTTATTAGGTGATTCTATAAACAATATGGCGAAGAATAAAGAACATTGCGCGGAGATGGGACGTAAAGCAAAAATCAGACTTCAACGCTACTTTTCGTCATCAGAAACAGTAAAACAGCATATTAATTTTTTTGAAAAACTAACTAAGAAATAATTTAATACTAAAAGGGCAGGAAAATGAGTTAACCTGCCCTAACGATTTAGTTTTGATCTTTGATAATTTTACTTATCACTTCTTTTTGAATTTCGACTATCGCATTGAGTTGTGCCAAAGAGCTCAATTGGTAATTGCTCTTGTCATTGGCTAAAACTTTAAGCTTCAATTGTAAATTTTTCATATCGTCATTAGAGGCCAGTTTGTACACAGTCACGAGTGACAGCCACTTTCTCGATGAAGATTTAAATAATTTAGCTACATTTCTCTTAAACGTATTTTCTAACAATTTACCAATGGGCATCTTATTAACACTCATAAAAGGTAAGTCGTGTAATATTAGCTCTACATCCATAGATTCAGCAAAGTCATACCACTTTTCATCGTCAAATGTCGGGGAGAAACGAACTCCTTTCCAAGGGGTGCGAAGTGCGTCCGCAATAATTGCACCGTGCATGGCCTCAGTCACAACGGACTCACACTCTTGAAGAGCCAACAAAAAAGTCTCGACCGGTTGTTTTGCTGTAATGTATGTTAAACCTATCTTCTGGCAAACTTTATCCCAATCGATAAAATCTTCACTACGATGATGAGGTATAAAGCCAATCTTCCCTTTTTGTATTTCCGCTTTAGGGAAGTCAACTTCACGAAGGAGATAAGCACCATCTCCAACCACCAGTTCGGGTTTTAACCCTAATTTTTTTGCCGTCCTAGGCCCTCTTACACCATAAACAGTACACTTGTCAGATAACTTGGGGACGTTCCACTCCCATGCACCTGATGAGAAAATAATAACTTCGTCCGCACCTGAAAGCGTTTTATTTAATCGCTTCTCCGTCAAAATCGTCCCTATGCCTAAAAAATAACGAGAGCTATCTTCTACAATCAAGTCACCAAACAGTTGTGGCCATAGCCAAGGGTTAAGATCATCCCCTACATTGTAAGTATCTGACAGGCAGTACTCTAATTTAAAAGCCACTGGTTAACTCCTTTCTTTTTCGATAAGCCACAAGCCGACATATTTATTGAAATTCACTTGAGCGTAAGTCATCGCCATAATGAAGCCGACACTGCCATCCATAAAGCCACGGCGAATGATATACACAAGGAAGAACGTCCATATTGCACGTAATAAAGCTAAAAATAAGCCGTGTGATTTCTTACCTTTGCGATGATACTTTTGCGATCCAAGCCAAGCGTACTGCGCTGCTTTGTCTAAACCATGACCATAATCGCGATGGGTGTAATGAAGAAGAAACCCCTTCAGTACTCCTGTAGAGCCTTGCTCAGGAACGACGGTCTCGTGAACCTCGTCTAACGTATATCGAGAGCCTTCTCTCTTAAACAGTCTTAATACTGCACGAGCACTGCGGCCATGTTTTAGAGTCGTGCCATAAAGCGTCACTCCCCAAGGCAGCTTGTACGCAGTGTGTTTGATTTGATCTTGTTTTAATAGTTCAACAAGAGCGTTGCTCATCTCTTTATCGAGAGCTTCGTCAGCATCAATTGATAGCACCCAATCACATGTCGCTTTATCTAGCGCTCGCTGCTTTTGCTTACCAAAACCAGGCCAATCTGTGATTGTCACGTTATCTGTATATTTTTGGCATATTTCAACGGTTGCATCTGTTGAGCCACTGTCTAGAACAATCAGTTCATCGGCAATATCAACAACAGATTTAAGGCAAGTTTCAATTCGGTCTTCTTCATTCTTGGTAATAACAATGACAGACAGGGTATGTTTTCTCATTATTCAGCCCTAGAATTTCCAATAGTTTAATGATTTACGGATTTTAAAGTTACGAATCCAATTTTTTGGCTTGTTATCTTGCCAGCCGCTTTCTAGCACATCCGTAATAGCACTCAGAACTCTCGCTGAGGATTGCCCATCTAAATATGGTGTTATTGACGGTCCGTAATGAGCGATAGCGTTATCTCTTTCTTCATCAGGTAGCATTGCTTGCTTAATTGCTGACTCTAATTGCTCGGCTTGAGTAATGTTAATAAAGCTTGCTTGAGGGTCTCGATTATTTACCGTGACAACAGGCTTATTGAGCAACAAGAATTCCTGAAATATCGATGAGTTGTCACATACCATCACATCAGCACGATGCTGCATCTCAATCACTCGATCATTATCGAAGAACAGAAGATTATCACCTTCCAACGCTTGGTATTTCTCTCGTGTCTCTAGCTTCATTTTAGGGTGCAGTGTGACTAACCATTGCCACTGGCTCAGTTTGCTTAAGCGCTTAAGCTCTTCATAAACCAATTCGGCACAGGATAAGCTTGGCGAAAAAGTGGAAGCAAATAGAATTTGCGGTCTTTCAAAATGCTTGTCACTGGCTTGGTAATTAAACAAGCTATCGAGCTTCAGCCACCCGGTCTCTTTTACTTGAAAATAGCCGCGCTGTTTAGCTAGTGGTTCCAATGAGCTCGTTCTTTCATGGCCTTCGGTGCAATACAAATCAAATAGACCACGTTCAGGGTATAAGTTCCCACGTTTGCTCTCGTTCAAACCATGAAATACTTGTACCTTCAACCCTGGAATAAACGCTGGAACACGATCACCGGGCACTAGAACGGCAGAAGGATTAAAAACAATAGCTTCTGTCAAAGAGACGCTCTGCTCTTGATCCAGTAAAAGATGTTCAGAAGCGTCTTCACCAACAAGCAACCACTTAACCTCATGGCCGAGTTGCTTCGCGTAATCATAGAATGGGCGAAGAATAGCAAATGAATAATTTTGCTCGACGTAGAGCAAGAAACGATAGGTTTGATCGGTTTGCATAAGCGATGAGATAAAATTCACCATGTCCGTTTGAAAGCGCAACTAAGCATTTAATTATAACGCTCTTTACTTTCGAGATTGAAGAAAATACTCTTCTGAATATTGATTTTACCTTCTGGTGTCACTGTTCTTATGCTTATACGACTTATCTATACTCTCATATTGTCATTAGCTTCTCCGCTACTGCTGTATGGGCTTTATAAGAGCAAACCTGGAAAGCCAAGTTTTGGTCAGCGTTGGAAAGAACATTTCGGGATCACACCGCAAACTCAAGGTAAGAATCCTATCTGGATTCACGCAGTATCGGTTGGTGAATCGATTGCCGCCGTACCGATCATCAAGCAACTGAAGCGACGCAATCCAAACCAAGCCATTATCGTTACCACGACAACCAGCACGGGTGCAGAGCAGATAGAAAAACTCGGTGATTTAGTCGAGCATCGCTACATGCCGATTGATTTTTCTTGGTGTATTCGAGGTTTTTTGAAGACTGTTCAGCCTAAACAGATGTTAATCATGGAAACCGAGTTATGGCCAAACACACTGCACTGCGTCGCGAAAGCTGGAATCCCCATTTCGGTACTCAACGCTCGCCTATCTGAACGCTCGTGCCAGCGTTATGCTAAATTCCAAGCCGTTTTTGATCTCTTAGCCAAAAATCTCTCTCAAGTACTTTGCCAATACCCAAGTGATGCTGAGCGTTTTATACGATTAGGGTTAGATAAAGCATCTGTGCATGTGACTGGGTCGATCAAGTTTGATATTGAAGTTTCAGCTGAACAAGTATCAAAAGGCAAAGCGTTACGTGAACAAATTGGCTTTGAACGCTGTGTGTGGATAGCAGCCAGCACTCATCAAGGCGAAGATGAAATTGTCTTAGACGCTCATAAACAGCTCCTTAAAGACAATCCGAATACCTTGCTGATGATTGTGCCTCGTCACCCAGAGAGATTTAACCAAGTGTCTGAGCTAGCTCAAGAGCACGGCTTCAAGACTATCACTCGAACGAGTCAGCAACCAATCACCTCTAATGTTGAAGTTTATATTGCGGATACGATGGGAGAAATGTTGGTATTACTCGGCGGATCTGATGTGTGCTTTATGGGAGGAAGCCTTGTGGGCGGTAAGGTGGGTGGCCACAATCTTCTAGAGCCTGCGGCACTGCAGTTACCTTTACTCAATGGCCCTAGCTATTTTAACTTCAGCGAGATCACAGACAAACTGCTTGAAGCTCAAGCCGTCACTATTTGTCAAAATAGCCAAGATATCGCTGGCCAACTCCAACAACTGTTCAAACAATCAGAACTGCGTAAAACTAAAGGCTTAGCGGCTTATCAAGTGGTTGAACAGAATCGAGGGGCGTTGGATAAAACCTTGGTATACATTCTTAATTAATGACCATTCTTAGCTAGTCACCACTCTTAACTAACAGCAACTAACCTTGGTAGCCTTGCAATAACGGTTCCCAATCCTGCTCTTGCCATTGAATCTGGCGCTTGTTCACTTCTTTTAAGAACGAGCGCTTTAAGCGATTCAAGTTGTCTTCTTTCCAGTCATCACCCGCTTGATGACCACACTTATCAAAGTCAATAATCCACACGTTTTGTGAAGTATCAAGCAAGATATTATGAATGTTGAGATCGGTATGATTAACCCCAGCATCGTGCATCTTGCGTACCTCTTGCCCAATTCGACGATAAACATCCGCATCTATCGGGCCATTGACCAAGACATCAACCAGATCTTTGGCATTGGGAATTCGTTCAGACATTAAGTCCGCTCGATAAAGTAGTCCGCTTTTAATGGCTCTAGCAGCAATGGGCTTCGGTACATTCACACCTGAGTTTGCCAATGCCTTGAGAACATTAAGCTCCATCGCACAGCGCGTGCTTTCCCAATCAGAGAAGCGATATTGGTCTTCGACTAGCTTCCCAAACAATCCGCCACGGCGATAATGGCGCAATGCGGCCTGTATTCCATCAAGCTGGATGAACCATGTGGTACCGCGTCCTTGAGCACTGCCTGAAATGGCGTCTTGTTGCTGCCAATATTCAGCCTCAAAGATCTGAGCGATATCGCCCTCTGGTACCTGAGCCAAAAGTTCAGGGTCGTACCAAATTGTTTGGTTCTTGGTGCTAATCGTTTCCATCTATGAGGCCTTTGGGTCGCTTTTCGTCATTGCTATTTTACAACTAATGCGAGTATCTGCATAATTCTGATGTTATTCACTTTTTTCGGGCACTTTATGTCACTGTTCTCAACTGCACCTCAATCTCTTTGCATACTTCGCCTCTCCGCGATTGGCGATGTTTGTCATGCTATTTCTGTGGTTCAAGCCATCCAGAAGCAGTGGCCTGAAACGAAAATCACTTGGATAACGGGCAAAATAGAAGCCATGCTGATCGGTGATCTACCCGGTATTGAGGTGATTGTTTTCGATAAGAAACAAGGCTTCAAAGGAATGCGTGAATTATGGCGTCAGCTATCTGATCGTAAATTTGATGCACTTCTGCATATGCAAGCCGCACTCAGAGCCAGCGTGCTATCTTGGGGGATAAAGGCGAAGTGCAAAGTGGGATTTGGCAAAAACCGTACTCGTGAAATGCAGTCACTCTTTACCAACCACCATCTACCTATTTCAGATAAGTTTCATGTGTTGGATAACTTTGCCGAATTTGCTCGCTACATTGGTGTCCCCTTCGATAAGCCTCAATGGGATATCCCTTTGACACCTGAAGATGAACAACTCGCAATTAGCACCATGGCAGACAAGCCGACCTTGGTTATCTCCCCAGCTGCAAGCAAAGATTCACGCAATTGGTTAACTGAGCGATATGCAGCTATTGCTGATTATGCTGTCGAACAAGGCATGCAAGTGGTGTTATGTGGTTCTCCGGCACCAAGAGAAGTTAACCTTGGTAGCGACATCGAAAAATTATGCCAGTCGCCAGTAACCAACTTGATTGGCAAAACGAACTTGAAGCAACTGACTGCCGTACTGAAACATGCAACGGTGGTATTGGCACCTGATACTGGCCCAGCCCACTTGGCAACTACGCAGTCAACGCCTGTAATCGGCTTGTACGCGCACAGCGATCCTCGTAGAACAGGACCTTACAACGATCTCGATATCGTAGTGAGTGTTTATCAACAGCACGTAGAAGCACAACAAGGTAAACCAGTCGCAGACCTTCCATGGGGAACCCGTGCTAAAGGCGATGACCTGATGAAAGACATCACACTCGATATGGTAAAGCAGCAACTCGATAAGGCCTTAAACTCTAGTAAAGCACCGAATTCGAACACTACATTAAGCAAGGACAGCTAAAATGAGCACACACGTTATTTATCCAGGAACTTTTGATCCGGTGACCAATGGCCACCTTGATATCATTGTTCGTGCCGCTAGCATGTTTGACCATATCACTGTTGGAGTAGCAGCGAGCCCAAGTAAAAAAACCATGTTTGAATTAGATGAACGTGTAGAGTTGTTACGTGATGCGGTGTCTCACTTACCTAACGTGTCTGTTGAAGGATTTTCGGGGTTACTGGTCGATTTTGCTAAACAGCAGCAAGCGAATGTGTTGGTGCGAGGCCTAAGAACAACCATGGATTTTGAGTACGAGTTTGGACTCACCAGCATGTACAGAAAGCTACTTCCAGGCCTTGAAAGTGTATTTTTAACACCTTCAGAGGAGTATGCATTCCTCTCTTCGACAATAGTTCGAGAGGTGGCCATTCATGGTGGAGACATTAGCCAGTTTGTGCCACAAAAGGTGGCAGCCGAGATAAAGCTGAAGACAGCCAAGTAATTCTCTTTACCTAAACCGAAAAAAATAGCGCTCATTGAGCGCTATTTTTTGAGACAGATAAATTCATTTAGACCCCTACATATTAGCTCTAACACTGCAGAACCGATGAATCAGATCATGCGAACCCCGAACACTCTTGAGGTTCGTCACAACCATAACCTCTAACAAAGCGAACAATCATTACAAAAAGCCAAACGAGTGATAACATAATTTCTTGTGAATAAATACATCAATATAGCTTTATGAAATCATACTGTATTACCTTAAAAGCAAACCATTGTAGGCAAAAATCAACAGCTAACGCCCTTAAGGATGCTCAGGTTGATTTTGAGTTTTTTATCGGAGTGGATGCACGAACCGATGAACATCCTCTACTAACAAGAATTCACGATAGAGCTTTTTTACACAATATGGGTAGACCGCATGCAATTGGGGAAGTGGGGTGTTATGCAAGCCATTATCTTATTTGGCAAAAATGCATAGAGTTAAATGAACCCATTTTAGTCTTCGAAGATCATGCCGATATTGATATCGATATATTTCGCAATACTTTGACTATCGCCGAGCAGCATATTGAGCAGTGTGGTTTTATTCGCTTACAAGACAGTAAGAATAGACTACATTATTCAGTTGATAAGTACGATACACAGCATCTTGTAAAGTATTTAAAAGTTCCTCAAGGAACCGCCTGCTATGCTATATCTCCCAAAGCGGCACAAGCTTTCATCGAACAAAGTTCAACTTTTAATTATCCAGTTGATGTATTCTTAAGGAATACTTGGATTCATAAGCACCCCATGTTTGGTGTTTCTTCTGCTGGATTACAGCGTAGTAAACGGCCGTCAATTATCGGTAGTCGTAAACATAAAGGTAGAAAAGACTATTCTGTCGCCTTTATGAAGATTGTGAACAAAATAAAGAGTATGGCACTTAATCTATCAACAAACCTTTATCACCTTGCAGTACTAGATAAAGAGTTCAGACCAAAATTCTAGGTCTAGGAAAAGTACACTCACATTAAATTGCCCCCTCTCTTTATGCTTATGTTTATACCTAAAAAGCAATCATGCGATTACCTATAAAAATAGCGCTCATTGAGCGCTATTTTTTATTCAAAGTTTATCAATTACTACAGCGAGTAATAGGCTTTATACCAATCCGCGAAAGCTTTCGCGCCTTCTTGGATCTTCACTTGAGGTTTATAGCCAACCGCTTCAAACAAATCTTCCGTATCAGCGTAAGTCGCGTACACATCACCAGGCTGCATTGGCATGAAGTTCTTTTTCGCTTCAACACCTAGAGCACCTTCTAATGCTTCGATGTAGTCCATTAATTTAACCGGGCTGCCATGACCGATGTTAAACACGCGATACGGAGCAGAACTGGTTGCTGGTGACCCTTGCTCAACGGTCCAATCTGGTTGCTTGGCTGGTATACGATCTTGAACACGAATAATACCTTCAACGATATCATCGATATAAGTGAAGTCACGCATCATGTCGCCGTTGTTATAAATGTCGATTTCTTTGCCCGCTACGATTAGATTCGCAAACTTGAACATCGCCATATCAGGGCGACTCCAAGGGCCGTAAACCGTAAAGAAGCGAAGACCTGTCGTTGGTACGTCGTATAAATGAGAATAGGTATGCGCCATCAACTCATTCGACTTCTTAGTCGCGGCGTACAGTGAAATCGGGTGATCAACACTGTCTGCTGTATGGAATGGCATTTTTTGATTCAAGCCATAAACGGAACTCGATGAAGCATAAACGAGGTGTTCAACCTTATTATGGCGACAACCTTCAAGAATAGCTAAGTGACCGACAAGGTTGCTATCGGCATACGCCATTGGGTTATCAATTGAGTAACGAACGCCAGCTTGCGCTGCTAAATGAATCACACGGTCAAATTTTTGCTCAGCAAACAGCTTCGCCATGCCCTCTCTATCAGCAAGATCCAGCTCAATAAAGGTCAGGTTTTCATGTTCGATACGTTTAAGGCGGTCATGCTTTAAAGAGACTTCGTAGTAGTCATTCAAGTTATCAATACCGACAACCTCATGGCCTGCTGCGCATAGTCGCTCTGACACTGCAGATCCGATAAAACCGGCAACGCCAGTTACTAAATATTTCATTCTACTATTCTCAATTCATATCATTAATGTAATTGTAGCGACTAGCACTTATATCTACTAGCAGTAAAAAGTGAACGCGCGTTCAGTTTTTTTATACTTGGCACTCTTCGCAAAAAAACGTATTTCTTTGCCCTATTTTCAATTCTTGAATCAGAGCTTCACAGCTTGGGCACTTTTCACCCGCTTTCCCATACACTTGCAGCTCTTGGGCGAAATACCCCGGTTTGCCATCTGCTTGTGCGAAATCTTTTAGCGTAGTACCACCTTGTTTAATGGCGGTGGCGAGCACTTGTTTGATCTCTTTGGTCAACAAGACCCACTCTTGTTTTGTCACTTTGCTTGCAGGGCGCAAAGGGCTAATACGTGAAGCAAATAGCGCTTCATTGGCATAGATATTACCCACACCAACCACCACTTTGTTGTCCATGATGAACTGCTTGACGGCCACTTTACGCTTTTCTGCTTTCTCAGCGATGTAATCAGCGTTAAAGTCGTCCGTTAACGGCTCAGGACCAGAACCAAGCAACACAGAGTGGACTTCATCAGGCGCCGACCACAACCAAGCGCCAAAACGACGTGGATCGTTGTAGCGTAGTACTTTTCCATTAGTGAGCTTAAGATCCACGTGATCGTGCTTTGCTGCTGGGAAGTCAGCATCTAATACGCGTAGTGAGCCAGACATACCAAGGTGAACAATGGCAGTGCCAGTATCCGTTTCAATCAATAGGTACTTTGCACGGCGCGAGATAGAGCGAATCACCTGCCCTTCTAATGCTTTTAACTCTTGTGGGATATCCCAACGCAGCTTAGGCGTGCGAAAAGTAAGGGTTTTAATGGTCTCGCCAACTAAATGAGGCGAGATCCCCATACGGCTTACTTCGACTTCGGGTAATTCAGGCATAGTTAGTCGTCCGATTTAGAGGAGTGGTTAGCGTTAAAGCTTGGAAACAGGTAGCTCTCTTCAATAGACACCGCCAACCACTGATCATTCCAGTTTTTTAACAACCAGAACTCAGGCAATTGATAATAGGTAATACGCTGGGGCTCTTCTTGGTCTTGATACCATACTTCGATGGTGTGTGGTGTATTTAACCGAGGCGTAAGGTCTGTGTAAGTCTGTGAGTCGACTTCCGTGCCCACAAGCTCTTTCCAACGTTGTGACAGCTCTTGTGCATTGGTGGCTTGAGGAAAGTCAGTATCTTCGAACTGGTAAACCCATTGATTATCTTGTTGAATGACAGACCACTTAGCAAAGTGTAACGCTTGAAGCTTTGCTGTTGGGTTCAGGAGATAAGGATAAGGGCTATCAACCTGCGGTTCAGGCTCGATAAGGTACGCTTTGATCAATGTTGGAAGGTTTAACACGCCAATAAAAGCGATCACACTGAACATGAGTATGTTGTTCCACCGGCGTCCACGATATCTCATCTGATTCTGCTCATCTAACCTATTGAACATTCAGTATATCGTGAAAGTGGCAATACTTTCTATGTTGTATAGATTTCTATCTATCAGAGGTTATATCAAGCAAGAATAATTGAGTTCCTCAAATTGTAGATATAAAAAAACCCAGCGATTAAACTGGGTTTTTCAATTCTTTCTTCTACTGAAGAAGAGCAAAAAAAGCATCAATTACTTGATTTTAGCTTCTTTGTACATAACGTGTTGGCGAACTACTGGATCAAACTTTTTGATCTCAAATTTGCCTGGCATGTTACGCTTGTTCTTATCAGTTGTGTAGAAGTGACCAGTACCTGCAGAAGATACTAGACGAATTTTCTCACGAATGCCTTTAGCCATTGCTTAATTCCTCTTAAACGTTTTCGCCACGTGCACGGATATCAACAAGAACAGCATCGATGCCTTTCTTATCAATGATACGCATGCCTTTAGCAGTTAGACGTAGTTTAACAAAACGTTTTTCGCTCTCTACCCAGAAACGATGAGTTTGTAGGTTCGGCAGAAAACGGCGCTTAGTAGCATTGCGTGCGTGTGAACGGTTGTTACCCGTTACTGGACGCTTACCAGTTACTTGGCATACTCGGGACATGAATGTCTTCTCCAATCGTTTCAGCTCGATATCAACCTTGGTGGCCGAACCTCTCTATCAATTAAAATAGAAGGTAAAAACCGTTATGGAAAATCCATACAAGGCTATCAAAGGTCGCGCATTATACTAACTTGACACGCATTGCTCAAGACCCGAACAGATCCTTTTTACGGATTTCGTGATCTTTTTTTGTGCAGCGCAGCTTGCTTGAGTAATCAGAGCTGATTTTAGGTCTAAAAATGTGGCCGGAATAATAGCAGATTTAACGCAACTAACAACCTAAAATGTGATTCAAATCCATCCACGCTCTGCAAAAGAGACAACTTCACCATCTCCAACGACAAAATGGTCGAGAACTCGGATGTCCACCAGCGCTAATGCGTCGGTTAATCGGCGTGTAATCCGCCTATCCGCTTGGCTGGGCTCAGCAACACCTGAAGGATGGTTATGAGCTAAGATTAATGCCGCCGCATTATGATGAAGTGCCCGTTTAACCACTTCCCGCGGGTAAACCGATGCGGCATCGATGGTTCCTTCAAACATCACCTCGTCCTTTATTACCCTATTTTGGTTATCGAGGAACAATATATAGAAGGCTTCTCGCTGGCGATCACGCAACATGCTCGAAAGATAAAGCTTAGTATGGCTAGGGCTCGTAAGCGCATCTCCACGAGATAAAGTCTCTGCTAGATAACGCTGCGTCATCTCTAATACAGCCTGCAATTGAACATACTTGGCCTGCCCCATCCCTTTATGAGCACAAAACTCTTCCTGTGTTGCTGAAAAAAGATGACGGAGTGAGCCAAAGTCTTTGATCAACTTGTCAGCGAGTTCCAACACGTTCATTCCTTGTGTCCCTGTTCGCAGGAATATCGCGAGCAGTTCAGCATCACTCAAAGAATCAGGCCCTCTATTTAACAACTTTTCTCTCGGCATCGATTCGGCAGGTATTTTATCTATTGGCATATAAAGACAATCATTGGTCATGAACACAACCCATCACCTTAATGAGATCGTAATCAGAGATCCTTCGATAGAGATCAAAGGAAACGAGACACTAACAAAATCGTGTAATTGATAAGTTTGATAACACCAACTTGATGAGCGTCAACTCTGTTCGAGTTCTGCTTCTAGGCACTTATCCTTTGTTCTGATATCGTAAGTCGCAGAGAAATTAAGGAACAGAATCATGCAAACATTGGTTAATCAACTGGATAACGCTGACCTACAAGGCCTGGCTGGGAAAAAAATCCTACTTGGCATTAGTGGTGGTATCGCTGCGTATAAATGTGCCGAACTGACTCGACGCTTAATTGAACGTGGAGCACAAGTACAAGTCGTGATGACGAATGCAGCCAAGGAGTTCATCACTCCTCTCACCATGCAAGCCGTCTCTGGAAGGCCAGTGTCTGATAGTTTGCTTGATCCTGCTGCTGAGGCTTCCATGGGGCACATCGAGCTCGCAAAGTGGGCTGACTTGGTATTACTAGCGCCAGCAACCGCCGACCTTATTGCGCGCATGACAGCTGGCATGGGTAACGACTTGCTGACCACTTTGGTTTTAGCAACCGATGCACCAGTTGCGGTCTCTCCGGCCATGAACCAGCAAATGTACAGCCATCCTGCGACTCAAGAAAACATCGCGACACTAAAACGTCGTGGTTGTGAAATCTGGGGGCCTGCGGCTGGCGAGCAAGCGTGTGGTGATGTCGGTATGGGTCGTATGTTAGAGCCAATGCAGCTAGTACATCGCTGTGAAGACTTCTTCCAACCTAAGCCGCTTACTGGCCGTTCTGTGCTTATTACTGCAGGTCCGACTCGTGAAGCGATTGACCCTGTGCGTTACATTACCAACCACAGCTCAGGCAAGATGGGCTATGCACTGGCTGAAGCAGCCGCTAAACAAGGCGCAACAGTCACTCTAGTCAGCGGCCCTGTATCACTCGCGACACCAAGCCAAGTGACTCGTATTGATGTCGACAGCGCTCAACAGATGTTTGATGCGGTTACAGCAAGCGCTTCTCAACACGATGTTTTCATCAGCTGCGCAGCGGTTGCCGATTACCGCCCAGAGACCATTGCAGACCAAAAGCTTAAAAAGGTCGACGGTAAAGACGACATGACCATTCAAATGGTGAAGAACCCAGATATCGTTGCTTCTGTCGCTTCAATGACCGAAGGTCGCCCCTTTACCGTAGGCTTCGCAGCTGAAACTCAAGATGTTGAGAAATACGCGCGCGGTAAACTGGAAAGAAAGAATCTCGACATGATCTGCGCCAACGACGTCTCAGTCGAAGGGCAAGGCTTTAATAGCAGTAGCAATGAGCTGCACCTTTATTGGAAAGGCGGCGATAAATCTCTGCCACTGGAAAGCAAAGACACACTTGGTTTCCAGATCCTCGATCAGATCCAACAGCTTATTAATGTATAAACGCACAAATTTGCTCTGATAATCTGCTGACACCTCTCGATTCTGTTGACCTAGGGCTTACAAAACTAGGAAACAGAATTGAATGGTGTTTATAATCCTTCTTCACTCAATCCTCATCTTTAGGAAAGGAAGTAAATAGATGGCTGGTACTCGAAAATCAAACCGTCGTGAAGAAATCCTACAAGCTCTCGCACAAATGTTGGAATCGACCGAAGGTGCTTCTCGTATCACAACGGTAAAGTTGGCCAAGCAAGTGGGTGTTTCTGAAGCTGCGTTATACCGCCACTTCCCAAGCAAAGCCCGCATGTTTGAAGGCCTGATCGAGTTCATTGAAGAAGCGTTGATGTCTCGAATCAACCGTATTCTGGATGAAGAGAAAGACACGCTAGAGCGCATACGCCTAGTACTACAACTTATCTTAGTTTTCTCAGAACGTAACCCAGGCCTGACTCGAATTTTATCTGGTCATGCTCTAATGTTTGAAAATGAACGCCTGCGTGATCGCATCAACCAACTTTTCGAACGCATTGAGACGCAACTTCGCCAGATCCTGCGTGAAAGAAAGCTTCGTGAAGGGAAATCATTCCCGGTTGATGAGAAAATCTTAGCCGCTCAACTGCTCGGTCAAGTTGAAGGCAGCTTGAATCGATTTGTTCGCTCAGACTTCAAATATCAACCAACAGAAAACTTTGATGCTTATTGGGCTCTGCTAAGCGCTCAGATTAAGTAACAATCAAATTAAGTAGCAATCAAATCTTAAGTGATGGTTATGACGACGAAAACTTCTTCAGCAAACGGCACAGCACAACACGTGATTACTAAGCCGCCTTTTACTCTAGCTCTACTTCACCCTAAATATTGGGGTGTATGGTTTGGTTTTGGGTTATTGGCGCTTATTGTTAACGTTCTCCCTTATCGCCTCTTACTGCTGTTAGGCCGATCGTTAGGCTCTTTGGGTGCTCGCTATGGTAAAAAGCGCGTCGCGGTAGCAACACGTAACTTGGAGCTCGCCTTCCCAGACAAGCCAGCAGATGAAGTCGCGGCAATGGTCAGTGAGAACTTTAAGAACACAGGTATGGCACTCATCGAAACCGGCATTACCTGGTTTTGGCCTACGTGGCGCTTCAAGCGCATCCTAGTAGATAAAGACACCCAAACACTGCGTACGCACAAAGCTAACGGTAAAGGTGTTCTTCTATGCTGTGTGCATGCCTTAAACCTAGAGATCACTGCGCGAGCAATGGCTGTTCTCGGTATTTCAGGTTTAGGTGTTTATCGCCCGCACAACAATCCGGCTTATGAATTCATTCAATACCGTGGTCGTACTCAGAACGGCAACCGCCTGATTCACCGTAAAGACGTGAAGCGTATGATTCGAATCCTGCGTCAGGGTGAGATCCTTTTCTACCTACCGGATCATGATTACGGCCGTAACAAATCTGTGTTTGTGCCTTTCTTCGCAGTAGAAGATGCGTGTACCACAACAGGCACCAGTATTCTGGCTTATACGAGCCGATGTGCACTTGTTCCGGGGTCTGGTTTTAGAAATGCCAACGGCAAATATGAAATCATGGCTGATGAGTCAATCGAAGAAAACTACCCGCAGAAAGATGAGAAAGCGGCTGCCGCCTACATGAACCGCTACCTTGAGAAGATTATCTTAAGAGCACCAGAACAGTGGATGTGGCTGCACAAGCGATTTAAGACTATGGAAGACCCAGAAGCTGAACGCGGCATTCGTTACAAATAGAGCACCTATCTTCAGATAAGAAAGCAGCTCACCTCAATAGAAAAGTAAAAGGCCCGAAAGATATTTATCTCTCGGGCCTTTCTCGTTTTGAAATTCTAAACCTAGGGATCTAAACCATCAGGTTCAAAACTTCAGGCATTAGATACCATATTGAGCGCGGTACGCTTTTACTGACTCTAGATGCGCTGCGTCGGTGCCTTTCTCTTCAAGGAAAGTCACCAAGTCAGTCAGGCTAACGATTGAGATAATCGCACAACCGAAGTCACGCTCAACTTCTTGAATCGCAGACAGTTCGCCTTTGCCCTTCTCTTGACGGTCGATAGCAACAAGCACGCCCGCTAAATCAGCGCCATTTGCTTGGATGATTTCCATCGACTCACGAATCGCAGTACCTGCAGTGATCACGTCGTCCACTAACATGATGCGACCTTCAAGCGCGCTACCGACAAGGTTGCCACCTTCACCGTGGTTTTTCGCTTCTTTACGGTTAAAACAGTAAGGCGTATCTACATCGTGGTGATCTGCCAGTGCAACCGCTGTCGTCGTTGCAATTGGGATACCCTTGTATGCAGGACCAAATAGTACATCAAACTCAATGCCAGAATCAGCCAATGCTGCTGCGTAGAAGCGACCTAAGCGCGCTAGGTCACGACCTGTATTAAACAATCCAGCATTGAAGAAGTAAGGGCTCTTGCGGCCAGACTTTAAAGTAAACTCACCAAACTTAAGTACTTCTTTCTCTAGTGCAAATTCAATAAATTCACGTTGATATGCTTTCATGCTCATCCTCTATGTTTACTCAATAAAACTTAACTTACGCCCTGTACCACCCTTTCAGGTTTTACAGACAAAAAAATAGCCCCCAAATTGGGAGCTATTAAAAATGACTAGTCGGCCAACGCAGCTTTCTGCGCTTCGACGATATCGGCAATGCCCTTATTAGCCAGGGCTAAAAGCTGCATCAACTCTTCGTGGCTGAACGGTTCGCCTTCTGCGGTACCTTGAATCTCAATCATCTTACCGTCTTCCGTCATTACAACGTTCATGTCGGTATCGGCTGCTGAGTCTTCAACGTACTCAAGGTCACACAGTGCTTGTGCACCAACGATGCCCACTGAAACTGCCGCTACGTGGCCTTTCATTGGGTTCTTTTTCAGTTTGCCGCTTGCTAGTAGGCTGTTGATAGCATCAGCCATTGCAACGCTTGCACCTGAGATAGAAGCAGTACGAGTACCGCCGTCTGCTTGGATAACATCACAATCGACAGTGATCATAATTTCACCCATTACTTTCAGGTCAACAACAGCACGTAGGCTACGAGCGATCAGACGTTGGATTTCCATCGTACGACCACCTTGCTTGCCGCTCGCCGCTTCACGACGGTTACGAGTGTGCGTTGCACGTGGCAGCATGCCGTATTCAGCCGTTACCCAACCCTTTCCTTGGCCTTTTAACCAACGCGGTACGTTTTCTTCTACCGTCGCATTACATAGAACTTTAGTGTTGCCGAACTCAACTAATACAGAACCTTCAGCATAAGCTGTGTAGTTACGAGTAATTTTAATTGGACGAATTTGATCTACAGCGCGGTCATTTGGACGCATTGGTATCTACCTTATTAACAGTCTGAAGTGATTTACTATCGAAAGAGTGCATCACCTAAGAAAGGGGTGAGACAGTTTTGATTGGGGCAAGATTATATAGCAGTTTATCGTGCAAATCTATTTACCGTTCAAAGCTATTTATCACGAAAGGCTATTTACAGTGAAAAGCGACAGGCTTCGAGAGCACACCATATCGTGATACTATGCGTGCGCGTTATTTTCAGAATGATAAAAGACAGGAAAATTCGATGATTTATAGTATGACCGCGTACGCACGCAAAGAAGTAAAAGGCGATTGGGGCACAGCAGTATGGGAAATCCGTAGTGTAAACCAACGCTACCTAGAAACTTACTTCCGTATGCCTGAACAGTTCCGTGGTTTAGAGCCAATCTTGCGTGAGCGTTTCCGTAAGCGTCTTGCACGCGGTAAGGTTGAATGTAACCTACGCTTTGAAGCAAACCCTGCTGCAAAGGGAGAACTAAGCATTAACGAAGGTTTGGCTCAGCAAGTAATCAATGCGGCGAACCAAGTAATGACGATGACTGGCGAAGAGAGCCGTTTGAACCCATTCCAAGTCATGAACTGGCCTGGTGTGATGGAAACGCCAGAGCAAGACATGGATGCCATCAACAAAGACCTACTTGAAGCATTCAACGATGCTATCGCAGAGTTCATTGATGCTCGTGCTCGTGAAGGTGAGAACATGAAGGCGCTAATCGTACAGCGCTTAGATGCAATCACTGAAGAAGTAGTGAAAGTTCGTGCACGCATGCCTGAGATCCTAGAGTGGCAACGTGAGCGTCTTCTTACCAAATTTGAAGATGCGAAAATCGAACTTGAAGGTTCTCGTGTTGAGCAAGAGCTTATCCTACTTGCGCAGAAGTCAGACGTAGCAGAAGAGCTAGACCGTCTAGATTCTCACGTGAAAGAAGCAAATGCAGTACTGAAGAAAGGTGGCGCTTGTGGCCGTAAGCTAGACTTCATGATGCAAGAGTTCAACCGTGAGTCAAACACGCTAGCGTCTAAGTCTATCAGCACAGACATCACAGCATCAGGCGTAGAGCTTAAGGTTCTTATCGAACAGATGCGTGAGCAAATTCAGAATATTGAATAACAGTTTGTCAGTAACACGCTGAATAGCCATTAACTGAATCAGTGTTGATTAACTAACCGTGTTGATTAGATCAAGATAAGCTCCTAGTTTTAGGGGCTTTTTTTATGGATACAATAATGCCAATCAGGATGAGTAAGTGAGCAGGTTGTTACGCAGGAGATTTGTTTGGAGCAAGAGATAGATACAGCTATAGATAGAACAGAGAAGCGGATGTAGCAAAGGATTTTAGAATATTTTGAAGGGGGTATTACAGGTGGAACTAAAGGGGAAAGATTTAAGGAAGAAAGTGACGCAAGTTGCTGTTGCAACCTGCGCCGACTTAAAATCTTATAGAGCTACAACGTTTGCAGCTTGAAGACCTTTTTGGCCTTGCTCTACTTCGAAAGACACTTGTTGGCCTTCTTTAAGAGTCTTGAAACCTTCAGAAGCGATTGCACGGAAGTGTACGAATACGTCAGCGCCGCCGTTGTCTTGAGTTAGGAAACCGAAACCTTTCTCTTCGTTAAACCATTTTACTACGCCGTTTGTTTTGTTAGACATGATGTGTCCCTTATATAAAAATAAAAAATTAATCGCCAAAAGTGCGATGCGCTGAAAGCTTGAATTATTTAATGTATCTATGAAGCCAAGGGAAACACTGAGAATAACAATGAAGCAATACTAAGGGTTTTACTTTACAACTGATGTTTCATTTAATAACTCTGAAAACAGAGCGAGGCCATTCTTGGTGATCTGGGTCGGGTTGTAAAGCTTTATTTGAAAATAATTGATGTTTTTTTGTTCGGTTGGCTTGAATTCAAGCCCAGCTAGGTCACCGGGCTTGATTTGTAAGACTTTGATCTCAAAAAATTTACTCGTCCGGCTGCTTAGTTCTGAGATCGACATATGGCCAGTAATGGTGACCGACTCGAATCAACAGAGTTGCTGCTGCTAAGATAAATGCCGCTAAAGATAACCAAACGATCAATACCGCATCGAGTTCTTTCATGCCCAAAGTGATGTAACGAGCAATCGCCATCATCGCGATATAGATTGGGTATCGCACTGGGATCTTACCGTTCATCACAAACTGCTGAACCATCGCCAACACTTCTAAATAGATAAACATCAGCAGAATGTCGGTCAATTGCACTCGGCGTTCAGCGAAGACATGCATGAACTCTTCGACCATCGCAAACAAGGTCGCGAGCGTGATCGCCACCAGCAATACCGCTTCCATAATGTAGAATACTTTTAAAAACGGCTTACTAAAAGATTTAGGTAAGTGAGAAGGCATAGTCACTCTTCAAAAAATAATTAATCCAGTCTCTACAATAGCATGCATCAATATAAGTCGCGTACTGTCAAAGCACCGACTTTAGGCTAACGCCATCAACTCATCGGTAACCAACATTAAGAAGCAACGGTAAAAAGCAACAAATACAAAAATGGCCCCGCATTCACTGCAGAGCCATCTGTTTGTCTTTTACTTAGCGACTTCTTAGTGACTAATTAGCCTTAAAGCAGAATCAGGTAAGTTAAGAACACCACACACAGTCCGTAGATAAGCGGGTGTACTTCTTTGCGCTTACCTGCCACAACCATTGTGAATGCGTAGCTGATGAAGCCCATCGCCATACCGTTCGCTGGAGAGAAGCTTAGCACTGTGAACATGATGGTAAAGAAGGCTGCAATGCGTGACTCTTTCTTTTCCCAGTTGATCTGACCAAGACGACCTACCATGTAGATGCCGACTACTACCATCGCCGGTGCAACCATTGCAGCCGAGAAGATAGAGAAGATTGGGTATAGGAATAGCGAGATTAGGAACAGACCAGCCACCATGACTGCTGCCAAACCCGTTTTTGCACCTTGAGAAGAAGCGATGCCAGACTCAGAGAAAGCAGTGATCGATGTGGTACCAAGAATTGAACCAATCACAGTACCGCCCGCATCTGCTACTAGAGCCGATTTCGCGTTTGGCACCTTGCCGTCTTTATCGATGATACCCGCATCACGGCCAACGCCGACAATGGTGCTCAAGCCATCAAAGAAATCGACAATCAAGAAGATAAGTACGATGAACAGTAGGTCGAACATTTTCTCTGGCGTGAAAGCAGAGAAATCGAAGATAGCGCCGAAGCTGCCAGCCATGCTTGGTGGCATAGCAATGAACTGCTCTGGGATTGGTGCGTTTGAAGTGCCCATGAAGACGTCAGCAAGAATCGTCAACACGATAGCAGAAACGAATGAGATGAACGTTGCTAGCTTGATGTCACGAACCATACAACCCAGTGCGATGAAGATGCTCACGTAAGCGATGATCACTTGTGGATCAGAAATGTCGCCTAAGCCTACCAATACGAATGGGTTAGAAACGATGATGCCCGCATTCTTAAGACCTAAGAAAGCAATGAACAGTCCGAGAGACACGGTAATCGCCAACTTCAAATCTTCAGGAATCGATTCAATCATCGATTTACGAATATTGGTCAATGAGAACGCAAGGTACAAAATACCAGATAGGAAGATACCGAACAGCGCTTCATTCCAAAGCACGGCAACAGATCCACTTAACAGCAGACCTTTGAAAAAGCCGTTCATACTCATGCCCGGCGCTAGCATTACAGGGTAGTTGCCCCAAATGCCCATAATTAGGGTTGCGATTGCCGCAGACAGAGCCGTTGCAGTAAACACGGCACCTTTGTCCATGCCTGGAATATCACCCAAAATTGCTGGGTTAACCGCCAGAATGTAACTCATCGCCAAGAAAGTAATGAAACCCGCATACAGCTCAGTGCCAATCGTGGTTTTTCTTTCAGTGATTTTAAACATCGAATCAAGCGAGCCAGAGGTGTTCTGGGCTTTCAGGGTGGAATCGGTACTCACAACAAAACCTTTGCAATAAATTAAGAATTTGGTGATTCAAATGCTGTGAGAATAGAGAGGTCTCTACACTAAAAACTGTAGTCACCAAGGTAGGCTCGGTAGTAGAAACATCTAGTTTAGTAGGGTCTGTTGGCCCTTCGAGATGATTTTTGCAGCGAGTTGTTGGGGTTTTCTACAAGGCAGAGACTTTGATGTGTAGCTAGCCTACATAAGAAGTCGATAACGCAGTAGAAATCACCAACAAACGCTGCCCGAAGGGTTCGGCTAAAATCGTTTTATGCTTTGTTAAGGAGTCTTTACTTAGAATGCTAGGTTACAAACTCCTTGCCGCGCCTAAAACGATTTTTTCTCGAACAAAACTCCATCGCGAAAGGTCAACAGACCCTAGATATATACAGCATTTAATCGTTTGCGCGGATTGTAAGGATTGAGATTAAAACTTCAACAAATTTTGTCCAGATCACATAAAAAAGTACCGATGACGAGTCATTACATTTATACAAAGATCCTTGAGAAGATCATTCGCTAATAAATAACGATCAAGCCAGTTGTTCTCAATCATCTAAATATGCTACTCTTCGCCTCCATTTTTCTGACCTAATTTTCACCAGTTGCTTCTATTAGTTTTACTCGTTATCTCTTTATAGACGTAACCAACGGCACAATTAGTAGATGCGCCATCGGAACAAAAATTAGAGTCAGTGCTATCTTTTAAAGTGTAGGTTTATTGCCTTCACTCAATCCAACCAACAGTGGAAATATACAGATGGGCAAAGGTACTCTTTACATCGTATCTGCACCTAGTGGCGCAGGTAAGTCGAGCTTGATCTCAGCAATGCTAGAAACCAATCCAACCTACGCAATGAAGGTATCTGTTTCACACACCACTCGCGGTATGCGCCCTGGTGAAGAAAATGGTGTTCACTACCACTTCGTAGAGAAGCATCATTTTGAAGACCTTATTACTAAAGGTGAATTCCTAGAGTACGCTGAAGTGTTCGGCAACTACTACGGTACTTCACGCGTTTGGATTGAAGAAAACCTAAACCGCGGTATCGATGTGTTCCTAGATATCGACTGGCAAGGTGCTCGTCAGATCCGTGAACAAATGCCTCAAGCGAAGAGTGTATTCATTCTTCCACCATCAAATGGTGAGCTAGAGCGTCGTTTGAATGTTCGTGGTCAAGACAGCGACGAAGTTATTGCGAAACGCATGAGCGAAGCAAAATCAGAGATTTCTCACTATGCAGAATATGATTATGTGATCGTGAATGACGACTTTGATGCAGCCCTAATGGACTTCAGAGCTATCATTCGTGCGGAGCGCTTAAAAGAAGATAAGCAAGCAGCGAAATACAGCGGCATGCTTACTGCTTTATTAGCGGAATAATCTAGATCCCCTAGATTTTCTATTGAGATAAGTATACGGTGATCTAGAAAGTATCTAGTTAAACTTGTATACTTTCTCGTCATCAAAAATTTATTAGTTAATTACTATTTGGAGTCCTCATGGCACGCGTAACTGTTCAAGACGCTGTTGAAAAAGTTGGCAACCGTTTCGACCTAGTTCTTATTGCGGCTCGCCGCGCACGTCAAATGCAAACTGGCGGTAAAGATTCACTAGTGCCTGAAGAAAACGATAAGCCAACGGTTATCGCTCTTCGCGAAATCGAAGAAGGTCTTATCACTAAAGACGTACTAGATGCTCGTGAACGTCAAGAGCAACAAGAGCAAGAAGCGGCTGAACTTGCAGCAGTAAGCAGCATCGCTCACACTCGTTAAGAACGTCATTCGAACTAATTAACCTTCCGGGCCTTTAATTTGTATCTATTCGATAGCCTCAAAGACGTTGCCCAAGAATACCTAACAGAGCCTCAAATTGAGGCTCTGCGTCAATCTTATGTGGTAGCGAGAGACGCCCATGAAGGGCAAACCCGCTCAAGCGGTGAACCATACATTATCCACCCTGTAGCTGTTTCAAGAATCCTGGCAGAAATGCGTCTGGATATCGAAACCCTGCAAGCTGCTCTGCTTCATGATGTCATCGAAGACTGTGATGTCACTAAAGAAGATCTAGAGGAAAAATTTGGCAATACCGTTGCTGAATTGGTTGATGGTGTATCTAAGCTGGATAAGCTTAAATTTCGTGATCGCAAAGAAGCGCAAGCAGAGAACTTCCGCAAGATGGTTCTCGCCATGGTGCAAGACATCCGCGTTATCTTGATCAAATTAGCTGACCGTACTCACAACATGCGCACGCTTGGGGCACTTCGTCCTGACAAAAAGCGTCGTATTGCTCGTGAAACCCTAGAGATTTATTCTCCACTAGCTCACCGTCTTGGTATTCATAACATCAAGACCGAACTAGAAGAGCTGGGCTTTGAAGCCCTCTATCCTAACCGTTATCGCGTACTTAAAAACGTAGTGAAAGCTGCGCGTGGTAACCGTAAGGAAATGATCCAACGTATCCATAGCGAAATTGAAGGCCGCCTTGAAGAGGTCGGTTTGCCTGCTCGCGTACTTGGTCGTGAAAAAAACCTGTTCTCCATCTACAACAAGATGAAAACTAAAGAGCAGCGCTTCCACACCATTATGGACATCTACGCTTTCCGCGTCGTGGTTGATACCCCAGATACTTGTTATCGCGTACTTGGTCAGGCTCACAGCCTGTACAAGCCTCGCCCTGGCCGCATGAAAGATTACATTGCGGTACCAAAAGCCAACGGCTACCAATCTCTGCACACGTCAATGATCGGCCCTCACGGGGTGCCAGTTGAGGTTCAGATCCGTACTGAAGATATGGATCAAATGGCAGACAAAGGTGTCGCAGCGCACTGGTCTTACAAAGGCAACGGCTCACGCAGCAGTAATGGCACAACCGCACAGGTTAAAGCACAACGTTGGATGCAGAGCTTACTTGAGCTGCAACAAAGCGCGGGTAACTCATTCGAATTCATTGAAAACGTTAAGTCTGATCTGTTCCCAGATGAGATCTTCGTGTTCACGCCGAAGGGTCGCATTGTCGAGCTTCCGGCAGGCGCAACAGCGGTCGATTTTGCTTACGCGGTGCATACCGATGTCGGCAACATGTGTGTAGGTGCTCGTGTAGACATGAACCCTTACCCACTCAGCAAATCGCTGAAGAACGGTCAAACTATTGAGATCATCAGTGCTCCGGGCGCACGTCCGAATGCAGCATGGCTCAACTACGTGGTGACATCACGTGCGCGTACTAAGATCCGTCAGGTTCTGAAGACTATGCGCCGCGAAGAGTCGATTACCTTAGGTCGTCGTCTACTGAACCACGCACTTGGCGAACACTCGATTGGTGATATCGGCCAAGAGAACGTTGAACATGTATTGTCTGATCTTCGTCTCGACAGTATTGAAGACTTGCTAGCGTCAATTGGTCTTGGTGAGCTGATGAGTATCGTAATTGCTCGTCGTCTGCTTGGTGATGCTGACGAACTGACTGAAGTAGAAAACAACAGCGACACGCCTAGGAAGAAACTTCCAATCCGTGGTGCTGAAGGTCTACTGCTAACGTTCGCCAACTGTTGTCACCCGATTCCAGATGATCACATCATTGCCCATGTCTCTCCAGGTCGTGGCCTTGTGGTTCACCGTGAAACGTGTCCAAACGTTCGTGGTTACCAAAAAGAACCAGACAAGTACATGGCGGTGGAATGGTCTGACGATTACGACCAAGAGTTCACAGCTGAACTTCAGGTTGATCTGCAGAACCACCAAGGTGCACTGGCTGAGTTAACTAACGTTATCTCGAAAACAGGCTCGAACATTCACGGTATTTCAACTGAAGAACGTGATGGACGCCTGTACACAGTGACTATCTTGCTGACCACCAAAGATCGTGTTCATCTTGCAAGTATTATGAAAAAGCTACGTGTGATGCCACACGCGCTGAAAGTAAGACGTCGTAAGAACTAACGTTTAAACTTGATAATAGTTTTGCCAAGAATTTAAATCCCCTTAATGCTTTATCGCTTAAGGGGATTTTTATAACCGTAATCCTAGTATTTACCGCGCTCCCTCCCATTCCTGCCTGTACAAAAATCCAGTAAAATGCTTGAATAGATCATCTCTCTTACGTTTATGAGCCTTGTTATGTCACAGCTTTTATCTGCTATCCCTCTCAACTCTTTATCTGGAGTCGGCGCAAAAGTCGCAGAGAAACTGGAGAAGGTTGGGCTTAACAACGTACAAGATTTACTGTTTCACCTGCCTTTGCGCTACGAAGATCGAACGCGTATCTATCCAATCGTAAAACTGCATGCTGGTTTATGGGCAGCAGTGCAAGGCAAGGTAATGCACGTCGATACCATTTTCGGTAAACGTAAGATGCTCGCAGTAAAGATCAGTGATGGTAATGGCACTATTACACTGCGTTTTTTCAACTTCACTGCAGGCATGAAGAATAACTTTGCCGAAGGCAAACAAGTGCATGCTTATGGTGAGATCAAGCGCGGCAATATGGGGCTTGAGATTGTCCATCCGGACTACAAATTCTTTGCGCCGAGGCAACAGCCAGACGTTGAAGCCAATCTGACTCCGGTGTACCCAACCACCGAAGGGCTAAGACAAGTCACGCTGCGTAATCTTACCGATCAAGCCTTAGAGCTAATCGACAAGGCCGCAGTTAACGAGCTTCTCCCATCAGGTTTATACGACCACCAAATTACCCTCGCACAAGCACTGCATACCATTCACAGGCCGCCCCCGGGCATTGACCTAGAGCTGTTTGATGAAGGCAAGCACCCTGCGCAACTGCGCCTAATTATGGAAGAGTTACTGGCTCAAAACCTGTCTATGTTGTCTGTTCGTAGCAAAGGGCAGCAAGACAAGGCAATGCCTTTTCCTCCAGTAAACACCCTTAAAGATAAGCTACTGGCTCAGCTGCCGTTTTCACCAACCAATGCCCAAGCACGAGTGACCAAAGAGATCGAAGCTGACTTGGAAAAGCCGCATCCTATGATGCGTTTAGTGCAGGGTGATGTGGGCTCTGGTAAAACCTTAGTCGCTGCACTGGCGGCGGTTCGCGCATTGGAACACGGTCAACAAGTAGCACTTATGGCACCCACTGAACTACTCGCAGAACAACACGCGATTAACTTTGCCAACTGGTTTGAGGCAATGGGTATTCAAGTTGGATGGCTAGCAGGTAAGCTCAAAGGCAAAGCTCGTGAAACTGAACTAACACGTATTGCCAGTGGCGAAGCGCAAATGGTGGTCGGTACTCATGCCTTGTTCCAAGAGCATGTCGAGTTCAAAAACCTTGGTTTAGTGATCATTGATGAGCAACACCGATTTGGTGTCCACCAGCGATTAGAGCTACGTGAGAAAGGCGCAAAGCAAGGCTACTACCCCCATCAGTTGGTCATGACCGCTACCCCAATCCCACGAACGTTAGCAATGACGGCCTATGCCGACCTCGAAACTTCGATTATTGATGAACTGCCACCGGGACGAACCCCAATTCAAACCGTGGCAATTCCTGATACCAAGCGCGATGATATTGTTGAACGTGTGAAAAATGCGTGTCTCAATGAAGGCAAACAAGCCTACTGGGTATGTACGCTGATTGATGAATCGGAAGTACTGGAAGCTCAAGCTGCAGCTGATACAGCAGAAGAGCTACAACGCAAACTGCCTGACGTAAAAATTGGTTTAGTCCATGGCCGTATGAAACCCGCCGAGAAACAAGCGGTGATGCGAGAGTTCAAAGAGAACAAGCTGCATCTATTGGTTGCGACAACCGTGATTGAAGTGGGCGTGGATGTTCCGAATTCGAGCTTAATGATCATCGAGAACCCAGAACGTCTTGGCCTAGCGCAACTGCACCAACTGCGTGGCCGTGTCGGCCGAGGTTCGGTCGCAAGTCATTGTGTATTGTTGTATCACTCTCCGCTGTCTAAAACCGCTCAGAAACGCCTAGGTGTGCTACGTGAAAGTAACGATGGCTTTGTGATTGCACAGCGCGACTTAGAAATCCGTGGCCCCGGTGAATTGCTCGGTACCAAACAAACTGGCTTGGCTGATTTCAAGATCGCCGATCTAATTCGTGACCAACGTTTGATACCTGAAGTGCAGCGTATTGCGCGTCATATTCACGATAGCTACCCAGACAATGCTAAGGCGATCATCAACCGTTGGTTGGGTGAACGCGATGTTTACTCTAAGGCGTAGTTAACACTAAGGCATAGTTAACACTGAGACCGTATTCAAACGTAAAAAAGGCTTCCTCAAGGAAGCCTTTTTAGTGTGCGTTACTTTCATCAAGCAAGAGCGAGATTCCCTATTCGCTCGTTCCTCACGATAGGGAATGACGATCAAAGTAAACTTTCATCATCAAAGTCCATGGTTAGCAATTCGTCATCCTCGGAGAGGGAAGAATGACCGAGTCGGGGATCTCTTAACCGTTCCTCGAACCGAACTTATCGTCATCAAACGGACCGATGATAACTAGGGCTTAACCGGGAAACTGATCTGCGCTTTTAAGCCACCTTCACTGCGGTTATTGACCACAACAGCACCTTGATGCTGGCTAACGATACGTTTCACAATTGCTAAGCCCAAGCCCGTTCCTTCGCTACCACGAGCCGTGTCACCACGCGTGAAAGGTTCAAACAGCTTTCCGATCTGGTCTTGTGGAATACCCGGCCCGTTATCTTCTACCGTCACCCAAGCAAGCTTGTTATCCGCCGTCATACCAGTTGATACCTTGACCCAACCATTACCGTAACGCAGCGCATTCACCACCAAGTTGCTCACAGCACGCTTCATCGCGATCGGATTACCTAGCGCTGGCTTCATCGATTCTGGAATATCGGTTTCAATCTGAACCTCGTAGCCACCCTCAGAGCTCGATACCTCACGAGCAATATCATCGACAAACACCGCTTGGAATGAATCTCGGTCGACAGGCTTTAGGTAATCCATGAACTGGCTGATGATTTCATTACACTCTTCGGTATCACTGATAATCCCCTCAGCTAAGTAGGCATCCTCTGGTGACATCATCTCAGTCGCTAAGCGAATACGCGTTAACGGAGTACGTAAATCATGGCTGATACCCGCCATCAACAAGGCGCGGTCTTCTTCTAGCTCTTGGATGCCTTTCGACATCTGGTTAAAGGCTCGAGTTACCGAGCGAATCTCTTGTGCGCCTTGAACTGGCAATGGCGGTGGAATATCACCTCGCCCGACACCTTGCGCCGCTTTCTCTAGCGCTATCAACGGACGGTTTTGCAATCGGATAAACAGCCAACCACCTGCGACAATCAACAGCGCCATGATCAGACTGTTACGAAACAGTGGTGCAAAATCCTCTTCTTGCAGCTCTGATAACGGAATACGAATTAAAGAGTTGGGTAACTGCGCAATGTCCATCCAAAGCACATAGCTCTCTTTACCCAAGATCAGCCGCACTTCAGTTTCAGAACCCAGCTCCTTGGTCATCTCCTCACTCATCAGGTCGATTGCGACCGCATGGTAATACTCACCCGCCGCTTCGCTGTCCTTGGCGTGAACGGTTACCCCGAGCTGTTCAAGCACACGCTGACGCAATGGCGCATCGATCTCGATATCACTGCCTTGGTCCAATACCAGGTTTAGCTCGTGAGCCAAAATCTTATTAAACTGCTGCAAACTTGGCATCAACGCATAGTTAAACACCGCGTAATAAGAAAAAATTTGGCTAGCGACCAATAGCGTTAAGAAAAGCACTATCGACTGAGTAAAGGAGCTACGTATACGCATGGGGTACCCGAGATGTAGAAAGATAAAGAAAGTGTTATATGACTATAACTCTAAACCATTGTGCTGAATAGAAAACGGGCCATCGCATATTAATGAGATGACCCGTAAGATTCACAGAATCGATAAAGCTACTGTAGAGCTTATTAAGCTGAATTACACAGCTTTGCCATCTGGAACGAATACATAACCCAAGCCCCACACCGTTTGGATGTAGCGAGGTTTGCTTGGATCTTCTTCAACTAGACGACGCAGACGTGAAATCTGAACATCGATAGAACGTTCCATTGCTGAATACTCACGGCCACGAGCCATGTTCATCAGCTTATCGCGAGACATTGGCTCACGAGCATTCGTTACCAAGGACTTAAGAACCGCAAATTCACCCGAAGTAAGCGGCATTGGCTCTTCACCGCGGAACATTTCGCGAGTACCTAAGTTCAAGCGGAACTCACCAAACTCAACCACAGACTCTTCTGTGCTTGGTGCACCCGGTGCTTCAATGACTTGGCGACGCAGTACAGCTTTAATACGAGCAAGCAGTTCACGTGGATTAAATGGTTTTGGCAGGTAATCATCAGCACCCACTTCCAAGCCCACAATGCGATCCACTTCATCACCCTTTGCAGTAAGCATCAGGATTGGTAGCGAGTTGTTTGCGTTTCGTAGACGACGACAGATCGATAGACCATCTTCGCCCGGCAACATTAAATCCAATACCATCAAGTGAAAATTTTCACGGGTTAACAGGCGGTCCATCTGCTCACTGTTTGCCACGCTACGCACTTGAAAGCCCTGCTCTGACAGATAGCGCTCTAACAGTGCACGTAAACGAGCATCGTCATCGACCACTAAAATTTTGTAGTTTTCTTGCATGTAATGGTTCCACCTATTAAAGCTTAAACCTAAGGTTAAGCATTCTTGGTAAATTGTATATTGGTATAAGACATTAAAAATGTAACATTATTGGAGAAAAAGTCGCCTAAATAATTGTTAACGTATGTTGCCTTTCTATATATTCTATCTTAGATCATCATTTCATTAAGTCAGATTTATGAAAACCAAACTTATTACTCGAGAAGGTTATAACAAGCTCAAAGCAGAACATGACCACTTATGGCACGAGAAACGCCCTGAAATTACTAAGATAGTCACTTGGGCGGCAAGCCTTGGAGATCGCTCAGAAAACGCAGATTACACCTTCAATAAGCGTCTACTTCGTCAGATCGATCGCCGAGTGCGTTTTTTAAGAAAGTTCCTACCTGATGTCACGATCGTTGATTACTCGCCACAACAAGAAGGTAAGGTATTTTTCGGTGCTTGGGTCGAAATTGAGAATGATGATGGGGAAATTAAGAAGTTTCGAATTGTCGGCCCAGAAGAGATCTACGGCGATGCTAAAGGCTATATCTCTATCGACTCACCAATGGCTAGAGCTCTGCTCAAGAAAGAAGTAGATGACGAGTTTACGGTAAAAACACCGGAAGGCGACAAAGAGTGGTTCATTAACTCGATTCGCTACGCAGACAACGAATAACCAAACTTAATAAACACTTAGCGATAAACTGAGTGTTCAGCAAACCCAAACTCCAGATAAAAGAAAACCCCGCAAGGCTTTCGCCTAGCGGGGTTAAGTCTCTATCGCAGCAATCCGGCTACTGTTTATCTCTTCGAGATAAGGTGCTCCCTGCATCTTTCCTTGATAGTGGCTAAATCCTTTAACCAATTTCCTTTTTGTTCATCGCCATCCTAGCGGTGTCCATTCTAGCCTGTCATCCTGACTGGCGAATCTCATCCAGAGATTATCACTTCCTTGCTGACCACTCATCCTAAGTAATCAAATCTTCATCCTGAAGATACCTAGTCCATTAGGCTTTTTCCTGTTCCTGCCAACTCCCTGTCGACAAGTTAAATATTACGGCAAATGGCCGTGTTTCCTAGATAGTCTTAAAAAACATTTCAGGTGAGAAATACGCCCACAAACACACAATCAAATAAAATCAGCAACTTAGTGTAACATCAAGACGATTTCATCGGTCTAAAGCGACTTACTCTCACATCACTTGTAAGAGATCTCGCACAAAGCGGGTATCAGAAACGGAAATTCGACTTCTGACAGGATAATTACACAGCCAAAGCTAGAAAAAGCGTACGCTCACCCCCATGTATTTGTCATGATATTAAATAAGAGATTCATCGGATGAGCCAAGCTATCTGTCGACTGATCGCTGAAGAACTGAATGTCCGTTCTGAGCAAGTCACTGCCGCAGTAAACCTAATTGACGACGGTAATACCGTTCCCTTTATTGCCCGCTACCGTAAAGAAGTTACGGGTGGCTTAGACGATACCCAGCTACGTAACCTTGATAGTCGCCTTTCATACCTTCGTGAGCTTGATGATCGTCGCCAAACGATTCTTAAGTCGATTCAAGACCAAGGTAAACTCACGCCAGAACTCGAGCGTGATATCACTCAAGCCGACAGCAAGACTCGTCTAGAAGATTTATACCTACCTTACAAACCAAAGCGTCGCACTAAAGGCCAGATCGCGATTGAAGCGGGCTTAGAACCACTTGCCGACACACTGTGGAATGAACCGCAGCACGATCCAGAAACGGAAGCGGCGAACTTCATCAGCAACGATAAAGGCATTGCCGATACCAAAGCTGCTCTCGATGGTGCTCGTGCGATCATCATGGAACGCATTGCGGAAGACGCAAACCTACTAGAAAAGATTCGCCAACACCTAACACGCAACTCAGAGCTAGTCGCTCGTGTAGTGACAGGTAAAGAGCAAGAAGGCGAGAAGTTCAAAGACTACTTCGAGCACAACGAAACACTCAGCAAAGTGCCGTCTCACCGTGCACTTGCCATGCTGCGTGGCCGCAATGAAGGCTTCCTAACACTGGCGATGAATGCCGATCCTGAGCAAGAAGAAGGCGCTCGTGGTTCTTACTGTGAGAACATTATCTCTGATCACTACGGCATTACTCTGAGCAGTGCTCCTGCGGATGCTTGGCGTAAGCAAGTGATTAGCTGGGCATGGCGCATCAAGGTTTCTATGCACATGGAAACTGAATTGATGGGCGCAATGAAAGAGCGTGCAGAGATCGAAGCGATTGAAGTATTCGCAACCAACCTAAAAGACCTACTCATGGCAGCGCCAGCTGGTCCTCGAGCAACCTTAGGCTTGGACCCAGGTTTACGTACCGGTTCGAAAATCGCTGTCGTGGATTCAACCGGTAAGGTTTTGGCAACAGAAACTATTTACCCTCACCCACCTCAAAAGCAATACGACAAATCGGCACACGTGGTTGAGCAGATGGTTCGTCAATTCAATGTTGATTTGATTGCGATTGGTAACGGTACGGCTTCACGCGAAACCGACAGCTTTGTGGCTGACGTAATTAAACGCGGCAACCTAAAAGCGCAAAAGATCATTGTTAGCGAAGCGGGCGCATCGGTGTATTCCGCGTCTGAACTAGCTGCAAAAGAGTTCCCGAACATGGATGTATCAATTCGTGGTGCGGTGTCTATTGCTCGTCGTCTGCAAGATCCACTGGCAGAGCTAGTGAAGATTGACCCTAAATCGATCGGTGTGGGCCAATACCAACACGATGTGAGCCAAACTATGCTCGCTAAGCGCCTAGATGCGATTGTCGAAGACTGTGTAAACGCGGTTGGTGTTGATGTGAATACCGCTTCGGCTGCGCTACTGACTCGTGTTGCTGGTCTGTCTAGCACCATTGCTCAGAACATCGTGGATTTCCGTGACGAGAATGGTCGTTTTGAAGCGCGCACTACGTTGAAGAAAGTGGCTCGTTTAGGTCCAAAAGCCTTTGAACAGTGTGCCGGCTTCCTACGCATTATGGATGGCAAAAACCCACTGGATGCATCATCGGTTCACCCAGAAGCTTACCCAGTAGTGAAAAGCATCGCTGAGAAAAACCACAAAGACATCAAATCTCTGGTGGGTAACACAGACTTCTTACGTGGCTTACACGCCATCGATTACACCAATGAGAACTTCGGTGTACCAACGGTCAGCGACATCATCAAAGAGCTCGATAAACCGGGCCGTGACCCTCGCCCTGAATTTAAGACTGCAACCTTCGCCGATGGCGTAAACAGTGTTTCAGATCTAGAACCGGGCATGATTTTAGAAGGTGTGGTATCGAACGTGGCTAACTTTGGTGCCTTCGTTGATATTGGTGTTCACCAAGATGGCTTAGTGCATATTTCAGCGCTCACCGATCGCTTTGTCTCTGACCCACGTGAAGTGGTTAAAGCGGGCGACATCGTGAAAGTGAAGGTGATGGAAGTGGATGTTCAGCGTAAACGTATTGCACTGAGCATGCGTATGAAGGACGAGCCTGGACAAGACAACCGTGCTCAACGTTCAAGTGCACCTCGTACACAAAACCGCTCGAATCAAAACTCGCAAGGTGGCCAACGCCGTCGTGAAGAGCCGCAACAAAACGCTGCAATGGGTGGAGCATTCGCTGCCGCTTTTGCTAAAGCGAAAAAGTAATCCATTAGCTCATCTAAAAAGCTGATGTGCTTAAAACAGAAAACCTGCATCCCTTAGGGTATGCAGGTTTTTTTATTATGTGTTCAAAAAAGACATCGAAGCTTGGTTGACTCGTAAACTTTTGATTTATAAGACCACCAACATCTCTGATGGAGCATGAGGCGCAACAGCATGACCATAATGATACTTTATGACCTTACGTCGTTTCTCCATCTGTCCTTCCTGAATCGCCGCATCTAAAACATGCTTTGGCAGGCGGAAACGCATGGTATAACCTTTGCCTTGATCAGCACTGTATGTTTTCAGTGCCAATAAGCTGAACAGCCGATCAAAAGGGTCTTGTGGCTCTTCTTGGCTAACCGAATTGGCCTCTGACTCGTTCTCCATTTCATAACCTGGATGGTCTGAAGGATCCCAAGCCGACTGCTGCCTTCGTTTATCGTCTGATTTTACCTTACGCTCTGCATTGGTTCTCGCCAATGCTACTGCGGGAGCAACAGGCTCTCGGACTCTATTATCACGCGCAACTTGCTCTGTTTGCACATTAACGGACGGGGCGATTAGTGGCACACTCACTGCAGTTGCAGGTGACACAATCATCGCGAACTCTCCTCAAGAATCGCCCATCGTTTTTGCTATAACGCTGTTGTACTGTGAGTCAGCACAACAGGCATAGCCCAACTTAGCGCAATCAGCTCAGGAGAGAGTTAGGTCTGAGTATCAAGCAACACGTTGGTGTTATACCAATCGTAGTAAATAACTGATCATCCTAGCTTGTTAAAATGCTCGATAACGGCGTTAAATTTTTTGATTGTAGAATAACTACTTATCGAAACTACTTGTCAAAAAAAAGCTGCCTTGTTCTCAAGCCTTTTACCTACGCTATTTTTGAACACTTACTTACTGTGATTGGTATTAGCTTATATATCGACCAAGCCGGATATATATTTAGCAATTATTTTTGTGCGAAGCTGACAAGCTCACTGCAAAAGGCATCCGCTTCGGTCATAAACGGTGCATGCGAAGACTGGGTAAATATGTATTGCTCGGTATGAGGCAAGGCTGTGCCTAAGTCTTTCGCAACCTTGATTGGCACCAATCCATCTAATCGACCATACAAGCGTAGCATTGGTACTGAAATCTCAGGCAGTTGTTCACGCAGATCGACATCCGACAGCATCTTTAATCCTGCCAATAATGAGTCAGGGTTCGGCAACGGGCGAGACAGCACCGCTTGCTTGAGTTGTTTTACATCTTGCCTTGCTGAAGGGCTGCCCATGGCTTGCAATGCCATAAAGCGTTCGATGGTGGTTTGGAAATCTTCAACCAGTTGCTCGGTGAATGCGCTTAATACGTTGGGCTGAATGCCTCGCCATAACACGGGCTCTTTTGCAGCGGCGAATTTGGGAGAACTGGCGACAGTCACCAGCTTGCTCACGTAATCTGAGTGATGGAGAGCCATGTGCGTTGCGACCAAGCCTCCAAGTGACCAACCCACCCAAATCGCTTGCTTTGGTGCTTCGGCCAAAAGCTGCTGAGCAATCTCTTCAAGATCTTGAGCGTGGCAGTGCGCGCTGTGTCCATACCCTGGTAAATCGACAACATGCACTCGAAAATCAGCTTGTAATGCATTAACGGTTTGTTGCCATACCGCACCGTTCATTCCCCAGCCGTGAACCAGTACTAAATCAGGCCCTTGCCCAGAAACATGCCAATATAACGCGTCACTCATTCTCAATATTCCCTACTTTTTCCATCAGCGATAATCCGCGCTTTTCAGTATGGTGAGCAAAAGGAACACCATAACCCAAAAGCATCACGAGCTATGTTATCCGATTGGCTACAAAAACACACACCACGTCTGGTCACACCTCAATGCCACCTGTGCAAACTTGATAAACTGCCCAGTGATACACATCCTCGATGGTGCAATTCTTGTCTCAAACTCTTTCAGCCAGTACCACGCTGCCAACGATGTGGTTTAAAAACACTGCTCACAGTAGAGCAGTGCGGACAGTGCTTATCTCAACCTCCACCTTGGCATCGCCTCTACTGTGTCGGCGATTACACCTTCCCTACAGCAGGTTACATTCAGCAAATGAAGTACGCTGATAAGTTTTGGTTTGCACGTGATCTATCTAAGCTATTGGCATCACGTATCGAATATCCTGCTCCGCTGATCACCAGCGTGCCGCTGCATTGGCGTCGATATACTCATCGCGGCTTTAATCAAAGTAAGCTGCTAGCCGACTACACGGCTCAAGAGCTTGGCGTTGAAAGTGATGTGCTCTTTCGTCGAATTCGCTCAACGGCTTCCCAGCAGGGGCTGACTAAATCCGCACGATTACACAATCTAAAGAGCGCTTTTGCGCTGCGAAAACAAGACGTTCAAGGAACTATCCCCTCTCACGTCGCGATAATTGATGATGTTGTAACCACCGGCAGTACTGTGTATCAATTATGCCAATTACTACTTGAAGTGGACGTTAAAAGGATTGATATTTACTGCATCTGCCGCACTCCTGAGCCCTCTGGATAAAAGCTGTGAATCACTACTTGTACAGCAATCCAACAAAAAAGGGCTGAATTACAAATCTGACAGGAGTAGAATGGCGCTAATAACCTACAAATCTACTCAGGTATTCGTCGTGTCAAATATTACTATTACAGAAACAGCTCAAACTCACTTTGCCAATCTGCTGTCACAGCAGCCTGAAGGTACAAACATTCGTGTGTTCGTGGTAAACCCAGGCACACAAAACGCTGAGTGTGGTGTTTCTTACTGCCCAACAGATGCTATCGAAGCGTCTGACACAGAGCTTAAATTCGAAGCTTTCTGTGCATACGTAGATGAGCTAAGCCTACCGTTCCTAGATGAAGCTGAAATTGACTTCGTTACTGACAAAATGGGCTCTCAGCTAACGCTTAAAGCACCAAACGCTAAGATGCGTAAAGTCGCAGACGATGCACCACTTGTAGAACGTGTTGAATACGCAATTCAAACACAAGTTAACCCGCAACTTGCTGGTCACGGCGGTCACGTTAGCTTGGTAGAAATCACTGAAGACGGCGCAGCTATTGTAGCATTCGGTGGTGGTTGTAACGGTTGTTCTATGGTTGATGTAACGCTAAAAGAAGGCATCGAGAAAGAACTTCTTCAACAGTTTGAAGGTGAACTGACTGCTGTTCGTGATGCAACTGAGCACGATCGTGGTGAGCACTCTTACTACTAATCACTGATTTAGTGTTAGTTGTTATTTGAAAGGTTGATGCGCAAGCATCAACCTTTTTTGTTATGTGGATAAGCAAGTTAGGACTATCGCGTTCTCTCTATACTCTTTTGCTATACAACCATATTTTCACCTCGTTACCATCTTGAGTAAGGTATTCAAGTGATCGTAATCGATTCCTGCTTCAATAATTTTCGGATATGAAAACTCGGATCTAGGAACTCAAGGTCATTTCCCCTATATTAGAATGACTTTATAAGAAAGAATTCCAATGAGCTAAGGAGCGAGCGCAATGACGAAAAGGACCAAGCCAGAGATTTTGGCTAAACAAACTGTCGCTCAATCAAGACTATTCTCTATCGAGTCTCTCGACTTACGCTTTTCAAACGGCGAAGAGCGCACTTACGAACGCATGAAGCCCAGCGGGCGCAACGCAGTGATGATGGTTCCTATTACTGAGCAAGGCGATATTCTATTAGTACGTGAATATGCAGCGGGAACTGAACGCTACGAACTTGGCTTTCCAAAAGGGCTGATTGATCCAGGTGAGCAGCCAAACGAAGCCGCCGTTCGCGAACTCAAAGAAGAGATAGGCTTCGGTGCCAACAAGCTTACTCCGCTGAAGGAAGTGATCCTTGCACCCTCTTACTTCTCTAGCAAAATGACGTTGTTTATTGCAGAAGACCTCTACCCAGACAAGCTAGAAGGTGATGAGCCAGAGCCACTCGATATTGTGCGCTGGCCACTTGCTCAAGCCGAAGAACTGTTAACACATCTCGATTTCTGTGAGGCTCGGAGTATTACAGCCCTGCTTTTAAGCCTTCGTGTATTAAACAATAACTAGAACATTCAGGCTCGCTCTAAGAGTAAGAGAACATTTATGCCAATAACAAAAGATTTGTCTCACCTCCTACCCTCTGTCATTGAGATTGCTCGCTCTGCTGGTCAACTCATCTTAGAGATATACGAGAAAAAGGATTACGAAGAGTTCATTAAGAGTGATGACACTCCAGTAACCAGTGCCGATCTTGCAGCACATAAGCTGATATTAAAAAAACTCAGTGAATTGACGCCTGATATTCCCGTATTATCCGAAGAAGACGCCGACATCAGCCTAGAGCAACGCTCTCAATGGGATCGCTACTGGTTGGTTGACCCACTCGATGGTACCCAGGAGTTCATCGCACGAAGTGGTGATTTCGCGACAATTATCGCCCTAATCGAGCATAACAAGCCAGTGATGGGCGTGGTATACGCACCCGTTTCAGGAGTGAGCTATTACGCTTACAGTGGCAAAGGCGCTTGGAAGATCCCAGACCTTAATGACAGCGTGAAAATCAAAACGCATCGTCACGAGCTGCCAAACCAGTCAATCGCCATGGCGATCAGCCGTCGCCAGGACATCAATCGCATCACTAGCCGTATGAGCTCAGCATGGAATTATGATTTGGTTCCTCTAGGCTCAGCAGCGCTTAAGGCATGTTTAGTAGCAGAAGGTGCTGTGGATTGTTATCTGCGCCTTGGACCAACCGGAGAGTGGGATACCGCCGCAACGCAGTGCATTGTTGAAGAAGCTGGCGGACGTATCTTAAGTACTCAACTAGAACCGCTTTCGTACAATGAAAGAGAAACGCTAGAAAACCCGAACTTCATTGTACTCGGTGATGCAGATTTACCGTGGGTAGAAATTTTGCAAGGCAAAGACTAGGCGAGTTTGCTCCCTTTAACTGTCAGATATCCTCTAGATTCTCAGAACAAACAAAACGGGCACCTCAGTGAGGTGCCCGTTTTTTATATCTCGTAATTTAGTGACCCTTAGCCGTTTAGCTAAAAACGACCTTGATAAGTAAACTGGTACTTACCTTGGCTATCAGGATTACCCAACCATTTAAGCTGATTTTGCATCGTTGGCGGGAATTCAACACCCGGTTTAAACCACGCTGCAGATGTGTAGCGCTGGTTAGATGTTAGACTCGCTGAGAACTCACTGTCTACTTGAGTGCTCTTCTGAACGCCTTTGGCTGCAATTGTACTGTCTTCACAGGTTATGTCCGCAATCACAGGACCAAGGTCTAACGAACCAACAGGTGAATCGACTGCAGCACCAGACCAAGCCACAGTACCTTCACCAGACTGACACCAAGGTTGAGCATGAACCGCATGCTTGATCGTCAGCTCAACCTGTCCACCAATTGAAACCGGGACTGGAATGGCTGGAGCATATTTCATCACGTTAGCAGCGGGCATTGATGCGACTAAGTTTTCCGCATACGCACCACTCATGCTGTACCCAACACGCCCTTTTCCTGACAAGTTCATGTCGCTATTACGACCAAAACGAACCGCTAATTCAGCTTTGGCTTGGAAGAGTTTAGAGAACTGAAAGTCCCACTGTACTGAACCGTAATTAACACGCTGCCAGGCGATATTATTGGCGCTGCCCTGCCAAACCGTTCCTTCAACACCTTCAATATTCAAGCCACGCACAGCCGGTGCATGTTTGAGTACAAAAGAGGCCGGTAGATGCAGCAACAGACTAACCGAGAAAAAGACAATAAAGATGCCGCCAAAAAGTAAACCTAACTTCAAAGATAAACCGCGTTTCACATTAACCTCGTTTAAACTGTAGTCGGTTGACCTCAATAACCCCTGGGTTATCGGAGCGATCAATGTCCATAAACTCAACCTCCACACCCTGTTTTTCTTTCAGGTATGTTAGCCAGTCAACGAACTTATTAAAAGGCACAGGTTTTACCCACACTTGCAACATTTCGCCACGTGGTTGCACGCGTATTAGCTCGATATTAAAGCGACGCATAGAAGCTGGCACAGATTGATTCAGAGGTTGACTGGCACTAATGCCGCCACTGCCTCGTAGTTCAACCACTTCATTGGCTTTATTGGTTACCCAAGCCAGTAGTTGCTTCTCGCTTTGAATGCGGGTCTGCGCAAGTTCAGCTCGCTGACTGAGTGGCTGGATTAGCCCCCAATAAACGACACCGACCACCAATAGAATTGAGCAACCAATCACTAGTCGTTGCTCTCTTTGACTTATTGAAGTCCACCACGCTTGGAGTGGCTCAATCATATTTCTCATCACTGATCTCCTTACGCAGGTTATTGATGGGGTTTAAGAGTAAAGCTGCCAAATACGGCATCACCATTACGATTCAATGGCCCTTGCTCAACGGTAAACTTCTCTTCAAGTTTCACTCGCGCAGTCTCGAAATATTGGAAGTCAGTACTTTTCGCTTCCAATCTCACCTCTGAGCGGTTGCCGTCGTAGCGAATACTATTCACTTCGATGGCTTTCACTTGTCCTAAAGTTTCTGGCAGTAACGCTAGCCATCCAAGTAAGGAATCACCATCACCCGAGCCACCATACTTCTTAGCTTCATCGTTCATCTGGCGCTTAAGGTAGCTGACCGTCGGAATACGCTGTTTACCAGGCAGCACCGCTCTAAAGATACGTTCACTCTCCGTTCGGTACGCTTCGGCTTGTGCTTCGTACTGCTGAACCTTTAAGGCTTGCTGAGTGACGATCACCGCCACCAGCAAACAAGCTGCGATCGCTACTTTTTGCCATACACGCCAGTACTTACTGAATGAAGATTTGGTTTTAAAGGTGCCAGTCAGTAAGTTTACGCCACTTGTAATGGCTTGTTGGCTCAGTAAAGACATCACCAGTTCAGCAGGTTTAGCTTGCCACTCAATGCCACTTTGCAGTTGAACGTCATCACTTGGCAGTGCGGTGTAGCTAAAAATCGTTGGTGATTGCTCTTCGTCATCTAAGGCAACCCAATCGCTTTGTAAGAACATCGCTAGCCACGCCTCATTGATCGACACTGCTTGATAGTTGCTTTGACGCAATAACCAATGTTGGTCGATCTGCAGCGCACTGATGCCTTGATCTTCTAAAGGCAACGCTAAGGTATCAGGCAATACTTTACGAAAGATAATGTTCGCTTCGCGGAAAGTATCCAGCGCCTGCTTAAGCCAATCACGTTCCACACCACACACTGTCGCGTGCGTTGCGTCTTTCTCTAAAATAGTCAGGTGTAAGTCTTCGATATCTTGTGCGACTTCGTCTTCTAATAAAAACGGCAGCATAGAATCGAACTGGCGAGCAGCACCTTTCGGGATCTCAACACGCTTAATTAAGCATTCACTTCCCGGCAATAAAGCGATACAGCTGCGCTTTTCAGCGTAAGGCGTTAACTCGTCAAGCTGATCCCAGCTAGACAGTTCACCGCTTGCTATCACTTCTTGTTGGCTTGTCGACCAAACTAACCACTGCACAGGGCTTTGTGGTTCGCTACTCAGTCGAACGGTCAGAAACTCGCTCACTGATTCCTCCAAAACGACGGCGTACTACCGTCACTGTTTCTCGATTACTACTATAGAAAAGCGTCCGTATACGTACACGTGACTGCTCAACTAATACCTCTGCATCTAGCTCAAAATAGGCGCTATCTACAGTTAAATATGCTTTCGCTTTTTTGCTGACTTCGGCACTCACACCCACAATAGCAGGCTCAGCCATAAACGCATCCACCGTATCCCAACCATCGAATGGGCGTTTGTCTATCAGCTGTTTGGCATCCGATTCACTTAAGCCGGGGGCAAACATCGCTTCCAATAACGGCGCCTGCTTTTCCGTAAGAGTATTCACATTCAAACGGAAATCGTCGCTCGGCAGAGCACAAACAAAGGGGCGAACCTTATTCATCACCTCACCAGTGACTTGATAAACCGAGCGTAGCTCGGACTCATCGGCCATTAAGCCATTCGCTGCCAAATAAGATGGCTTCATCGCCTCATAAGTACTGTCTTCTACACCAGCTGAAGAGGTGGTTCGGGTATCACTATCAACAAATTCCCAGCTTGAATGTGCAATAACCTCGGCCTGATAAGGCTCAACATCTTGGTTTTCCAACAAGGTTTGCCAAACCGTAATTAAATAAGGTGTTTGGTTACTTGAAGTCGTCGCCACACCAGCCAACGCATTGAGATTAAAACATGCCTGAGCATCAACAATACGGCCTTTAACTTGACCATAATCCAACGGGTATACCTGTTCTTCTAACGCCCATGGTTGACTCAAGTTGACGGTATCACTGTCTTTGTAGCTTTGCCTAATGCCGTCTTGCACCAGCGCTTCGACACCAATGCTGTACCAGTAAGCCTGTTGGTAATTCAGTTGATTGCCCACGCGCTTAAATTGAGTAAACAGGCGTTCCGACATACTGCCTGCGATGGTTGCCATTATCGCCAGTAGCATCAGGATAATGATCAGCGCAACACCTCGCTGCTTGCGCCCCATGGCAGACCTTGTCAGTGCAAACTTATTAGTTCGATGAGTCATTATTCCCCTCATTACTACTTGAAGAGTCACTGTTTGAAGAATCATCGGCCTGATCTAGCGTGCCACCAGGGGTGAGATAAATACGCTCTATCTCACCATAATCTTTCAAGGTTAGCTTTAACCTTACCGCTTTCGGTAGCGATTTGTCGGCTTGCCACTCTTTCCCCCAGCGGCTTCCGTCATAAAACTCGAATTCCAAGCTTTCAACATCATCAAGCAAAGGCGTAATCACACCTTCTTGTCCTGCAGGAGTATCGGGGTAGCGCCACCACACACGCTCAAGCGTTTCTTCTTTAATGCGGTAACCCACTTTGGTGACTTCTCCGCGAGGAAACTGCTGCTGTGGGTTATGCCAGCCAAGGCGAGTAAACATGATGCCAACGCTGTCGGAATCCAGTAAATACTCTTTAATTAAGATCAGCTTAGATGATGCTTCTTCACCGTTGGTACGAAATTGTCGCACCGCCATCTGGCGAAAATCATTATCTAAAATGACTAAGCTACGTTGCAGTTGATTTAAACGAGCACTGCGCTCGATTGAAAGCTCGTTGCTGCGCTGAACCTGATTTACTACCTGATAAGCCGCCATGCTTAACGTGGCAAAGATAGCGATCGAGACCAAAACCTCAATTAAGGTAAAGCCTCTCCCTTTCGAAGATAGTCCTTGTTTACGAGGCACACGCTTATTGGCGGACATGCTCTTACTTAGCGACTTGCTCTGAGCTAACGACACGCTTTTACTTGACCACATAGCTGCGCACCGTGACCACTGGAGAAGCTTGTTTACTGGTTGCCACACTCACATCAAACGCCTTTAATAAATCATCGCTAGTATCGATTGGCGTGACCTTCCAAAACCACTCTCTCTCGGCCAACTCTTGTGTGCCCTGCGCTTTTTTTAGCTTCTCAGGATGCAGCATCACCAAAGCCATTTGATTATCAACGACCATAGCCGCGAAGGTTTTTTCTTCGAGATAACTGAGGGTATTGATGTGCTGAGTAACAGCACGAATCACACTGATCGCCGCAGTCGCAAAGATAGCGAGCGCAACCAATACCTCTAGCAGCGTCATTCCTCGAGAACCAAGGGGCATACCACGAAAACGATAAGGAGAACGGTTATTCCTCTTCATCTTCTTCTCCCGGTTCTAGCAGTCGAATCACACCATTGTCCAATACTCGAATACGCCAACCATCTTGTATGGTGTCTCCGGTATTTGGATAAAACGACAATACAAATGGCGTCATTTCAGCACTCGACAAGATGTAGATCTGTGGTGGTTTCGGCTTCTTTTCCTCTTCAAGATCAGCAAACATATCTTCATCAAACAAGCTTCCTGGGTTGAACAACCGATCATCGTCTTCCCATGCGCCACCACCTAAGGTCAGTGACAATGCGAGTTCTTCCGGTAGTTCAGTTAAAGAGGGGATTTTTTCAAAATCGACTTCTTGCCAGCCTTCAGACTTAAGCGCCATCAGTACATAGGTCGATTTCTTTTCATCAACTCGAACGCCAAAATCTAAGCCGCTCAAAATAGCCTCTTCATTGAGTAATTGAACTCGCTGATAAAAGCTTTGAGCGTATTTTTTAGCAACATCTTTGCTATTGGTAGGAATGGTCGCGATCACCGCAACCGCCGTTACTGACAGTAGTACCAACACCAAGAGAATCTCAATCAAGGTGAAACCTGGCTGTGTTTGCTTAGTTTTCACCTTTAGACTCCATCTGTTTACGTCCTACCATCAATAACGTATCAAGCATCAATAACGAATCAAACAATAAGCTGAAGCTTATTGGAAATCCTGCATGTTCCAGTTGCCGATATCCGCCGCAATACCTTCACCACCTTCTTGGCCATCAGCACCAAGAGTGAAAATATCAATAGTGCCGTTATCACCAGGGCTTAGGTATTGGTACTCGTTACCCCATGGGTCGTTTGGCAGACGCTTGATGTAGCCACCGTCGCGGTAGTTACGAGGCTCTGGGCTGCTTGGCTTAGAAACCAATGCATCAAGACCTTGATCCGTTGTTGGGTAAACGCTGTTATCCAGTTTGTACATATCTAGCGCGTTCTCTAGCGCCACAATATCAGTGATGGCTTTTTGTTGGTCAGCCTTCTCTTTGTTACCCAATAGGTTAGGTACAACAAAGCTCGCCAATACGCCAAGGATAACCACAACAACCATCACTTCTAATAGGGTAAAGCCTGATTGTTTCTTCATTCTGTTTTTCATTATTTTCTCCAAATTACAGACAGCGAGTTGAAGGTAATAATGTCCTTCTTCTCGTTAATCCAAAAACTAACGTCTTATGAGCAGTTGATTAACCACTCATCAAATTATTCATTTCAAGCATCGGCATCAGAGTCGCCATCACAATGAACAGCACTAAGCCTGCCATCAAAGCGATAAGTGCTGGCGTAAAGATACCTAACGCGATATTCACGGTCGATTCAAAGCTTTGATCCTGGTTATCTGCCGCTCTTGTTAGCATTTGCTCTAACTGACCACTCTGCTCACCACTGGCGATCATATGCAGCATCATTGGAGGGAAGAGTTTGGTTTGATCGAGCGCTTTACGCAGGCTTGCCCCTTCTCTAACACTGTCTGACGCCTGCAGTACTTGTTGCTTCACATGGTGATTCGACATTACATCAACCGCAACCTTCATCCCCTCAAGGATAGGAATCGCACTCGAGGTACAGATAGAGAGTGTTCGTGCAAAACGAGAGGTATTAATTCCTTTCGCGATCTTGCCGATCAGTGGAATGCTTAATAGCTTGCGATCCCAACTCATGCGAACACCCGGCTTTTTCAGAGCGGTCTTAATCAACACAATCACACCGATGATCAACAACAGTAATTGGATGCCCCAATTCTGGATAAATTCACTCGATGCCAATAAAAATTGTGTCGATTGAGGAAGTTCTTGGCCCATTTGGATAATCGGTTCAACGATCTTAGGTACCACGGTTGCCAGCAGGAACGAAACAATCGTCACCGCAAACACCACCAGCACCACAGGGTAGATCATCGCTTGCAGCAACTTAGAGCGCATCTTCTGACGGTTTTCTGCGTAATCAGCCAGTCGCTCCAATACCGCATCTAAGTGACCCGATTTCTCACCAGCCGCGACCATGGCTCTAAACAGTTCATCAAAGATATGTGGGTAATCAGCCAAGCTATCGGCTAGCGAATAACCTTCCGTTACCTTCGAACGAACCGCCAGTAACATGGTTCGAATACGTGGCTTTTCAGATTGCTCCGCCACGGCTTTCAAGCACTCTTCTAGCGGCATGCCTGATTGCACCAAGGTGGAAATTTGGCGAGTAATCAAAGCAAGGTCTGGCGTGCTGATACCACGCTTAAAGCTGGTCGAAGGCTGTGCACCTTTCGTCGTTTTAGCTTTAGCTTCGGTCATCTCAACCGGCATCAAGCCTTGTTCTTTGATTCTTTGGCGAGCCTGACGAGCGTTATCCGCTTCAATCGAGCCTTTTTTACTTTTGCCTTTGGCATCCAGTGCTTTGTATTCAAATGCCGCCATACTAGACTTCCTTGGTCACTCGCATCACTTCTTCTAGGGACGTTACCCCTTTCAGAACTTTGCTCAAGCCATCATCTCGAATACTTGGTGTTGTGCCACGAATTGCTTTCTCAATCGCCTGTTCACCAGCCTCACTGTGAATCAGCTCTTGTACCGAATCGTCAATCATCAATAGCTCATGAATACCAGTACGGCCTCGATAGCCTTTGTGACTGCAGCTTTCACACCCTTTGGCATGGTAAAGCGTTAGGCTGTCTTTCTTCTTCAACCCAAACAGTTTTTTCTGTTCTTTATCCGCTTCGTAAGGTTCTTTACAGTCGTTACACAGGGTGCGAACCAAGCGCTGAGCCAAAACACCCAGCAGCGAAGAAGAGATCAAGAAGGGTTCGATGCCCATATCACGCAGACGCGTAATTGCACCGATTGCCGTATTGGTGTGAAGGGTCGACATCACTAAGTGACCGGTCAAAGAGGCTTGAACAGCGATCTCTGCGGTCTCTAAGTCACGTATCTCACCAATCATTACCACATCGGGATCTTGACGAAGAATCGCACGTAAACCACGCGCAAAGGTCATATCAACCTTAGGGTTCACTTGTGTTTGACCAATGCCATCGATATCGAATTCGATCGGGTCTTCAACGGTTAAAATGTTTCGTTCATTGCTGTTGAGTTCTTGCAGGCCTGCGTACAGGGTCGTCGATTTACCTGAACCTGTCGGGCCGGTCACCAAGATAATGCCGTGTGGGCGCTGAATCAGCTTACGGAAGTTTTCATGGTTTTCTGCTGTCATACCTAAACTGTGCAAGTCTAGACGAGTGGCGTTTTTGTCCAACAGACGCATTACCACACGCTCACCGTGCGAAGAAGGCATGGTTGAAACACGAACATCAACCGCTCGGCCACCAATACGCAAAGAAATACGACCATCTTGTGGCACGCGTTTTTCCGCAATATCCAATTTAGCCATAACCTTTACACGTGACACGAGCAGCGGAGCCAGTTTACGGCTCGGCGCCAACACATCACGTAACACACCATCAATACGGAAACGGATCGACAGTGATTTCTCAAAGGTTTCGATGTGTATATCCGAAGCACCCTCTTTGATCGCCTCACCCAGCATCGCATTGATTAACTTGATGATTGGTGCATCATCTTCTGATTCAAGTAAGTCTTCGTCTTGAGGCAGTTCTTCCGCTAGTGAGAAGAAATCATCACTATCAGCACCAATGTCTTCCATGAGCTGACGAGCTTCCGACGAGTCACGCTGATAAGCATCGGTCAGTTTTTTATCAAACTCATCGAGAGTAATCGCTTGTGGCGTGAAACCATTTTTCACAACACGACTCACTTCAATGATCGCCGCCGATTTCAGTGGCTCAACATAATAAAGTATCGGTGCGCGCTCTGGATGTTGATACTCCAACACCATCTTATAGCGATTCGCAAAGCTAAACGGCAAGCGCTGATAAGTACGTGCCGCCCTTACCAATTCAGCCATTATTCTGTTTCCATCTGATCAATGAAGGCTTGAAGTTCAGCCGGGTAATTCATGCTTTCGCCAAATTTAGGCAATACCGGGATGTTATCGTCTGCCATTAATTTCAGTCCTTGCTCAGCCTTGTACAACTGCTCAGCACGGATGAAGTTGTATTTACGCTGCGTGATACCATCGGCTGTCATACCATCACGAATAATGGTTGGTTTGATGAAGACCATTAGGTTCTTTTTCTCAACCTGAGTACTGGTTGATTTGAACAGGTGTCCTAGAACAGGGATATCGCCCAAGAACGGCACCTTAGATTCACTTTCCAGCGCTCGCTCGTCAATCAAGCCACCCAGCACCAGCATTTGACCGTCTTGAACAATCACTGACGTATTTAGCTGACGCTTAGCAAAACGAACATCTACTGCCCCGTTTGCGCCTAATACGTTCGATACTTCTTGTTCTATTTGCAGCTGAACTGAGTCACCTTCATTGATTTGTGGCACGACTTTTAGCTTGATACCCACTTCTTTACGTTCAACCGTTTGGAATGGGTTATCGTTACTTGAGCCTGCGGTCGAGCCAGTTAAAACAGGCACCTCTTCGCCCACAATGAACGACGCTTCGCCGTTATCCATCACGGTGATACTTGGAGAAGATAGGATATTTGAATTTGAATCGGTCGCTACTGCACTGATCAAGGCAGTCCAGTCACCCATCACTACGCTCATTGCCGCGCCATTAACGCCAGAAAGAGCAGAAGCTAACGTTGAGTAGTCACCGGATTCTGTGGTCGTTTCATTACGCAAAAAGGCGCCATTATCATCATAGACTGCGGTGGTCGTTTCAGTGTCTTTCGCTTCTTCTAAACCAACCATTACGCCACCGATTGACGCACCTGTGTTGCCATACTGAATCACAGCACCAGTATCAAGGTTACCCCATTGCACACCAAGGTTAATGCCATCACCCTCTGCCATCTCGACAATTAGGGCTTCAATCAATACTTGAGCACGACGAATATCCAACTGTGCGATCACATCTTGAAGCGCATTCATGATGTCCGGTTGTGCGGTAATCACCAACGAGTTGGTATCACTGTGAGCGGAGATCATCACTTGGTTACGTTGCGATGAGCTGCCTTTGGTTGAAGATTGCTTTTCTGATTGCAGGTTGTCCGACACGCCTTTCAGCACATCGACTAAATCTTCTGCTTTGGCGTATTTAAGGTAAATTACTTGGTTGTTGCCCTTGGTTGCCATTTCCACATCAAGCTGTTCAATCAACCTTCTTAAACGGCTACGTACCTTAGGGTCACCTGAGATAAGAATCGCATTGGTACGTTCATCGGCAACTAATTTAGGTTGTAGAAATGCAGGTGTGTTTTTCGCATCAGTGGTTTTGCTTAACGCATCAACGATACGTACCATTTCTGCCGCAGAAGCATTCTTTAGCTCAACGACTTCAATCTCTTTATCACCCGCTTGGTCAACACGCTTGATGATTTCTGCTAAACGGTTCACTACCGCCGCACGACCGGTAATCAAGATGATATTGGCAGGATCGTAGTGCACAACGTTACCCGCACCGGCATTATCGTTCAATTGACGAAGCAAAGGAGAAAGTTCACGAACCGAGACATTACGAACCGTCACAACACGTGTCACCACGTTGTCGCCTTTGATCGTATCACTGTCTCCAACGACTGGAATTGCCGATGTTTTCGAATCCTTGGCTTTGATGATCTTAAGAACACCCGAGTCCATTTCAACGACCGCGTAGCCATACACCTCTAATACGTTTAAGAAGAAGCTGTAATATTGCTCTTCATTGAGTACGTCATAACTGCGCACATCAATTTTCCCGCGTACCGAAGGGTCAACGATGATGGTCTTCTCTAAGTTGCGGCCAACAATATTAATAAACTCTTGAATGTCAGTGCCCTTAAAGCTGGCACTAAAATCACTCGCGATGGCTGCGGGTGTGCAGATCAAGCTTCCTGCTAATAACCATGCACTTTTCTTAAACCAATGCTTCACGTACTTCTCCTACACTTTCGTCCTTCGTTAGACGCAAAGTTTTAAAATTCAATAAACACTTCATGTTGTTGACCATCTCTCTCGACCACCAGATTTAGCTCTGTTAGTTCTGAGATGGAACGGAATATGTTGCCCATAGCAGCAGGGTCTGTCAGGTCTTGTCCATTTAACTGAGTGGCAATATCTCCGTTTTGGAGCCCAACAGAGTTAAAAAGTTCTGAATCTTTGCCAGGGCTCACACGATAACCGATCACTTTATCGTCACGCTTCACCTGAGACAGTCGAACATATTGGAAGATTTGTTGCGGATCTTTCATTATCTTCGCTTTAATTTCATCAAGCTTCTCTTCTGCTGAAGCCGGATTATTACCACGAACCGAAGAAGAGCTACGAGGTGGCGCAGGCGCTGATACAGCCAAACGCTTGTACTCAATACCTTCAAGCATCAAGGTTTCGTCTCGTCCTGAGTTATCAATGATAACGCGGTCGATTAATACCGCTTTTAACTTGGCTCGAGTGCCTTCAATCTCTTCATTAATTCCGTAGGTCGCTTGCGTGCCGCGATTGGCGATCACCGCTAAGCTCAGTTTTGGATTCGAGCTCGCGACTGCACCCACTAAAACGAGGTTTAATCGCGTCTTAGGCGCATCTTGGATAACTTGCTGTTCAACCACAGCGGGCGTGCTTGGGTTGTAAGCACCAAACATGTTGCTCTGCTGCAAAGAAGAGATATCAAGGGTCGATTGAGGTGCTGAAGACGATGAAGCCGTTGCTGTCCAAGGCGCGATAGTTTGCTCAGCAGGTTCGATAAACCATGCAAGCTGCCCTAAGATCCATGCGGAAGCTGCAATCAATACACAACAGGTCGCTAAGCTTAGTTTCTGCTGAAGTACAAATCCATTCTCTAATAAGCGGCTCAACATAGGAGAATTCCCTACGCGATTTTTGAGCTCTAAAAAGTTCACTTTCCTAGTCCCTTTTCATGACGACAAACGCTGCAAATCATTAAACTTTCAGCTTTTTTATTCATTCGTTCGATACCAAGCTTATTTAAGCAATAAGATCCTGAACTATATCATAGCAAATCGATAAATCGGCATAACATGGCTATTTTGTATTATGACTTGAAAAAAATGCCAACCGCCTCCACTTTAAGCTTCTACTTAATGTGATAAGCATCATCAAAAACATGTTGCGCACTGTTCGTTACAGTTAAACCGCATTCATTTCTCACTTAATAAGGCACAGCCCTATATGAAAACTGCTAATGAAGCTGTCAGACTCGATAAATGGTTGTGGGCAGCTCGTTTTTACAAAACCCGGTCTATTGCTCGCAACATGGTCGATGGTGGCAAAGTCCACTATAATGGTCAGCGCAGCAAGCCAAGTAAAATTGTCGAACTTGGGGCTGTGATTACACTGCGCCAAGGTAATGAAGAAAAGACGGTAACGATCGAGAAAATCTCAGCCCATCGTGGTGGAGCCCCGATCGCTCAAACCCTCTATGAAGAAACCACCGAAAGCTTGGCAAAAAGAGAAGAGTTTGCACAACAGCGCAAGCTAAATGCTCATAGCCCAGCACCAGAACGTCGCCCAGATAAAAAGCAACGTCGTGACATCATCAAGTTCAAGACTCAATAAGCTAGAAGGAATAGCCAAATGGCAGACCCAATGTCTACAAGTAATGTTTTAAATCGCTACCTATTTGAAGACCTATCAGTACGTGGTGAATTGGTACAGATGGACGAAGCGTACCAACAGATTATTTCTAGCAAGGAATACCCAGCTCCAGTACAAAAGCTGTTGGGTGAGCTACTGGTTTCAACGACGCTACTAACGGCGACCCTAAAGTTTGAAGGTTCTATCACGATGCAGCTGCAAGGTGACGGCCCAGTATCTCTAGCAGTTATCAATGGCGATCACGATCAGAAGATCCGTGGTGTTGCTCGCTTTGAAGGCGATATCGCAGACGACGCAGGTCTACACGCCCTAATGGGTAAAGGTCATCTAGTGATCACTATCGATCCTAAGAAAGGTGAGCGTTACCAAGGTATCGTTGGTCTTGAAGGTGACACGCTTGCACAAGTGCTTGAAGGCTACTTCGCTAACTCTGAACAGCTTAAGACTCGTCTATGGCTGCGCACTGGCGAGCATGAAGGCAAAGCACACGCTGCAGGTATGTTGCTACAAGTAATGCCTGACGGCACCGGTACTCCAGACGACTTCGAGCACCTAGAGCAACTAACAGACACCGTGAAAAACGAAGAGCTATTCACTTTAGAAGCTAACGAACTGCTTTACCGTTTGTACAACCAAGAGAAAGTACAGCTATTCACACCACAACCGGTTGAGTTCTTCTGTGGCTGTTCACGCGATCGAAGTGCAGCAGCAATCATTACTGTTGCTCAAGAAGAGATCTACGACATCCTAAGCACCGAAGGAAGCGTTGGTCTACACTGCGATTACTGTGGCACAAACTACTCGTTCGACAAGAATGATGTTGATGCACTGTACGCAGAAGCAGCAGATAAAGGCAGCAATACGGTTCATTAATTTACGGCGTACCAAAAACACGTAATTTACCCCAAAAAGGTCAGCACTCAGCTGGCCTTTTTTGTGATCAAAATAGCGCAAACTCCGTAACATCTCGTAATAAAATCACCGCTTAATTTTAATCAATTAATAATGTTCTCGCCCCTAGCGCAAAGGTTTGCGTACAGGATAGACTAGTCGGGCCAATATGTGACGAGACGCTTAAAACCCCATGGCTAATATGGATATTTTTTGAGCTATATCCCTGTTTCCCCCGAGTCTCGTTGCTAGCATGGTGAGCAGATAACAATAAAAAATTAATACAAAATCCCTACAAAATATCCTACAAGGAGCACCTATGACCGTTATGGAACATACAAAGGCTGCACAAATTGATCTAACTAAGCACGGACTGACTGGCGTTACTGAAGTTCTTCGTAATCCTAGCTACGAGCAGTTATTCGTTGAAGAAACACTGCCAGGTTTGGAAGGCTACGAAAAAGGCGTAGTAACGGAACTAGGCTCTGTTGCGGTAGACACTGGTATCTTTACTGGCCGCTCACCAAAAGATAAGTACATTGTTAAAGATGACACAACCCGCGATACCATGTGGTGGTCAGATCAAGGCAAAAATGACAACAAACCGATTACAACTGAAGTATGGAATGAGCTGAAAGAGCTTGTGACAACTCAGCTATCTGGCAAGCGCCTGTTTGTCATCGACGGTTATTGTGGTGCTAACCCTGATACGCGCTTAAGCGTGCGTATTATCACTGAAGTAGCGTGGCAAGCGCACTTCGTTAAGAACATGTTCATTCGTCCAACTGACGAAGAGCTAGCAACGTTCGAACCTGATTTCGTGGTAATGAACGGTGCTAAAACAACTAACCCTAACTGGGAAAAGCAGGGTCTAAACTCTGAAAACTTCGTTGCTTTCAACCTAACAGAGCGCGTTCAAATCATCGGTGGTACTTGGTACGGCGGTGAGATGAAGAAAGGCATGTTCGCAATGATGAACTACCTGCTTCCTCTGCAAGGCATTGCTTCAATGCACTGTAGTGCAAACGTCGGCGAGAAAGGCGATGTAGCCATCTTCTTCGGTCTATCTGGTACAGGTAAAACTACGCTTTCAACCGATCCTAAGCGTGAGCTAATCGGTGATGATGAGCACGGTTGGGATGACGATGGTATCTTCAACTTCGAAGGTGGTTGTTACGCGAAGACGATTCGTCTATCTAAAGAAGCAGAACCTGAAATCTACAATGCAATCCGTCGTGATGCACTACTAGAAAACGTAACAGTTCGTGGTGATGGTTCTATCGATTTTGATGACGGTTCAAAAACTGAGAACACTCGTGTTTCTTACCCAATTCACCACATCGATAACATCGTTAAACCAGTATCAAAAGCCGGTCACGCTCAAAAGGTTATCTTCCTGACTGCTGATGCATTCGGTGTACTGCCACCCGTTTCTAAACTGACTCCAGAGCAAACGAAGTACCACTTCCTATCTGGCTTCACTGCAAAACTAGCGGGCACTGAGCGTGGTATTACTGAGCCAACGCCAACGTTCTCTGCTGCATTTGGTGCGGCATTCTTAACTCTCCACCCAACTCAGTACGCTGAAGTGCTTGTGAAGCGTATGGAAGCAGCTGGCGCTGAAGCTTACCTAGTGAACACAGGTTGGAACGGTACTGGTAAACGTATCTCTATCCAAGATACGCGAGGCATCATCGACGCTATCCTAGATGGCTCAATCGACAACGCTGAAACTAAGGTTATCCCTATGTTTAACCTAGAAGTGCCACTAGCGCTGCACGATGTTGACCCAGCGATCCTTGACCCACGCGATACGTACACTGACCCTCTACAATGGGAAAGCAAAGCGAAAGATCTAGCCGAGCGCTTCATCAACAACTTTGATAAGTACACAGACAACGCTGAAGGTAAGTCACTGGTTGCAGCTGGTCCTCAACTGGACTAATCCAACCATCTGCTCGGGCTTAGCCAAAAGCAAACGCCCAATTTAAAATGATATTTTTGTAGCAAGCCCCTCTTTTGAGGGGCTTTTTTGTTGATGCTTGACCCTTTTTGTTCCACTCTGTTTTAAGACTATTGAAATTTAAGGCTTTCAGGGAATGAAAAAGGTATTCATGGTGTTCGGCATTGTGTTGGCTATCGCCGTTGCAACTATCGCAGCGCTGCTATTAAGCCTGCAGACCCAATACCGTGCGGATGTTGCCAACTTTTTTATCAAACATACGATTGAACAACCTGTATTCATTGAAGATGTTGAGTATCAGGCGCCTTATCACATCACCTTAATGGGCATTACCCAAAGCCAACCAGAAAAGCAAACACCTCTGTATATCGACAAGATCGATCTTTGGTTCAGCCCCAGCTCGATGACAGAGGCCAAACTGGTCTTTGAATCTGTTTTGATCAGCGGCCTACAATTAGAGGCAGACGATCTAAAAACACTGACTTCTTTATTTACCCAACCAAACATCAAGCTCCACCAGCTGGCCATCAACAATCTCGACTTTTCGACGCCAGAGTTTAATGCGCGAGGCATCGACCTGCAGATCTCCGCCCCAACGTGGAACAACGATAACTCGCTGCTACCTTATGGAAAAACCCAACTCTCTGCCTCACAACTGTATTGGCAAGGTGAAGCATTCGATAATCTGTTGATTGACCTAGACTTAAAACCTAGCGATAGCACGCTTTATGGTGCTTCATTTGACTGGCGTGGCGCCAAGATTTCCGGTCAAGCAGAGCAGTATCAACAAGATTGGTCGTTGGTGAACGTGACCGTCGATGGATTACGACTCAATCAGAAACAGACCCAAAACCTACTAAGCAAAGAGTGGGATGTTGCAGGCATTAAGATTAATCACATCAATAGCTTAGATATTCTGCGTAGCGACGTAGAGTGGCAAGATGGCCACCTCGCTGCCTTTGATGCCTCATTAGAAAATATCCAACTGCCTTTTGAAATCTGGAAACAACAGAAAGCCATTTTTTCTCTACAGGCAGAAGGAGTGACCATTGATGATGACATGTTCATCGAGCCAAGCCTAAAGCTCAACCTAGAAGCAAACCGGATTCTGATTGAGGATTTCTATACTCAATTGCTGCAGGGCACTGTTCAGCTCAATGGCGAAGTTACCCCTAGCAGCATTCAATTAGCGCAGCTCGACCTGCAAGGCATCAAGTGGATTACCGAAAACCAAGATAGCCCTCTACCGGCCGCTCGCCTATTACCTTGGCTCACACAGCTCCAGAACGTCGAGATTAACCGACTTAACATAGAACGCAGTCAACTTATCCAACTCGCACAACAACCTTACTGGCAGGTCTCAGGATTACATGTCGAGGGGCATCAAGTTCAACTACTGCAAGATAGAAAACTGGGTCTGTGGCAAGGGAAGCTGATGGCGAGCGCCAATGATGCCAGCTATCAAAATATTCTCAGCGCACAGCCTGTGGTTGAGATGAATAGCGAACAAGGGAAATGGACGCTGACACGTCTGTTTGCGCCACTCAGGAATGGCTACATTGAAGCCAATGCAACGCTCGATTTTAACCAAATCAGCAAGCCATGGAGCTTAGATATTTCTGTCGATGGGTTACCGATAGCACCCATGCTGCAGCGACTTGAATTACCACTCGATGCAACCGGCTATGGCGAGTTTGAACTTCAAGCCGCAGGTTTATATGGCGACTCACTGATGCTCGGTTACTCAACCACAGGGCAACTCACTGGCAGCGTTCGCCAGGGTGTGATGACCTTTAATGACAAGCTTTCTGAAACATCGACTGATAACGTGTTTGAAATTCCAGAGCTTAATGCGCATTTTGACCGTGGGCGCTTCACTCTCGAACCGATGCACATTATTGGTGCGTCAGCAGCAGAGCAAGGCGAACAAAGGGTTCAAACGCTCAATGGCGAGGCTTCTGGAGAACTCGACTTGCTTAAAGCCGAGCAACACACCCTCTCGATTACCCTATCGGACCCATGTCATCAAATCTCAGGAAAGCTCACCCAAGCTGAGTATTCGGAGATTAACGACTGCCAACAAAAAAACGCCACTCCTCAGGAGTAGCGCTTTCAGTCAATAATTCTATCTATCATCAAGCGAGCGTGAAGTTATTCACTCGCCTTGCTATCCGTCGATAGTATTTTCTTATAATCAGGGATCAGCATATAGGTTCCCGTAAACTCTACCGCTTCCACATCGCCGCTATGAATGGTCACGTGAATGATGATACGTGCCTTTCTTCCTGACGCAAGGCGGTCCAAGTCACCACTGATCCCATCCAATGAAGTAGAGGCAACAGGGTTTTGCTCAACCGGGTGACGATAACGAATATTACTGTCTGCCAGCACGATATCACCGGTCAGCCCGCGTTCTTTCATCAATAACCAAGTCATCCCCCAACCAGTTAAGGTCGCTAAGGTAAAGGCAGAGCCTGCAAACATGGTATTATGCGGGTTCAAGTTGGGATTCAGCTGAGCACTACACTCAAATTGGTAACCCGTGTATTGGTTGATCTTGATGCCCATCTTGTCACTGATCGGGATCTGATGTTCCCAGCGCTGCTGAAGCTCATTACACCACTCAGGCTTACGCAGAACGTCTGCCATTGGGTCAAGATGCTTAACCATCTGTTGGTGACGCACAGGGCCACGTTGATCGTTAATCTCACCGCGACGTTCAAATTCATTCTTCTCATAGAATGAGATCGCATCTTCACGTGCATTACACACCAAGCGCTTAGCACCTTCTTGGCGAGCCAATGACTCAAGTGCGACTAGAATCAACGAACCCATGCCTTTACTTTGGCGAGATTTCTTCACCGCCATGTAGCGGATCTGACCTTCCAGATCTGGGGTGATATACAGACGACCAATCGCCATCGGGCGACCACGACCATCAACAATCATGCGATGGTGACTCATTGGGTCATATTCATCGCGCTCAGAACCTACCGGCATTCGCCAAGGTTCACGGAGCATCTGCCAACGAAAATGGTAATACTTGTTTAGCTGATTTTCGGTGGTTGGTGTTATGAGTTTAAACATGCTTATTCCTTTAAGCCTAAACCTGCAGCCAGAATGTCACTGGGCCATCATTAACCAAAGACACTTTCATGTCGGCTGCGAATCGGCCACGTTCCGTTGGTAACACTGATTCACACTGGTCAGAGAAATAGTTATAAAGACGCTCAGCATCTTCTGGGTGAGCACCACGAGAGAACCCTGCTCGAGTCCCTTTCTTGGTATCGGCCGGCAGAGTGAATTGAGACACCACTAATACCTTACCTTCTACTTGCTTCACGTTGAGGTTCATTTTATCGTCTTCGTCTCCAAAGACACGATAAGTGGTCACTCGTTCCATCAAACGTTTGGCTTTGGCTTCGTCGTCACCTTTTTCTACGCCTAACAAAACTAATAAGCCTTGTTCAATCTCACCAACTACTTCGCCATCAACACGGACGGCAGCTTCACTTACTCTCTGGATCAGTGCTATCACTGTTGTTTCCTTGCTCTGTGATTTTGTCGTTATCCGAAGAGTGTACCATTTCTTTCGAGTCACTCCACTGTTCCTGCTCACCCAATGCAGCGGTCACCTCAGCACCCACCAGCACAATCAACCAGCACAAATAAACCCAGACAAAAAGAATTGGTATTGCCGCCAATGCGCCATAAATCAACTGGTAAGAAGGGAATTGAGTAATGTAGGCCGCGAAGCCTTTCTTACTGAGTTCGAACAACAGAGCCGCCACTAGAGAACCTGCAGCCGCATGAGAAAAGTGTATCTTTTTGTTGGGAACCAACAGGTACAGACCGAAAAACGCAAAGAAAGAGAGAATCAAAGGCAGTTTGCGAATTACGGTATTAAAGGCGCCAGATACGACTTCATTTTGTAGCAGACTGAGCGATGTCACATACGAAGTGGCAGCAATACTCGCCCCAACCAAGATCGGCCCAAGTGTTAGCACCATCCAGTACATTGAGAACGACAATACCGCACGTCGCTTCTCATTAACACGCCAGATGTAGTTTAGGTTCTTATCGATATTCGAGATCAACATCAGTGCCGCAATGAACAAGAACACACCACCGACCGCCGTCATCTTACCCGTGTTGGCAACAAACTCGAGCAAGGCACCGTGCACCGCATCTCCTGACGCTGGAACAAAGTTGATAATAACGAAGTTTTGAATCACGATACCAACATCAGCAAAGATGGAAAATGATGACAAGATAGAGAGCAGAACCGTCAACATCGGTACGATCGAGAGCAAAGTAATGTACGCCAAGTAGCCCGCATTCACGTTGACTCTATCGTGCGTCATTCGCGCCAAAAGATAGCGAGAAAACTGAATACTGAGTGTGGCGACCTTTTTTATCTTCAACTTGTAACTCCCTTGTAACTCGTTCATAGTCCTAATTAATATTCCGTTACTTAACTATAGGAAACTAGGATGCCTTATTTAATAGTTATAGTCCTCTCTATTTTTACTCTTACTGGATGCCAGTCAGCTTATTACTCCGCCATGGAGCAAGTGGGTTACCACAAGCGTGACATTATGGTCGATAGAGTGGAAGACGCTAAAGAGTCGCAGCAGGATGCTCAGGAAGAGTTTACCAGCGCACTTGAAGCCTTGAGTAGCCTGACTAATTTCAGTGGCGGCGACCTTGAAGACATGTACAACCAAATCAATGATAAATACCAAGACAGCGAGAAAGCCGCGCAAAATGTCAGTGACCGCATTGCTGCGATTGAAGATGTGTCGGATGCGCTGTTTGAAGAGTGGCAGAGTGAGTTAGATCTCTACACCAGTGATTCACTGCGCCGCTCGAGCGAGCAAAAACTTCGTGAAACTAAATTGTCTTACCAAACGATGCTGTCAGCAATGAAGCGCGCCGAGAAGAAAATGGACCCAGTGCTCAATACCCTTCGCGACAACACGCTTTACTTGAAGCACAACCTCAATGCGAGCGCTGTCGGCTCGCTGCAAGGTGAGTTTATGAGCTTAGAAAAAGACATCGCCTATGCAATAGAGCAGATGAATGCGGCAATAGCAGAGTCGGATAAATTCCTAGCTCAACTCAATCAGAAGTAGTGCCATTAGAAGCGAATTAAGATAAACCCGTATGAACCCAATCATTGTTACTGGCGGCCCAGGGGCTGGTAAAACCACACTAATTAATGCCTTGGGTGACATGGGTTACCCGATATTCGCTGAGTCCTCTCGCCAGTTAATCGAACAGCAGAGTCAACTTGAGAACGGTATCTTACCTTGGTTAGACCTTCCAGGCTTTGCTCGCCTATGTTTAACCGTCATGAGCGAACACAAAGACCAAGCCAGTCAGCATCCTGTTGCCTTTCTCGATCGCGCCATTCCAGATATCTGTGGCTACTTGGCTCAGGCGAAACTAGAGATAAACACAACCTACCGAGAAGCGAGCCAAGGTTATCACCCCCAAGTGTTGTTCTGTCGCCCTGAGGCTTCAATTTATGTACAAGATGATGTGAGACCTTATCCGTTTGAGGAGGCGTTAGAGATTCACCACGCGTTAGAAAGAGTCTACCAAGAACTTGGTTATGAGGTGGTTGAAGTGCCGTTTATGCAAGTCGAAGAACGGCTTCAATTCGTTGAGCGTTACTTAGGTATCAAAAGCTAGATCCCCAACTCGGTCGTTCCTCCCTCTTGAGGATGACGAAATCTCGTTTAACCGTATCTAAACAAACTAAAAAACAAAAGCCCCGAGCAGCTAGGCTACTCGGGGCTTTCTTATCTACTTAGCTAGAAGCTAGTCAGCTGGCAATTAAGCCTTAGCTGGACGTGCTGCACGCTTACGTTCGTTTTCAGTAAGAAGCTTCTTACGGATACGAATGCTTACTGGCGTTACTTCTACTAGTTCGTCTTCGTCGATGAACTCAAGAGCTTGCTCTAGAGTGTGACGGATAGGTGGCGAAAGAACCTGTGCTTCATCAGTACCAGATGCACGAACGTTCGTTAGCTGCTTACCTTTCAGACAGTTTACTGTTAGGTCGTTTGAACGGTTGTGAATACCGATGATTTGACCTTCGTATACTTCATCCGCGTGCTCAGCAAATAGACGACCACGTTCTTGTAGGTTGAATAGTGCGTAAGTCAGAGCTTTACCAGTTGCGTTCGAGATTAGAACACCGTTGTTACGTTGACCGATTACGCCGCCTTTGTGAGGACCGTAGTGATCAAATGAGTGGTAAAGAAGACCAGAACCAGACGTTAGAGTTAGGAACTCAGTTTGGAAACCGATAAGACCACGAGAAGGCATCATGAAGTCCATGCGAACACGGCCTTTGCCATCTGGAGACATATCAGTTAGCTCACCTTTACGTAGACCGATGTTTTCCATGATGCCACCTTGGTGCTCTTCAAGCACGTCGATAGTCACAGTTTCAAACGGTTCAGTTAGGTTGCCATCTTCGTCTTTCTTGATGATAACTTCTGGACGAGATACAGCTAGCTCGAAACCTTCACGACGCATGTTTTCGATCAGGATAGATAGGTGAAGTTCACCACGACCTGAAACACGGAAACGATCTGGGTTATCAGTTTCTTCAACACGTAGTGCAACGTTGTGTACTAGTTCTTTCTCTAGACGCTCAAGGATGTTACGTGAAGTAACGAACTTACCTTCTTTACCCGCGAACGGAGAAGTGTTTACTTGGAACGTCATTGTTACTGTTGGTTCATCAACAGAAAGCGGAGTCATTGCTTCAACATTGTTTACGTCACAGATAGTGTCTGAAATTTTCAGCTCACCAAGACCAGTGATTGCAATGATGTCGCCAGCGTTAGCTTGCTCAACTTCGTGACGGTCAAGACCTAGGTAACCAAGAACTGTACCTACTTTACCGTTACGTTTTTTGCCTTCTGCATTGACGATAGTTACTTGTTGGTTTGGTTTAACAGAACCACGAGTAACACGAGCAACACCGATAACACCTACGTAAGAGCTGTAATCAAGTTGCGAAATTTGCATTTGTAGTGGACCGTCAAGGTCAACTGCAGGCGCGTCTACTGTATCAACAACAGCTTGGAACAATGGTTCCATGTTCTCGCCAGTTTCGCCTTCAGTCATTGTTGCCCAGCCGTTTAGAGCTGAAGCGTAAACAACTGTGAAGTCTAGTTGCTCATCAGTAGCACCTAGGTTGTCGAAAAGGTCGAATACTTGATCCATAACCCAATCAGGACGAGCGCCTGGGCGGTCAATCTTGTTGATTACAACGATTGGCTTAAGACCGTGTGCGAATGCTTTTTGCGTTACGAAACGAGTTTGAGGCATTGGGCCATCAACTGCGTCAACGATAAGCAGAACAGAGTCAACCATAGACATGATACGCTCAACTTCACCACCGAAGTCCGCGTGTCCCGGAGTATCTACGATGTTGATGCGGTAATCATTCCAGTTGATTGCTGTGTTCTTAGCAAGAATGGTAATGCCACGCTCTTTTTCGATGTCATTCGAATCCATGACACGCTCTTCAGCTTCACCACGAGACTCAAGAGTGCCTGACTGTTGTAGCAGTTTATCAACCAAAGTCGTTTTACCGTGGTCAACGTGCGCGATGATCGCGATATTTCTTAACTTATCAATCTGTGGAGTAGACATGGATTCTCGATTCACTCATAAAAGTAGCCGTCACTTATCTCAAAAGTTTGGATAATAACCGCTAGCTTGATTTAAAAAACGGTCAATAATATACCAGATTCTAGACAAAAACCCAGAAATATGTGATCTGAACCGGGGCTTTTTTCTTTATTAGCGATTCATATCCGCTTAACTTTGATTCAGTACAGTGTTGAACAGCCCAATTCGTAGGACTCTAAAAAAGTATCACCTGCGAGTGGCGAACCAAATCTCCCGCAAAATAACAAAAGTGGATTGACAACTTAGGCAATTCATTGCTGAATGGTGCTCGCTTATGTCTCATATTGGTGCACAGACAAACAGTTGCACCAATAAAGTGCAACTAGAGATCATTTTGGTGCAAAAACCAGATTAAGAAAAATCGCAAAACAAGTAAATCATTGAAATTAATGGAATAATTTTTTTGGCACGTTTTTGGCAGTAGATAAATCAGCATCGATTAATGCACTTATAGACATTAATCAATGCTAGTTTCAACCGAATCGAGCTAATACCGAATTAATAACACTGGAGGTTATCCAAGATGTCAGTAGAAAATGTACTATCCCTGATCCAAGAGAACGAAGTTAAATTTATCGACTTACGTTTTACTGATACAAAAGGTAAAGAGCAGCATATCTCTATTCCTTCTCACCAAGTTGATGCAGACTTCTTCGAAGAAGGCAAAATGTTTGACGGCTCTTCAGTAGCTGGTTGGAAAGGCATTAACGAATCTGACATGGTAATGATGCCAGACGCAGCATCTGCTGTACTGGACCCATTCACAGAAGACGCAACACTAAACATCCGTTGTGACATCCTTGAGCCTGCAACAATGCAAGGCTACGACCGTGACCCACGCTCTATCGCTAAACGTTCTGAAGAGTACCTACGTTCTACAGGTATCGCAGACACAGTTCTAGTTGGTCCAGAGCCAGAATTCTTCCTATTTGACGACGTTAAGTTCTCAAACGACATGTCTGGTTCTTTCTTCAAGATCGATGACGTAGAAGCAGCTTGGAACACAGGTTCTGACTTCGAAGGCGGTAACAAAGGTCACCGTCCTGGCGTTAAAGGCGGTTACTTCCCAGTAGCTCCAGTAGATTCATCTCAAGACATCCGTTCAGCAATGTGTCTAGTAATGGAAGAGATGGGCCTAGTTGTTGAAGCTCACCACCATGAAGTAGCAACTGCGGGTCAAAACGAAATCGCTACTCGCTTCAACACGCTAACAGCGAAAGCTGATGAAACTCAAATCTACAAGTACGTTGTACACAACGTTGCTCACGCATTTGGTAAAACAGCGACATTCATGCCTAAGCCACTAGTTGGTGACAACGGTTCTGGTATGCACGTTCACCAATCTCTAGCAAAAGACGGCGTTAACCTGTTTGCTGGTGATAAGTACGGCGGCCTATCTGAAATGGCTCTTTACTACATCGGTGGTGTAATCAAGCACGCTCGTGCAATCAACGCGTTTGCTAACCCATCAACTAACTCGTACAAGCGTCTTGTACCTGGTTTCGAAGCACCTGTAATGCTTGCTTACTCAGCACGTAACCGTTCTGCTTCTATCCGTATCCCAGTAGTACCAAGCCCTAAAGCACGTCGTATCGAGCTACGTTTTGGTGACCCAGCAGCTAACCCATACCTATGCTACTCAGCAATGCTTATGGCTGGCCTTGACGGCATCAAGAACAAGATTCACCCAGGCGAAGCTATGGATAAAGATCTATACGACCTTCCTGCAGAAGAAGCAGCTGAAATCCCAACAGTTGCAGAATCTCTACAAGAAGCTCTAGCAGCGCTTAGCGAAGACCGTGAGTTCCTAACAGCTGGCGGCGTATTCTCTGACGATTTCATCGATTCTTACATCACTCTGAAATCTGACGACGTACAACGCGTGAACATGGCTACACACCCACTTGAGTTTGAACTGTACTACTCAGTTTAATCTCCTGTAGAGATAAGCCATTTCTTACTGCAACCTTGTAAGAATCGCTGACTAAATATTAGGCTCGCCTCGCAGGCGGGCCTTTTTTATATTCTCCCTCCCCCCGCTTCCTCGTACCATACCTTAGACAAAAGCCCTCAGAGGCTGTCGCGCTAAATACAATAAAACCAACGCCAAACGTGAAATCACCTAGCGGTGAAAAGAGGCTAAAGATATGAAAAACATACTGTTCCTAATCGGGTTAACAGTCGCGCTCTCGTGCTCTGCTCAAACGGTGTATACCTGGATAGATGAAGATGGCGTGCTCCACTTTAGTGATAACCCTAGCGCTCAAGATGCCGAGGCTCTTCGCCTGCCAGATGTGCAAGCTTCAGCACCCGCCCCTAAATTTGAGGCCTCGACTCCGGTTGACGCCGCAGCTTCCTCTACAACTAAAACGCCAGCTAAAACCCAGGCAGAAACCGAAACCACAGAGCGCGAGGTTCCCACTCAATTAACCCTCACCATGCTGACTCCAGTTCATGATCAAACCATTCGCAACAACCGCGGCTTAATCCCGATTCAGATAGAGCTCAACCGAAAACTTGGTATTGGGGAGCAATTACAATTGATGCTTGATGGCCGTCGATATGGCGCCCCACAGACCCAACCTATTTGGGAATTAAAAGGTATCGATCGAGGTACTCACACCATTGCAATTCAAGCACATAGAAGCGGCAAGCTTATTGCATCTACTAGTCCAGTCACCGTGTATTTACATCGAGCGACGCTCAAGTAGGCCAATGTGTTAAAAGAGGCCAAATAACCTCTACTTTTCACCTAATCGAAGCAGCTTTCAGCGACTCTAATGAATTATCTTTAGCTTCTGGTTGATATGCGCCATACTTGAACTTAGCCACGCACCAATTTGGTGCAGTGAGAAAAACACCAGTTCAAGGACGAAATAGTGAATCGATCAGCCAAAAGCGACAGCATAGATACACATCATCTTTCCAGCGCCATTCTCGACAATATGGTGACTTCGACATTGATGCTCGATGAGCAATTGTATGTCCGATACGCCAATCCGGCCGCTGAGCAGCTCTTTTCACAGAGCGCACGACGCATCGTTGATCATCCACTGAGCCAACTTATCCAACACGCTTCACTTGATTTGGCACTGTTGACGCAACCGCTACAAAGTGGCCAGAGCATTACCGACAGTGACGTTACCTTCGTTGTTGATAACCGCCCACTGATGCTTGAAGTCACGGTTAGCCCAATCTCTTGGCAACGAGAGACGCTGTTATTGGTTGAGATGCGCAAGATAGACCAACAAAGACGCCTCAGCCAAGAGCTCAACCAACACGCACAACAACAAGCAGCTAAGCTGTTGGTGCGCGGGTTAGCACATGAGATTAAGAACCCACTCGGTGGCTTAAGAGGTGCGGCGCAGTTACTTGGAAAAATGCTTCCTGATCAGTCTCTTAATGAATATACACAGATCATTATTGAGCAAGCCGACCGCCTAAGAGCTTTAGTTGATCGCCTGCTTGGCCCTCAGAAACCGGGGACGAAGTCAGAAGAGAACCTACACCAGATACTTGAGAAAGTCAGACAGCTCGTGGAACTCGAGTCGGGTTCAACGCTCGCCATCGAACGAGATTACGACCCGAGCCTACCGGACATCTTGATGGATTCGGCACAGGTTGAACAAGCGATGCTCAATATCGTGAGCAATGCAGCGCAGATTCTAAAGACTCAAGATTCTGGCAAAATCACCATTCGCACCAGAACGGTGCATCAAGCAAATATTCACGGGCAGCGACACAAACTCGCGGCTCGTATTGAGATCAGCGATAACGGTCCGGGCATCCCCGATGATTTAAAAGACACGCTGTTTTACCCAATGGTCAGCGGACGAGAAGGTGGAACAGGGCTGGGGCTATCGATTTCTCAAAACCTGATCGATCAACACAATGGGAAAATTGATGTTGAAAGCTGGCCAGGCAACACCACATTCACGATTTATCTACCGATTTAGGTCATAAGAACCTCGCTATTGGACAGCGAGATGAAAGGCTTAGCTCGGTAACACAAAGATTAAGAGATCATAAAAACAACAATGATTATCACAATAGATTTGGCTGTAAAGGAATTGAATTATGAGTAAGGGATACGTTTGGGTCGTCGATGACGACAGCTCTATCCGCTGGGTAGTAGAGAAAACACTTTCATCTGCGGATATTAAGTGTGAAACATTTGCTGATGCTGAGAGCGTGTTGCTTGCGCTTGAGCGCGAGACACCGGACGTATTGGTGTCTGACATTCGCATGCCCGGCATTGACGGGATTGAGCTGTTGCATCAGGTTCATCAACGCTCTCCCGACCTGCCCGTGATCATTATGACCGCGCACTCAGACCTTGATGCGGCGGTGAATGCTTATCAAAAAGGCGCCTTTGAATATCTTCCAAAGCCGTTCGATATTGATGAAACACTGACTCTAGTCGAACGAGCGATCGCGCACAGCCAAGAGCAGAAACGCGAACAAGCCAGTGAGGTCGCTGAAGACACCAACGCGCCAGAAATCATCGGTGAAGCACCGGCAATGCAGGAGGTTTTCCGAGCGATTGGCCGTTTGTCTCGCTCATCCATATCCGTGCTGATCAATGGTGAATCGGGTACCGGTAAAGAATTGGTCGCTCACGCTCTGCATCGTCACAGCCCAAGAGCTAAGAAGCCCTTCATTGCCTTGAACATGGCAGCAATCCCCAAAGATCTGATCGAGTCTGAACTGTTTGGCCACGAAAAAGGTGCCTTTACCGGTGCTAACAGCGTTCGCCAAGGACGCTTTGAACAAGCCAACGGCGGCACCCTATTTCTGGATGAGATCGGTGACATGCCACTCGATATCCAAACTCGCTTGTTGCGTGTACTTTCTGATGGTCAGTTCTATCGTGTCGGCGGTCACTCTGCAGTTAAGGTAGACGTTCGTATCGTTGCCGCAACCCACCAAGATCTTGAGCGCTTAGTGCATGAAGGCGACTTCCGTGAAGACCTTTTCCACCGACTCAACGTTATCCGAATCCATATCCCGGCACTTCGCGAACGTAAACAAGACATTGAAAAGCTGACTCATCACTTCCTAGCATCCGCCGCCGAAGAGCTCGGTGTTGAAGTGAAGACACTGCATCCTGAGACCATTTTGAAGCTCAACCAGCTCAATTGGCCGGGTAACGTGCGTCAGCTTGAAAACATTTGTCGTTGGCTTACCGTGATGGCCAGCGGCAGCGAAATTCTTCCTTCAGACCTGCCACCAGAGCTGCTAGAAGAAAAAGTGGTGACCACCTCAGGAACTGGAGATAACTGGCAGCAACTGCTCGCTAATTGGGCAAAGTGTGCGCTTGATTCAGGAGAAAAAGAGCTGCTAACTTATGCTCTGCCAGAATTTGAACGTATACTGCTAGAAGCTGCACTCCACCACACTAATGGTCATAAACAGGATGCAGCTAAGGTTTTGGGATGGGGAAGAAACACCCTAACTCGTAAACTCAAAGAACTGTACTAGACCTTATATGATTCTCGATGCAGCTACTTTTTAACCAAAAAAGTGTCGCTTGGTTTGAATAGTGTCGGTACAATTACAGTACACTATTCACCAAAGTTGTAGCTAAAGATGTCTTTGAAAACACAAATTACTTTGAGAACCGCAGTGGTTCTGCCATTCGTGATGATTTTTCTGTTCACTATGGGTGTAATGGTTTTCACTCAAAAGCTAAGCTACAAAGAGATGGTGAGTGATGTTAGTGCACGCCAGCTGACATCACTGACTGACAATGTTCATCAAAGCCTGTCTAATTTTTTAGAAAAGCCATTTCACGCCAACCTCTCGCTCAGCCATAACATCGGCTACCACCATCTTTATCAAGCAGGCAATCTTAGTAAGGTCCAAGACTATATTTTTTATACGTTTTCAGACCATTACACTGCTGTACCTCAACTCGATGCGATCGGCTTTGGTTCTGAAGATGGTAACTACGTCGGTTTCCGCAAAGAAGCCAACAAAGGCTACACCTTGATGGTGCAAGACGAACGCACCAATGATCAGCTGGTCATTTACCGTGGCAGCAAAATTAGTGAAGACATTCGATCGGTGATTTCAGGTTACGATCCTAGAATCCGTCCTTGGTACACACCCATTGCGACACAGAAAAAACCGTTATGGTCACCAATTTATGCCAATGCTGACGAACGTCAAGAAATCACCTTATCTGCTCTAGCGCCTATCTATGATGATAATGAATTCAAAGCCGTCGTAGTCAGCGACATCAAAATCAATACCTTCAATGCGTTTCTCAGAAAGCTCAAAGATAGAACGGATGCCTCTGTTTACATCATCGATAAGCAGCAACGCTTGGTCGCGCACTCAGGCGGAGGCAGTGTCGTTTCATGGGGCACAGGACAAACCAACAAAGGGCAACGCAAACTAGCAACAGAGAGTGCTAATCCAGTCATACGTGAGAGTGCTAGCTACGTAGAGCAATTCCACCTAATCGAGAATTTGGGCGAGCAGCGCTTTAGTTTTAGCCTAGACAACGAACGCTACTTCAACCAAATCACCCCATACGAAGATGAGCACGGGCTCACGTGGTTTATTGGGGTGTCGATCCCTGAAAGCAATCTGCTCGGTGAATTGCCAGAAAATCAAAGAAACAGTTGGTTGCTTGGGCTAGCACTGAGCTGCATTGGGGTCATTGCAGGATTAATTGCCTTTAATCGCGCAACCCAACCCATCACCTCGACAGCGGATGCGGCAAAACGCCTTGCTAAGGGCGATTGGGACGCGAGCATGCCAAAAACAGGGCATATATATGAAACCAGCATGTTGGTCGAGTCATTCAATGAAATGACCAACAACTTAAAGGCTTCGTTTCATGCATTACAGTCTCAACTTACCTATGACTCATTAACCAAGCTATACAGCCGTGAAGGCTTTATTGACGCTGCCAAGAAACACCCCGACAACGAAAAAGGCACACTGTATTTGATTGGTATTGATCGCTTCCGAGACATCAATGACAGCCTAGGTCATTACAATGGCGACCAGCTACTTATCATTGCGGCCGCTCGTTTAAGAGGCACACTGCCATCCGAATACCTACTAGCTCGCACTGGTGGTGATGAGTTTGCCATCTACGCGCCAAACGTAACGCAAAGCGATGATGTTCAGCTGCTGACTAACCGCTTACTTCAAACCTTCGCTTCCCCATTTTCAATGGAATCGGAAAGCGTGGTGATTAAGGTATCGATGGGGATAGTGAATGTCTCGAATCTTCACGACATTACACTCCTGCTACGCAGCAGCAGCATTGCATTGAGCAATGCGAAACAAGACAAAACCAGTGTCTGTATTTATAGCCTTGAAATGGGCAAAGCATCGAGACATCGCACCAAGATGTTAGCGCGGATGAACCGAGCGATTGAGCTTCAACAGTTCGAACCGTTTTATCAGCCTATTATTGATCTGGAATCTGGCTCGACCATAGGAGCAGAAGCTTTAGCTCGCTGGATAACGGATGAAGGGGTGATCTCGCCACTCGAGTTCATTCCTCTCGCGGAAGAGAGCGGGCTCATTGACGATATCGGCAAGCAAATTCTACATAAGTCGTGTCGAGATACTGCCATCGCGATTGAATCAGGAAAGTGGAGCAAGGACTTCTCTATTCACGTTAACCTGTCGGTCGATCAACTGAGTGAAAGTGGCTTTGTGGAACAAGTAAAAGGCACGTTGCGAGACACAAATCTGCCAGCAAGCAACCTGACACTAGAGATCACCGAATCACGCATCGTCGACAACGACCCGACCATCATCGATAACATGCTGACTCTAAAAGCACTAGGGATATCAATTGCGATTGATGACTTTGGTACCGGCTATTCGTCACTGGCTTACTTACACAAACTGCCATTCGACTGCCTTAAGATCGACCGCAGCTTTGTCAGCAAACTTGATAAAGAGAACCTAGATAGCTCCATCGTCGCGGCCATCGTTAACATCACTAAGGGCTTCAAAGTAAGCTTGGTGGCAGAGGGCGTTGAAACACAGCAACAGGCTGAACTTCTCAAGCAGCTGCAGTGCCCGCTTGCTCAAGGCTTCTTATACAGTCGCCCAGTTCCGTTTGACCAATGGCCTACCGACCTCATCAACTCCAAGCAAAGTGCCAAGGTCAAACAAAATACCACTGAGAGTCTCACCTAAACCAGGCAGAAATCGAATGAGTCAGATACAAAAATGCCAGCATGATGCTGGCATTTTTTATTGTTCTATTCTCTATCGAGCGATTAGATAACGCGAGAGAATTGCTGCTGGCGAGCCTTTGCACGTAAGTATTTATCAAAACACATACAGATGTTACGGATCAGCAAGCGGCCACGCAGAGTAACGCGGATTTCTTTGTCATCGACTTCAACCAAATCATCGTTGATGAAGGTTTGTAGAAGCTCTAAATCTTCTTTGAAGTAGCGATTAAAGTTAACCGAGAACTCAGATTCGATCATTGTTTTATCAAGCTTGAAGTTACAAATCAGCTGCTTGATCACTTCACGACGTAGAAGGTCGTCACTGTCTAGAGCAACACCTTTCCAAAGTGCATGACGCAGGTCATTCACCTGAGCGTAGTACTTCTTCAGCTCTTTCTGATTTTGTGCGTAAGCATCACCAACCATAGAAATCGCAGAAACACCGAAACCAATTAAGTCAGCTTCACCTTGGGTGGTGTAGCCTTGGAAGTTACGATGCAGAATACCTTCACGCTGTGCTACGGCTAGCTCATCTTCAGGTAGTGCGAAGTGATCCATACCAATGAACTGGTAACCCGCTCCCGTTAGCGTCTCGATGGTATCTTGCAAGATAGCCATTTTCTCTTTCGCTTCAGGTAGATCTTCGTCTTTAATCTTACGCTGCGCCGCAAACAGCTGAGGCATGTGTGCGTAGTTAAATACCGATAAACGGCCCGGCTTCATTTCTAACACTTGCTTCAATGTTTCAGCGAACAAAGCTTGAGTCTGCTTTGGTAGGCCGTAGATCAAATCAAGGTTGGTTGAACGGAAGCCTAGCTCTTTCGCACGTTTAACCATCGCAATGATGAACTCTTCATCTTGCTCACGGTTAACCAGTTTCTGCACTTCTTTATTGAAGTCTTGCACACCAATGCTCAGGCGGTTGAAGCCTTCGTTACGCAGGTGGTCAAGTACGTCTAGCTCAATCTCACGCGGGTCAACTTCAATACTGATTTCAGCGTCAGCAGTGAAATTAAATTCCTCACGCAGAATCATCATCAAGCGAGTAATTTGTGTTTTGGTCAAGAACGTTGGCGTACCACCACCGAAGTGCAATTGCGTCACTTCACGGCCATTCAACAAAGAGGCGCGCTGGCGGATTTCATGTTCAATCACATCTAAGTACTCATCCGCTTTATGCGAGTGACGAGTAATGACTTTATTACAACCACAGTAGTAACAAAGCTTATGACAGAACGGGATATGCACGTAAAGAGAGAGTGGACGCTCAGGGTACTGAGTACACGCCATGTCGTAATCAGCGACGGTAAACGCTTCATGAAACTCCAACGCTGTTGGATATGAAGTGTAACGAGGTCCCGAATAGTTGTACTTGTTTAAGATCTCTTGATCCCAAACGATTTGCTGATTCGTTGTTACTGGCTTGCTCGACATAGCGGTAATTCCAATTTAGATCCGCGAGAACCTAAGGTCTCTCAAATCATTTTACATACATTAAAATATAGACGGGTTATTTTGCCACACGACCAGTAAGGTCGTTCCAAGACAAAATCAATTTTTCAGACAAAAACTCAGAACTGCTAGCTTGATCACTAACAAAGCGTCGGGATTAACGAGACGCAAAAGGTAAGAAGGCTCATTTAACATTGTCTATTAAAAGATAAGGCGACTTAAAAACAAGATGCATTTAAGATGAAAAGTCTTAAATGCATAGGTATTAAAAGCAGCGCATCTAAAAACGGAATGTTAAACAAGCCTCTATATTTAAAAGTCTTAGTGACTAGATCATCTGAATGTTGATTTGGTTATTGAGAGGCTTAACCTTCTCCTGCAACCTTTTCAAATCTTCAATGACCGCATCATTCAAGCGAGTCTCCGCCTTATGGCGTGTGAGATTCTGCTGCATGCGCTCTTTCTTCGTCAGTTCCTGTCTTGCCTCTCCGCGAGCCATATCTTTTACGATATGGTACAGCTCAGAAAGAGCAGGATACTCAGAATCAAAATCGACACGCTCATCACCCTGAACATTATCCATAATGATACACACTCGGATACTGATCTCAGGTAAGTCACATTGCCCTTGAATGCCCGCTAAGCACAAAGTATTTACGTTTTCGTAAATCGTCGCGTTGCGTTTTTCAATGGCTAGTGCTTGATGCTGCTTTTGCAACTCCGTCTGCTTCTTCACTTGAAGTAGAAGGTAACCTGCGTAAGAGCCCAAGCCGAGAATGATAATTCCACCAGCAATTGCTAATAAGGTTACGTTCACTGGCTATTAACCTTTAAAGCTGTCTAAATCGAAATCTTCGAATTGAGATAGCAAGTCTTCATCAGAGCTCGCTTTCTTCTTAGAGGCAACCGGTGCTTCTTCGAAGATCTCTTCTTCATCGTCTTCTGGCTCTAGTAGACCTAAGCGTCCCATTAAGTGTTCGATACGATCAAGTTTCTCATCAACAAACTTCTGTAGACCAGCACCTAGGTTTTCACCATTTTCGATACGATCTAGGAGTGTGTTCAGTTGAGCGTCATTCTCAAGCATCTCTAACTCTTGTTCGTTAGATAGCTTGCGCTCTTGTTTAGTCGGCTTCTTCGCTGGTTCAACGATCAGCGGAATTTTTTTCTTGCTGCCTAAACGTGGATCACGAGCTTGTGCAGCTTTACGCTGTTTTGCTTCGCTACCATCTGAGTGACGGCTGCCAGACTTAAGGCCTTTACGCTTTTTAACACGCTTACGTTCACGACCTTCAACATCAGATTCACTACGGTTACGAGTAACCATAGGCTCCGGAGCGCCAAGTGCTCCCGGCTTTCTTGATTTCTTACTACGACCCATTACTGCACTTTCCTCAGTAAAATTACATCATTTCCAAAAAATTCTAGTTCGAGCTTATCCCGCTCTGCCAAAAACTGGAATGTTTGACGACTAAAGAAGACGACATGTGTCGGGTCATTCTTGTAGTGCCAACCAGCAAACGCGTCTACGTCTATTACTAGTTTAGTCATAAGACCAATCCAGCCCTTGGGTTTAACTAAATTCAACCATTGCTGCCACACTTTGTCTGGGTGATAAAGATGCTCTATCACCTCCGTGGCAGTCATAAAGTCATACGTTTTTTCCAACACAGAGGGTTCTGGGTGGTAATAGATATCGTACAACTCCATGGTGTGTCCGGCTTCTTCTAACATAATAGATAGCGTAGGGCCTGGGCCACAACCAAAATCCAACCCGTGTGAGTTAGATGAAATTTTGTCTGTTAGTGGATCCGCGATGCGAGATAAAAAGCGGCGATAGCCTGCATCACTAGGATCGTTCTCATGGAGATCATAGTGTGCTTTTTCTTCTTTTGCTTCTAACCTTTGTTCAGGTTTAACAAATACCAGTTCACATTGCTGACACTGCAGATAGGCTCTGCGTTTGTCTTCAAAATAGTGATTCACGCCTTGGTGATGGCATAAGGGACAAGTATACATAGCACATCCTTAAACAGGGATGCGAAACATACCAGAAACTGAGTTTATAGTGGAGAGGTATTGGGTGTTTTTTCATCAAATCAATAAAAAAAGCGATAGGAAAACCTATCGCTCTCTAAATCTGCCTATATCGGCCAAAATTTGCATACTCAACTTGGTACACAAATCTCCATTTGTTATTGGTGCTTTCCATGCCAAATTTGTTTGTTGTTCATCGTCCTGATGAGTTTTGGCTATCCTTTTCTAACACCTTGTTACTGGGCTGTCCTAGCCTGATCCGTTTCTGTCTATACCGTTAGACTAGATGACCATCCGTATCTAAGTCAGCTCCTAGCTGATGACGGGTACTTTACCTTGTTACAAAAAGACTACAAGAGTGCGACTTCACACTTTTGTACACAAATTGAGCTCGTATTGATAAATAAAATATGAACACGGCACTCATAGACAATAGTAATACAAAAGAAAACGCCCCAACCATTTCTGATCGGGGCGTATCTTGAATCTCGCTCGAACGTACATTTCTTTACTCTGGCTAAGAGCAAGAAACCGACATATTAGTGTAAACCACCAACGTACTTCGATAAGGTATCAATATCTGCGTCTGTTAACTTTTTAGCTACATCACGCATCATCGCATTCATGTCGTTATTACGGTCACCATCGCGGAATTTTTCAAGTTGAGCCTTGATGTAATCTGCGTGCTGACCTGAAATCTTAGGGAAACCAGAAAGTTCGGTACCATTACCACGTGGGCCGTGACAAGCAATACACGCCGTTACGCCGCGTTCTGCGTTACCCGCTGTGTAAAGAACCTTACCTTCATCTACTACATTTTCAGGAGTAGAGTTACTAGAGATAGGTAAAGAGGCGTAGTATGCCGCTAGGTCAGCCATATCTTCTTCAGATAAAGGCATCGCCATTGCACCCATTACAGGTTCGTAACGACCTTGCTTACCACCACTTGTCATACCTAGCTTAAGCTCTTTTAACTGCTTCTCTAGATACTTCTCATGTTGACCAGCCAGCTTAGGGTACTGAGTGATCAGGCTGTTGCCGTCAGCACCGTGGCAGGCAACACATGTTTGTGATTTGGCTTTACCAGCTTCAATACTACCTTGAGCCCATACTGAGCAGCTGGCTAAAAGACTCAAAATTAGCGCTAATTTCTTCATGACATTCCATTATAATTATCAAGCTTCCAGTACCACTCTATGTTGCCACTCATGGTACAATAGGCGACCTTATGCCGAGCACGGTTATTTTACACAAATTCACAAAAAAGTAATCAATCGACTACACAAAGTCGAGATGGAGTTAACAGTGAGCGTAAAAATTCATTATCAAAACACGCATTTCATTACCAGTGCACCTGATATTCGTCATTTACCAGAAGACGAAGGGATCGAAATTGCGTTTGCAGGACGCTCCAATGCTGGTAAATCTAGCGCGCTAAATCGCGTTACAAACCAAAAAAGCTTGGCGAAAACCAGTAAAACACCCGGTCGAACTCAGCTAATCAACCTATTTAAGGTAACGGACGGTTGTCATATCGTCGATTTACCTGGATATGGCTTTGCTCAAGTACCACTTGAGATGAAGAAAAAATGGCAGAAGTCGCTAGGTGAATACCTACAACGACGTGAAAGCCTGAAAGGTTTAGTGGTATTGATGGATATCCGTCACCCAATGAAAGACCTTGACCAACAAATGATCTACTGGGCTATCGATAGCCGCATCCCAGTACAGGTTTTGTTAACAAAAGCAGACAAACTGAAAAGTGGTGCGCGTAAAGCACAGCTACTGAAAATCCGTAACGATGCAAAATCTTTCGGTGGTGATGTTGCGGTTGATGTCTTCTCTTCAATGAAGGGCATCGGCGTTGACCAACTGCGTGCCAAGATGGATGAGTGGTTTGCGCCTGCGCTTGCTGATCAAATCATTGATGAGTTAGCAGACGAAGAGCACAACGACTCAGAGTAGTTCCTCTACTTATCGCTATAGGTTAGAGCACTTACAACACGTGATTTAGCCTTATCAATGCCCCTCCTTATATAGGTGGGGTATTTTTTTGCCCAAAAATGAGTGAGTTAAGCATAAGTTTTTAGTGTTAAAAATCGGATTTAGCCACTAAAACCAATAGAAGTGAACCATACTAAAAGACACATCTAAATAATCAGAACAATGAGAAAGGAATACTCATGTGGAAAACACCATTGGCCATCATTGCACTTATGTTGGTCTCACTGACAGGGTTTGCCTCTGAAGCAGAACAAGAACAAGCCCCACTGATCAATGTCGATATGACCTTAGACCTCGATGGCATGGAAAAGTACGCCCAAGATGCGAGTGAGTCTCTTGAGGTGATATCGCAATCTTTGCAGGCGATAGTCAACAACCCCAACCTAAGCGACGACCAGCAACAAGCCCTCAATCAAACCGTTGAAAGCATCAATAAGCTTGCGAGCTCCACCAAGACATCACTCAATCAACTACCACAAGCCTTAGACCAATCTCGACTCGCCTTTAAACAAACCAGTCAAATGCTGTTGGATGATGTTCAGACCAAGATCATCATTGCGTTAGCGGCCGTTATCGCCGTCATTATTATCGCTTTGACCGCTATCTATCTGCTTATCCTGAAACCCATGCAGCAAACCTTGGTAAAAGCGACCAACAATATCTCTTCGATGGCACAATCCATCCAGATCACCGCCGAAGCACTGAAATACAGCACCGAGAAGCAACAGAAAATCATGGATTACATTGAGCATTCACCGACTCAATACACTGATAAATAAGGCGTGAGCCATCAATCCTTTATCGATAACTTGTAAAATAAAAGTTATTTCAAGTGATAAAACAATCGACTTAGAGACGGATTTAAATTACCAAAAGCTGATCGAATTCCAGATCTAAGGCAAATCAGGGGCTTATCACTGTGCTTGAGAAAGTGTAATAAAAGGCACTAAAAATGAGAGGTTTTACGGGGGAATGGTAGGTTGGAAATATTTTTCTTTCGCACAAGAAAAAACGCCCCAGTCAAATACTGACTGGGGCGGCTGAATCAGCCTAATCCAATAACGTGAAACAAAAGGTCTGAAAGATAGAACATCTTACCTCTGTACCCTACAAGATTTAATGTACAACAATTGCTCAGAAATGAAAACAATTTTTGTAGTTTTTTTTCATGAATGTTTTATTAAAACATCTAAGTTCTTTTCACAGCTTATCTTTATTCGAGACAAAAAAAAGCCAGTGTTTGTGCACTGGCTCATACTAATTTGCTTAATAAGGTCAAAAACTGATTAGTGGGCTTGATCCCAGTTATCACCGTGGCCAGCTTCCGCCACAAGCGGCACTTCTAGTTCTGCCGCGGATTCCATCAATTGTTGTACTTTACTTTCAATTTCGGCTAAAGCTGACTCTTCCACTTCAAATACCAATTCATCGTGTACTTGCATCAATAACTTAACTCGACCATCGCCTTCCGCTTGGATCCATTCATCAACCAATAGCATCGCTTTCTTGATGATATCTGCCGCTGTACCTTGCATTGGCGCGTTGATCGCTGCGCGCTCAGCAGCTTTACGACGCATGCCATTACGAGATTGAATTTCAGGAAGGTGCAAACGACGACCGTAAATGGTTTCAACGAAGCCCTGCTCTGAAGCAGCACTGCGCGTGTCTTCCATGTACTGCATCACACCAGGGTAGCGCTCGAAGTAAGTATCCATGTAGTGCTGTGCTTCGCCACGAGGAATACCTAGCTGCTTAGCCAAACCAAAGGCACTCATACCGTAGATAAGACCGAAGTTAACGGCCTTAGCACGACGACGTTGTTCCGTCGTTACATCCTCAATATTAACGCCGATGATCTCAGCCGCAGTTGCTGCGTGGATATCTTTACCTTGTTGGAATGCTTCCAGAAGCGCTTTGTCACCCGATAAGTGCGCCATGATACGCAATTCAATTTGAGAGTAATCGACCGCTAGAATCTTCCAACCATGCTGTGCAACGAATGCTTGGCGGATACGACGACCTTCATCATTACGAATTGGGATGTTCTGTAGGTTTGGATCAGTAGAAGACAAACGACCCGTCGCCGTTACCGCTTGGTGGTAAGACGTATGAACACGACCCGTTTCAGCGTTGATCATCTTCGGCAGCTTATCGGTGTAAGTTGATTTCAGCTTCGCAAGACCACGATACTCAATGATCAGCTTAGGTAGCGGGTAATCCAGCGCAAGTTCTTGCAGCACTTCTTCATTGGTTGAAGGTGCGCCTGATGGCGTTTTCTTGATAACAGGCAAGCCCATTTTTTCAAAAAGGATCGCTTGCAGCTGTTTTGGTGAGTTCATGTTGAACTCTTGCTCTGCAATCTCGTAAGCTTTCTGCTCTAGCTCATCAAGACGAACCGCAATCTCTTGCGATTGAGCGCCTAGCAACATGTCGTCGATGAATACACCTGTGCGTTCAATACGAGACATCACTGGAATCAGTGGTACTTCGATCTCTTCATAAATCGCTTTTAGCTTTTCGTCTTGCTCGATGTTTTCCATTAAACGGTTATGAAGACGTAGCGTGACGTCCGCATCTTCTGCAGCGTATGGAGACGCCTCACCCAGCTCAATCTGGTTGAAAGTAAGCTGCTTCTTACCTTTACCTGCGATTTGCTCAAATGAGATGCAGCTGTGCTGAAGGAAACGCAGCGCTAGGCTATCCATATCATGCTTGCCGCCAACGCTATTAAAAACATAAGACGCTAGCATGGTGTCGTGCTTGATGCCTTTCATCTCGATACCGTAGCGCGCTAAAACGCTCATATCGTACTTCAGGTTTTGACCGACTTTAGCCTGTGCGTCATCTTCAAGAATCGGCTTAAGCTGTTCAAGTACCCAATCACGGTCGAGTTGTTGAGGTGCATCTAGGTAATCATGGGCAACCGGTACGTAAGCGGCAACGCCTTCTTCGGTTGCGAATGATAGACCAACAAGGTTAGCCACCATGTAGTCCAAGCTATCCGTTTCAGTATCAAAGGCAAACACCTCTGACGCTTTCAGTTTCTCTAGCCACGCATTAAAAGAGGCTTCATCTAGGATGGTTTCGTAGTTGCTGCGATCAATCGTCACTGCAGAGGTGTTCATTTCTACAGTAGATGTAGTTGATGCCTCGCTGCTGCGCACTGCACCCGACTTCTCATCCGCCTCAACCACACCGCTGCCGCCTTCAAGTAGCTCGTTCAACCAAGATTTGAAGACCAGTTGACCGTATAGCTTAATCAGCTCATCCGTATTTGGTTGTGCTTTTACAAGCGACTCAGGTGTCTCTTCTAACTCGACGTCCAGTTTGATCGTTGCAAGCTCGTAAGACATCTCAGCGTTGTCTTTATTATCAATCAGCTTCTTAGCCATGGTTTTTGAACCACGGAAGCCAAGAGCGGCAATATCATCCAGGTTTTGATACAGCTTTTCGATGCTACCAATGCCTTGTAGTAGAGCAGTTGCTGTTTTGTCACCAACACCTGGAACGCCAGGAATGTTATCCACTTTATCGCCCATCAGTGCAAGGTAGTCGATAATCAGCTCAGGTGGGATGCCAAACTTCTCTATCACGCCTTCGCGATCCATAACCACGTTGGTCATGGTGTTGATCAAAGTAACGTTGTCATCAACCAGCTGCGCCATATCTTTATCGCCAGTACTGATCAAAACCGGCATGCCCGCTTTAGATGCTTGAGAAGCTAGCGTACCAATCACATCATCCGCTTCAACTCCGGGAATAGAGATAAGTGGCAAACCCATTGCACGAATCACATTGTGCAAAGGCTCAATCTGGCAACGAAGATCATCAGGCATAGGTGGACGATTTGCCTTGTACTCTGGGTACATGTCATCACGGAACGTCTTTCCTTTCGCATCAAAAATTACCGCAATACGATCAGAAGCAAATTGACGCATCATGCTGCGCAGCATGTTAACTACACCGTAAACAGCGTTAGTTGGGATATCACCATTGCTCATTGTGCCAGGGTAAGCATGGAACGCGCGATATAGGTAAGAAGAGCCATCGATCAGAATCAATGGATTATCAGGAATACGAGCCATAATGTTTGTGTATCCAGTAAGTACAGAAATTATCTGTTAAGAATGCCACGTCTGTTGGTTGGATTCCACGTTGTCGATCTGTATCCGTTCACTCGGTTGTGTTCGTTATAATCGATTTGTTGTTATTTTTTGTTCTTAGACGCAAGCGTTCTGTGGATAACTCTGTTTATATTATTTATCCACCCTGTTGAGAACTAAGGTGAACAACTCAAAAAACACCAATAAACAACTGAAAATAAAGAATAATTTTACAGATCGAACAGATGATCAACGATCTTTTCTCGATCTTGCGTTGTGGAAAAGAATGCTGATGGCGTTTTATTCATAAAAATACGTGCCACTAAATATGCATCTTGTTGAAATGGTAGGTATAAAAAAAGCGACACCCGAAGATGTCGCCTAGCAAAAACCGGTAAAGCCATTCAAATTGAATACCACAGCTTTACCTAAAAGCTATAAATTACACTGGAAGCAATGTGAGCAATGTCGTGTCAAAAAGAACTTAGTACAAGTTCGCGAGAATTCTGTTGGGTAACCAAGTAGATACTTGAGTACTTAACATCCTTGTGAACATTTCCTCATTCCCTAAGACGAAGTTAATAATAATGATTCTCATTTAATAGTCAATAATTAAATGATAATAAATCTCATTTGATTTATAAACCGTTAACAGCAGTGCTTAAATTTGCTTCAAAAAATGGATTCTATGGTCATTAATGTCTTCTTTTTCTTCAAATCTTTCGATTAGGTAACCGTTTCTCAATAACAGGCGCAACATTGCAGGGAACTGGTTACGAGACTTAACCTTTAACTGTCTGTAGCCCTGCTCTTTCGCCCACTGTTCCTGAACGTCTAATTGCGCCTGTGCAACGCCTTTGTTCCTCGCGAGCGGTGACACGCCACCAAACCAGCTGTAAAAAGTATCTTGATCCAATTCATAGCCGATCTTAAAGCCAAGCAACACGCCAGCTTCTTCAGCCACTAAGATAAGGCTCTTTTTCCCTGCCAGCCGCTCTGACAGAGAAGCGACACTCTCTTTTTTAGCGAACTCAGAGATCTGCTCGACCACAGACACCACTTCTTCTAAAGAACCTTCACGTACGACAACTGACATCTTATTCATCCTTATAAACGAAAGGGCTGGCACAATGGCCAACCCTTTACTGATCACTTAAGTGAGATCTACACGGTTACTTTTCTTTTAAATGCTCAGCAGCTTGTGCGTTATCTTCAGCAAGCCACTCTGCGACATCTTTAGCGAAGTAAGTAAGAATGCCATCAGCGCCAGCACGCTTAAAGCACAACAGTGATTCCATGACGGTTTCGCGCTCTTTCAGCCAGCCGTTTTGAATCGCCGCTTTGTGCATCGCGTATTCACCAGATACTTGGTAAGCAAACGTAGGCGCTTGCAGTTCGTGCTTAACACGACGAACAATATCAAGGTAAGGCATGCCTGGTTTCACCATCACCATGTCCGCACCTTCATTAAGATCCATCGCGACTTCATGAATCGCTTCATCGCTGTTGGCTGGATCCATCTGGTAGTTCTTCTTGTTACCACCTTTCAGGTTCGAAGCACTGCCAACTGCATCACGGAATGGGCCGTAGTAGCACGATGCATATTTTGCAGAGTACGCCATAATCTGAGTATGAATATGGCCCGCTTCTTCTAACGCTTCACGGATCTTACCAATGCGACCATCCATCATATCCGATGGGGCAACTACGTCAGCACCCGCTTCAGCGTGTGATAATGCTTGCTTGATCAAGACTTCAGTCGTCTCGTCATTCATCACGTAACCGTCTTCATCGATGATGCCGTCTTGGCCGTGAGTGGTGAACGGGTCTAGTGCTACGTCAGTAATAACGCCAATGTTTGGCACATGCTCTTTTAGTAAACGTACAGCGCGCTGCACCAAACCTTCTGAGTTATTAGCTTCAGCTGCGCATAAACTTTTAGCATCTTGGTTCACGACTGGAAATAGAGCAATCGCAGGAACACCCAGCTTTGACAGGTAATCTGCTTCCTCAAGCATGTAGTCGATCGACAAGCGTTCAACACCTGGCATTGACTCGACAGGCTCGCGGCGGTCTTTACCCATCAGGATAAACATTGGGTAGATTAGATCATCCACAGACAATTGATTTTCTGCCATTAGGCGACGGCTAAAGTCGTGCTTACGCATACGGCGCATACGGCGACCTGGGAATTGACCTTGAATTGAAACAGACACTAGATTCTCCTTGCCTAGTCTAAGCACCGAAATACTTAGATATGAAAAGTGCTAAATACAGGCAAAAGCATATCACTGATGGCTCAGGACGCTAGCAGTAAAATATGAAACCCACTCAAAAATAGGGATAAATGGCAAAAAATGACCTTCTCCTCACACTGCCGTATACTCATGACAACTCAGTAAAGACCGCTTTCAGGACAAAACAATGATCGACACCCATGCTCATATTTACGCTAGTGAATTCGATGAAGACCGCGAACAAGTTGTGCAGCGCGCACTGGCTCAAGGGATTGATACCATTCTATTGCCGAACATCGATTTAGAATCTATCGAACCAATGTTAGCAACGGAAGCGCAGTTTCCTGATGTGTGCCGTTCAATGATGGGCTTACACCCTTGTTATGTGGATGCGAATATCGAGCAAACCCTCAAAACCATTCGAGCTTGGTTTGATAAGCATGACTTTATCGCCGTGGGTGAGATTGGTATCGACTTGTACTGGGATAAAACCTTCAAGGCTGAACAAGAGATGGCGTTTGTGACTCAACTGCAGTGGGCAAAAGAGCTTGATCTACCTGTGGTGATCCACACTCGTGATTCCATTGAAGAGACACTTGCCCTACTTCGTAAAGAACAAGATGGCAGCTTACGCGGGGTATTCCACTGCTTTGGTAGCAGCTTAGAGGAAGCTCAAGCGATCAACGAGCTAGGCTTTCATTTAGGTTTAGGCGGCGTTTCGACCTTTAAGAACTCTGGGATGGACAAGGTGATCCCACATCTCGATATGGATTACGTCATTCTAGAGACAGATTGCCCATACTTGGCACCAACACCGAATCGCGGTAAACGCAATGAACCAGCCTACACAGAATTAGTAGCAAAACGCATCGCCAAATTACGCGGAATTACCCTTGAAGAAGTCGAAAACATAACCACCAAAAATGCTAAGGCATTGTTTAATTTATGACAAATCTATTAATAAGTAATTATTACGGATTTTTCCTGAATTTATTTGAGAAAGCTAAGTGACATGTATAGTATCAACCACCTGCATATAGAGGTAGTTGATTATGTGTGACCATTCACAACACTTACAACGTCAACATCGAACCCTATGGCATAAAATTTTGGGCATCAAAGAGCTCTATATATGTCAGAACTGTGGCTATCAGTTAAAGATTCGATAAACAGACATAATAAAAAAGCGGCCCTAGGCCGCTTTTTTATTATGTGATTTTTACTGAAGCATTCCGAATCAAGATTCAGCTTCTTCCTCTTCATCCGCATCTGGCTTACGCGTATAAAAGCGTGCGAAAAACAGACCAATCTCAAACAGAATACACATTGGAATCGCCAACAGTGTTTGCGAGATCATATCTGGTGGTGTCAGCATCATACCGATGATGAAAGCACCCACCACAATGTAAGGACGCTTTTCAGACAGAGATTGAGGCGTTGTTGCCCCCGTCCAACACAACAAGATAATCGCAACAGGCACTTCAAAGGCAATACCAAAAGCAAAGAACAGCGCGAGTACAAAATCAAGATAGCTTGAGATGTCGGTTGCGAACTCTACTCCCCCTAATGATATGGCCGTAAAAAAGCCAAATACCAACGGGAATACAATAAAGTAAGCGAACGCCACACCACAGTAAAACAGCAATGAACTTGAAGCCAATAGCGGCATGATCAAGCGTTTTTCATGCTTGTATAAACCCGGAGCAACAAAAGCCCACACCTGATACAAAATAAACGGAACCGCGAGGAATATAGACGCGATCAAGGTTAATTTCAGCGGTGTGAAAAATGGCGATGCAACATCGGTTGCGATCATCGTCGCCCCTTCCGGTAGACGATCTACCAAAGGTGCTGATACGAATTCATAAATATCATTAGCAAAATAAATTAGCCCGACAAATATCACTAGCACCGCGACAATCGCACGTAGTAGGCGATTACGTAGTTCTAGAAGGTGGCTAATTAAAGGCTGTGTCTGCTCAGTCGAAGACATGTCAAACCTCTTAAACAGGAAGATCGAAAAGGAGCCGCGCGTGTATCTATCCAGTTGAATTGGTATCCACTTGAATAGTTATTTACTTGAATAGATATCTATTTAAACATCTAGCGAATCAAGTATCCGGCGACTCCTCCTTGCGAGACTATTCGGCTTTCTTATCTGACGGTGCTGAAGCTTCGCTGTTGACCTGAATGGTTTCAGATTCCACAGTTTCCATGACACTAGGTTTAGTCTCACTTGGCTTATCAGACTCAGGCTTAGCATACGGACGTTGAACCTCAGCAGCGGCCTGCTTGAGTTCATCGACTGACGCTTTAAGGTCTGGAGATAAATCTTCCATACCCATTTTTTCCGCCTTGCGTAGGTTTTCTTGCAGCTCTTGCACCTTAAGCTCATGAGAAAGTTCATCTTTCACACTGTTTGCCATGCTTTTCGCTTGTCCAACAAACTTGGAAATACTGCGAATCGCCACGGGCAAACGCTCAGGCCCTAAAACCACTAACCCAACGACAGATATTAATACCAGTTCCCAAAAACCGATATCAAACACGATTTACGCCTGCTCTTTGTCTTTCTTTGTTTCAGCAGTTGTTTCAGCGTGAGCTTCTGTCTTCTGCTGTTCAATATTCTTTGGTTCGAAGTCTGCATCTTTCTTATCTGCAGGCTTGTCTTCATCGCTCATCGCTTTTTTGAAGCCTTTAACCGCTGAACCTAAGTCACCACCCATACCGCGCAGTTTCTTTGTTCCGAATAGCAAAATTACAATTACAGCAATGATTAGAAGTTGCCAAATACTGATACCACCCATTGTCATTGTCCTCGGGTCTGTCTACACATAAAAATATTAAGAGAGTCTACTGTCTAACGACGGTAAGCTCGCCAACTAAGCAACCAAAATGTGACACCTGCGATGCCACAGCCCATAGATAGCTGCTCATAAGGGCTTGAAACTAATATTGCGGAGCATACGACTAAAGTGGCTCCAACGCCAAACAAAAACTTTCCAGTTGCTTGCTGACGCTTACTATCTCGGTAACCTTGATAAAGCTGATCCATTCTGTGGTTCATCGCTTTACCTTGGCGCAAGCTGTCATAAAGTAGCTCTGGCAGCTCTGGCAGTTTTTCTGCCCAGAATGGCGCACGCTCTTTTACTGCGTTGATCACAGCTTGCGGCCCCACCTGATTCATCATCCAGGTTTCAAGGAAAGGCTTCGCCGTTGCCCACAAATCAAGTTGCGGATACAGCTGACGGCCTAGGCCTTCGACATACAACAAGGTCTTTTGCAGAAGCACCAACTGAGGTTGAACCTCCATGTTGAAACGTCTTGCTGTATTAAATAAGTTTAGCAACACATGGCCAAATGAGATCTCACCAAGTGGTTTTGCAAAAATTGGCTCACACACCATGCGAATCGCGAACTCGAAATCGTTAACGTTGGTGTCGTGTGGCACCCAACCCGAATCCACGTGCAGCTCTGCGACTTTACGGTAATCTCGATTGAAGAAGGCCAGCAGGTTCTCTGCTAAATAACGCTTATCTTCGCTGTTGAGCGTGCCAACAATGCCACAATCCAAACCAATCCACTGAGGGTTGTCTGGATTTTCTGGATTAACGAATACGTTACCCGGGTGCATGTCGGCATGGAAAAAGCTGTCTCGGAATACTTGAGTGAAGAATACCGTCACACCACGTTCTGCCAACAATTTCATGTTAGTGCCGTTGGCGTTCAGAGTTTCAATATCGGAAACCTGAATACCATAGATTCGCTCTGATACCATCAGGGTTTCACTGCTTAAATCAGGGATAACCTCTGGGACATACAGCTCTTCGCTGCCTTCAAAATTACGTCGCAGCTGAATGGCATTGGCTGCCTCTCGGCGCAGGTCCAGTTCATCAATTAACGTTTTTTCGTACTCGTGAACGACCTCAACCGGTTTCAAACGACGTGCTTCAGGAAGCGACTTAGCGACTATACGCGCCATTCGGTGCATCAGTTTTAGATCTGCATCAATCACCGGGCGAATATCAGGTCGAATTACCTTCAGAACAATCTCGCGGCCGCTCTCTTTTAGCTTTGCAGTATGCACCTGAGCAATAGAAGCAGAAGCCAATGGCTCGATATCAAAGTCGGTAAACCAGTTATCTAGACTGCCACCCAGTGCCTTTTCCATGTCTTGCTTGGCCAGTTGACCATCAAATGGCGCCACTTGGTCTTGCAATAAAGCCAATTGATCAGCGATATGAGGAGGAAATAGGTCACGACGCGTTGACATCATTTGACCAAACTTGATCCACACAGGCCCTAACTCTTGCAAAGCGAGACGCAAGCGCTGACCCAATTCTTTATCTTGATGCTTGTTCTTGAGCCAAAACAGAGACTTTCTCGCTAACAATGGGGCTTTAGTCAAATGGTGCTCAGGCATCAATTCATCAAGGCCGTACTCTAACTGTACCTTGATAATATGATAAAGACGTTTCAGTTCTGTTGGGGTCATGCTTTCTCCAACAGAGCGTTCAACTTAGCTTCAAGGCGAGCTACCGAGCTTTTTACGTCATCAACCTGATCGCAAAAATGCACTACTTCTAACGGAGCCGGTGCAATCTTCCACTCTTCTGTCAGAATCTGAGCAACATGGTTTTGATGCTTAGTTGCTTGCTTCGCCACAAAACCACCGACGTTTTTAACGCCTTGTACCACGGTATGCGCAACCACATCGCCCGTTACGCGCGATAGCCACTCTTCTAAGTCCGGCTTGCAGTCTGTCATCAGCTGAGCAAATTTCTGAGCCAGTTGAATATCACCCTCTAAGATCAGCTTATCTTGCTTGATCAGCTTGGTGATGTTCGATTGCTCACGCAGTTCAGGCAGTACCGATAGGTTCAAAGATAGGTAGCAATCAGGCTGCCCTTCGTATTCCGACAACACATCGATCTGTTGGCTGAAAACGAAAGTGAGTGTTTTATTCAACTCTTTCAAATTAACTTGAATGATCTGCCCCTTTAAACGAGACAAACGACGAACCAAGGCTGGATCATCGTTCACGAAAGTATTTAAAGAGGTTTCAATAACCGCGGTTACCAATGGATCAAATGGCATGACTGTCCTTACCTTTGAAAACGGATAAGCCTTAACCTATCCGTTCTATCTTTATTCTTATTGTTTAGCACGCTCGGCGAGCCTGCTACCAAGCTCGACTAGAACTTGTAACCGCGGTGCAGCGCAACAATGCCGCCCGTTAGGTTGAAGTATTTTGTATTTTCAAAGCCCGCTTCTTGCATCATGCCTTCCAAAGTCTCTTGATTTGGGTGCATACGAATAGATTCTGCAAGGTAACGGTAGCTGTCTGCATCGTTAGCAATCAACTCACCCATTTTTGGCAACAGGTGGAAAGAGTATGCGTCGTAAACCTTTGATAGTGGCTCAAGCACTGGCTTAGAAAACTCAAGAACCAACAGACGGCCACCCGGCTTAAGTACGCGGTACATAGAACGCAGCGCTTGGTCTTTATCGGTTACGTTACGCAGACAGAAGCTGATCGTAATGCAATCGAAGTAGTTATCTGGGAATGGCAACTCTTCAGCGTTCGCTTGTACGTAGTGTACGTTGCCAACAATGCCGCTATCACGCAGCTTATCACGGCCAACATTCAGCATTGAGTTGTTGATATCAGCAAGAACCACGTGGCCTTTTTCACCAACGATACGCGAGAATTTCGCAGTAAGGTCGCCAGTACCACCACCAAGATCTAGGATACGCTGACCAGGGCGAACGCCACTGCAATCAATCGTGAATCGCTTCCACAAGCGGTGAACACCACCCGACATTAAGTCATTCATGATGTCGTATTTAGCGGCTACAGAGTGAAATACCTCTGCTACTTTCGCGACTTTTTCGTCTTTCGCGACTGTTTCGAAACCAAAGTGTGTGGTTTCTGACTCTACTGCTGAATTTGTCTGCACGCTTGTGTCCATAATGCTGTTATCTACCATGGTAAGTTCTCATCGACAGCACGCTCCGTGTTTAGAGGCGCTGCGGCCGATTAGTTTACTTTATCCTCAGCGGGTTGTCTTTCTACTAAGGAGGCATTTTCTGAAAAAGCCTCATTTTGCGCCATTTCGGCCAAACCAATCGAGATCGGTTTCTTCACTTCAACACCCAATTGCTTGAAGCTTTCGGCCTGACGAATCACGTTGCCTCGCCCTGTGACTAGCTTATTCATCGCCCCTTGATAACTTTGGTTTGCTCTATCAAGTGAGCTGCCAAGGCCTTCCATATCATCAACAAACAGGCGCAGCTTGTCGTAAAGCTTGCTCGCACGTTCTGCGATAACCTGTGCGTTCTGGTTCTGTCTGTCGTTACGCCACAGGTTATCAATTGTACGCAGTGCCACCAGCAAAGTGGTTGGGCTGACCAAGATGATGTTTTGCTCCATCGCATCTTTCACCAAGCTAGGATCCGCCTGAATCGCCACTTGGAATGCTGGTTCAACCGGGATAAACATCAACACATAATCCAAGCTTTGGATGCCTTTGAGCTGATGATAATCTTTCTGGCTCAAACCTTTGATGTGCGCTCTTAACGACACCAAGTGATCACGCAATGCAGCATCACGCTGCTGGTCGGTTTCAGCATTGAAGTAACGCTCAAACGCCACCAAAGCCATTTTTGAATCCACCACCACTTGCTTGTCTTGTGGCAGATGCACAATCACATCTGGCTGGTAACGCTTGCCCGCATCGTTTTGCAGGTTCACTTGAGTTTGGTATTCATGACCTTCGCGCAGCCCTGATTCTGCCAGCACCCGTGCCAGTACTACTTCGCCCCAGTTACCCTGCTGTTTATTATCGCCCTTTAGTGCTTGAGTCAGGTTCACCGCTTCACGCGTCATACTCTCATTAAGACGCTGCAGGTTTTTAAGCTCATGCACCAAAGTATGACGCTCTTTGGCTTCTTGGCTGAAGCTGTCGTTCACTTGTTTCTTAAAGCCTTCCAACTGCTCTCTTAGTGGAGACAACAAACCTTCTAGGCTCTGCTTATTCTGCTGATCGACCTTGGCGGTTTTGGTTTCAAACAGTTGGTTCGCTAACAATTCAAACTGCTGCTTAAGTCGTGATTCAGCTTGCTCTAGCAACTGCAGCTTTTCGCTATTGGCGAGGTTTTCTTGGTCATGCCTTGCTTCTTGCTCGCGCAGCTCGGCTTCTAATTCAGACTTATGATCTTTAAGCACATTGATCTCATCAGCGTACTGCTGGCGCTCTTGCTTTACCGCCTCAAAGTAGCGCAGTTTTTCCATTGCAGCCATCACCTTACCGTGCGCCTGCTTGAGCTCGAATGCCGCTTTGTCTCGGTCATCATCTAACTCATCGAGCTCTTGTTGCGCCTCTGCGAGTGATGCTTTGAGCTGAGCTTGCTGAGATTCATGCAACAAACGATCGGACTCTAGCTGCTGCTCGAGCAATCGCTGCTGAAAAGAGAGCTTCTGTTTAATCCACCAACCCACCACACCGCCGCTGACGAGCGCGCCAGAAATTGCAGCAATAAGCGTTGCCTGATGTTCGATAATCCATTGCATGATAATGATTTAGCCTAATTGGAAATAACTCATTAAATGGTATTTTGATACTGGATAAATGTCCAGTTTGCCGTATTAAAATTCGACAGATAGACTAGGCGCTCCGTATTCTGTCCCATCAAATTAGAATGAGTTGCCATGAACGAACGTCGTGCCTTGGGCTTTGGCCTTTCCGCAGTACTGCTGTGGTCAACGGTCGCTACTGCTTTTAAGCTGACCCTTGCTGAGTTTTCACCTATTCAAATGCTGACTATCGCTAGCATTGTGTCGTCGATTGCGCTGATCGCAGTCTGCGCCTTTCAAGGTAAGCTCTCTCAGCTGAGTACAACGTTCCTTTCAAACCCTTGGTATTACCTGCTGCTCGGCTTGGTTAACCCATTGGCTTATTACCTGATTCTATTCAAAGCCTACGACCTACTGCCCGCTTCTCAAGCTCAAGCCATCAACTACAGCTGGGCTATCACGCTAACCTTAATGGCGGCGGTTTTTCTGGGGCAAAAGATTCGTAAGCAAGATTGGATTGCGTGTACCTTCAGCTATGCGGGTGTGGTAGTTATTGCCACCAAAGGCGATGTGTTAGGCATGCAGTTCGATAGCCCACTCGGTGTGGCACTGGCGCTGCTTTCTACTCTGCTTTGGGCGGGATACTGGATTCTAAACACCAAAAACAAGGCTGACCCTGTGATTGGCGTATTGCTTGGTTTCTTAGTGGCATTACCTTTCGCGATCGGTTTAACCCTTTACGAAGGCGAGAGCTTTAGTCAAATCACAGCAAAAGGTTGGATGGCTGTGACTTACGTAGGCCTGTTCGAGATGGGCATTACCTTTGTCTTGTGGCTCTCGGCATTAAAACTGACCAACAACACGGCACGTATCAGCAACCTAATTTTTGCCTCGCCGTTTATCTCGTTGATGCTACTTTCCACTATTATCGGCGAAGAGATTCACCCAGCGACCCTGTTTGGCTTGGTACTGATCATTGCCGGCCTTGTTATCCAGCAGATCAAATGGGGAAAGAAGAAAAACAACCTCAGCCCTGAAAGTTAATGCCCAGAAAGATTAGGATTATCGCACTACGCGACTTCCCGAATTATCAACGATAACAAGCTTTGAATACAAAAATGGCGAGTCCTATGACTCGCCATTTTTATTTTAATTATTAAGCATCTACCTCTAGAGTCATGTTAGTTCCCTAATATTTCACTGAAGTCATTTTCAGCGAATAACCCCAACACCTCCGATATTCAAAAACACCACATCAAAAAGTTCGATATAGATTGCTATAAGTTTTACTAATAAGACTATTACGCATCCAACTAGGTAATACGACACCGTCATGATTATATGTTATGAAAATGTTACCTAAGGAAATGACGTGTCCCTATTACAAGAACTAGAAGAGTGGCTACCAGAAATGGTAGAAATTAGACGAAATATTCATCAACACCCAGAACTGGGTTTTGAAGAGCACAACACACAAAGTATGGTAATCGCCAAGCTCAAGGAATATGGCGTTGAACAAATAGACTCTCGCTTTGGAGGAACAGGCGTTGTTGCGGTTATCCAAGGGGAACTCGGTGACGGAAAAACTTTAGGTTTAAGAGCCGATCTGGACGCATTGCCGATCCACGAAGAAAACAACTTTTCTCACCGTTCTTGTCAGGCCGGAAAAATGCACGCATGTGGGCATGATGGACATACCACAATGCTGCTATATGCAGCAAAATACCTCGCAAAAAACCGTCAATTTAATGGTAAAGCCGTACTCATTTTTCAACCCGCTGAAGAAGGCGTTGGTGGCGCGCAAAAAATGCTTCAGGATGGCTTACTTGAGTGCTATCCATTAGATGCATGTTACGCACTTCATAACATGCCAGGAATACCAGAAGGGCATTTCGCATTCAAAGAAGGACCGATCATGGCAAGTTCCGATCGTCTCTTTATTCAGATTAATGGCAAAAGTGGGCATGCGGGCCTACCACAAAACACTCAAGATCCTTTATTAGTTGCGACCCATATCTATCAAGGTATACAAGGCTTAGTTAGTCGAACTTATAGCCCGTTTGAACCGCTTGTCGTTTCAGTCACACAGTTACATTGCGGTGAGACAACTAACGCTATCGCTGATACCGCTCAAATGAGTGGCACCTTCAGAACTCTCTCCCAAAATGTGCGAGACCGCTTGGTCTCTCAACTTGATACTTTGGTTTCTCACACTGCCATGGCTTTCGACATGACCGCACAATTCTCCCTAGGTCCAATATCTCACCCACCCACCGTCAACAGCTTCCCCGAAGTCGAGACAGCAGTGAAAGCCGCCTCTTCAGTCGTTGGTAATGATCAGGTTAACGCAACATGTGAGGCTTTATTAGCCAGCGAAGACTTTTCTTTTTTTCTAGACCAAGTACCGGGATGTTATGGGTTCATCGGCAACGGATTAACCATCAATGGAGAAACGATAGGCTTGCACCACAAGAACTACGATTTCAATGATCGAGTGTTACCGACCGGAGCCGCATACTTCATCTCTCTACTTCAACAAAACTAGCTCATAAAAATTAGCACAGGGGTCACGGTGACCCTCAATAATCACAGGAGTGTGAAATGTCAGGTTTACTAGATCAAAAACAACTCCCTCAGAAAGTCAGCATAATTGATCGTATTGAGAAGTTTGGTGACCGAATACCCCATCCATTCTATATGTTTATTACCTTATGCTTAGCGGTCATATTCTTGTCTTGGATAGTGTCGACTTTTGGTGGGAATATAGCGCACCCTTTGAGCGGAGATGAAATCAAAGTAAAGAACCTGCTCAGTGGCGAAGGGTTTGTGTACATTCTAAATTCAGCTGTATCAAATTTTATCGCGTTTAAACCTCTTGGTTTGGTACTTTGCATGATGCTCGCGGTAGGGCTTGTTCAAGAAGTAGGATTAGCAGACTCAGCAATTAAACAATCGCTTTTAAACGCACCCAAAAATTTCGTAACTGCCTCTATATTTCTAACCGGGATCATCGGTAACTTAGCATCTGATGCGGCGTTTATCTTAGTGCCTCCTTTAGCTGGCATCATTTTCTCTGCGACCAATCGAAACCCTGTCGTAGGAATTGCTGCTGGCTTTGTTGCTGTGGCCGCAGGCTTTACTGCCAACGTATTTATCGCAGGAACGGATGTTTTACTCTCCGGTATTTCAACAGAAGCTGCCCGCATTGTTGAACCTGTAGAAGTTAGCCCCGCGGCTAACTGGTACTTCATGCTTCTTTCGGTACCTCTCTTGGTCATACTTGGAACACTTATAACAGACAAATACATAGAACCGCGATTTGATAAGCAAACAAAACGCTCTGCCGAAGAGTCTCCACTGAGCACTGAAAACCCTGAGAAATATAGTGTCACCGACATTCAAAAACGAGCTTTAAAATGGTCTGGGTACGCATCAATTGTTTTTATCCTAGGAATGGTGGCGCTACTACTTCCAAGTGATTCGCCATTGAAAAACGCCGATGGCGGCTTAGTTCCATCTCCCTTCCTTACTGGCATAATCCCAATAATTATGGCGTTTTTCATTATGAATGCCGTGGTTTACGGTGTAAAAGCCGGAGAGATAAAGAAAGCGAGTGATGTGCCCGATCTGATGGCGAAGTCATTGCATGGTATTGGGGGTTACATCGTCTTAGTTTTTGTTATTGCCCAATTTATTGCTTGGTTTAATTGGTCTAACTTGGCTATATTTTTCGCTGTGAATGGCGCTGAAATGCTCGCTCAGGTTGAAGTGCCAAAGCTATTAATGTTAGCCATGTTTATGATACTTGCAGGGTTCATGAACCTGATTGTTTTCAGTGGTTCGGCTCAATGGGCAATCATGGCCCCAGTCTTTATTCCACTATTCATGCTACTGGATATATCACCTGAATATACTCAGATGGCTTACCGAATCGCAGACTCAACAACCAATATTATATCTCCAACAAACCCTTACGTGCCGATGGTATTAGCGTTGATAGCCAAATATAACCCCAACGTAAAATTCGGTACATTTCTAGCTATGATGGTCCCATATGCATTCTTTCTATTTACAATCTGGGGAGCTGTATTCTTGACCTACACTATGCTAGGTCTACCTGTTGGACCTATGTAGACCGCGTAAACTACAGTTTGAGACTGACTTGCTTTCTGAGCATTAGATTAAACTCATCGATGATCTGTCGGTGAGTTTCTTTTCTTGTAATTAGCCCAATTGAACGATATTGAATTGGTTTTACTATTGGGATAAATCTCAAGTTCTCATGAGCATGTAATGAAGCGATGGTTGAGGATAAAATAGCAGAACCTAAACCGCTATCGATCATACCAAGCAATGTTGAAGTGTGTGACGCACTAATTTCAGGATCATAGGTAAGACCTGCTCGCATAAATGCCTGGTCAGCAAGTGTTCTTAAACTATTTCCTGGACTGATACCAATAGAAGCATACTGATGAGCCTGCTTCCAGTTAACCTCACTCTCTGCACTCAAGTGATGAGCCTTATTACAGGTAAAGCATAAGTGATCACGAAACAGCAGTTCAAAATTTAGTTCCGAGTTATTAGGGGGAGTACCAATACCTATATCCGCACGTCCTTCTAGAACTGAATTATGGATATCATTAACTCGCTCCTCAATTAACCGAAACGAAAAAGATGGGTGCGTTCTTTTCAGCTCACTGATGGTTTTCGGAACCAATGAAGAACACATTGAATACAAAGACGAGATAACCAGCGTTCGATGGTAGCCTTGCTGACGAGCTTTATTTTCCAACTCCCACTTATCCAAACGGTTAACAATGAACAAAGCTTCTTGATAGAACGTACGACCAGTTTCAGTTAGCAGTATTTTTCGGCCTCTTTTCTCAATAAGTTCTGAGGCAGTTTGTACCGCAAGTTTTTGCATCATTTGGCTCAATGCAGATTGCGTAATGTGTATTTGTTCAGCCGCGGCTGTAAAACTTTTAGTTTCAGCAAGAGTAATAAACGCTTTAAGTTGTCGATAACTCACATCCATAAGACTGACACCACCTTAAGTATTTTCTTTGCACAAAGTTATCGATTACGAAACATCAATAAGAAGACTCACAATATAAGATTCACACAAAGCGATAGAGTCAGTTCAGCGTCATGGGTTGCTACAATGTGTGTGGCTTCTCATTAAAAATCATATCAAGCAGAAAGTTTTACAACCGTTCTGTGCCCTTCCAATTTAGAGTGCGAAGTGACTAAGGAGTTGGACTTTACTGATGCTTATGGTTGTTCAGTGTTCCATGAGATGTGAGGTGCGTTAACAGCTTAGCGTTAGATAGGAAATTATTGCGGGTTTAGATTTGAAAGTTAAATTAACCGTGAAGCATATATGTTATCCAAACTAGGCTCTAACAACTCAGAGCCCAATAAAGACGATTACAAATTGAGTTTTGGTTTGAAAGTTGAAATTTAGTCACCAAAGAAACTAAATGTAAGAATGCAAAATAGCTACTCTCGAGGGATAATTAGTGGCTGTCACTATTAAGAGACAAACCTGTTGTCTGTCACTCTTTGTGCAGCGACAATAGAGTTTGCCCGTAAGAGTAAAACGAGACAATAAAGTTTGCCCGCAAGAACTGTCTGAACCATCATCCACCTGCTGCAATTATGGGAGAACAACGTTTAATCAAAATTTAACCTTCCACACAAACTAACCTCAATCGATTGGCGAGAACTCGCATAAATTTTTAGCTGTAGTTCAATGCCAAGAACAAACTGCGTTGGTTGATGAAGCAAGGCTAGACGTACCACAATTTCTAAAATTCAGTATGGCATGGTACATTGATTACTCATGATTTATTCTATTAAAGTAACCCAAACAGCCTAATAGGGTGTAGATTGAGTAAAAATAAAAAAGCCTTTCCTGAACATCAAATATCTCCTGAAGTCTTTGTGCTCAATGCATGGGATATGGACTTTAGAATCTCGACTGCTGATTCATCAGCGCTTCACCCAGACTTCATTAAAACTGTTACTCTACTTGCTAGACAAAAAGATATAAGTGTTCATTATTTAGACTTTTCTGAATACGCCACTGCTGCTGCTGCATTATCCGCAGAAGAAAACTCTGCTTTTCTTGAAGCTATCGAAAATGGACGCAAAAAGTCGTTATTATGGTTTGTGAACTGCGATTCACTTGCGCCGTTGAATATTGATGTGACTTACTCTCTCCGTACCGTATTGACGACACGGCAAGGAAACAATACACAATCAGTATTCATCGCAACTAAAACGTCACTACTAAAGATGTTCGCTAACCCCGAAGCCCCCTTTTACCAAAGTCATTTTAGACTAACTAAGTATAGCCGTTAACTTTGAATAGCGATGCTCTATAGTATGCGAACGGAGATTAATAAGTCGGGATTAATTTTTATATGAAACAGCGACATTGCAGGCATAATCGTTTGCTATATATCACGCTCTCGACCTTCAACCGCTTCTTTTTTAGATTTTTGCCATTCGCTTTTTAACAATTTTTGAGCACACTTTTCAAGATTAGCTATTTCAGTTTTGAGCTTGGTTAAGTTCAATCGATCTTTCGCGCAGGTGGCATAAATAGAATTCACGGATCTTAACACTGCATGATCGAGTGCATGCTCTGAACTATAAGACCACGCTTTAGGGTTAAGCCGCATAACAATTAGAGATTTCAAACAACTAAGTTCTGAAAGTTTGCCTGTGCTCTCGATAAATTTAAATGAACACTCTATGTACTTACCAATCCCTTCACGTAACTCACTGCGCCAAACTGCTCTCTCATTGGTAACTGACATAGTAAAAACAGTCTTATCTGTATCTTTTGTAGTTTCTGCAAACTTTCTTATCGCTGATTTGTAACCGTAAACAACACCAACCGCGCCTACTGAAAATTGAGCTATGACCTTAAGACCTTCCAAATACCAATTTACTTCTAAGTTCAAATTTATACCTCAATCTAGTCGTGATGCTTAAGCAATTATTATGTTGTTGTTCCCTTAAAACAATTAACAACCATGTGGCGTTGCTCTACCACAAGATACGGAGCCAGAGCCATCACCAGAAAAAAACATACCTATAAGCCAAGCAGCCATAACAATACCAACCGTAACCTTGAAAGCATCTAGCATCCCATCATATATAGTAACATCGGCTTTGAGCCCTTTCGCTCTTGGATCATACAAGTTCATTCCGATACAAAGAAAAAATATGACTAATGAAGCCCACATAGTAAACTTGTTTATTAGGACTATACCTAAAACTAGTAAGACAAGTGGCCAGTATGCGAACAAAGATGACAGCATAAACATCAGAAAAAATGCTGCTGCCACATAAGTTACAATGTCGATTAATTCCATGATATGTATGTTTTCTTTCTGTTCATCCAAATAGTCTTAGACATCAAACCTTAAAATGGATGAGGAGTTACAACTGGAGGTGTCCATAACAAAGTTTATGGCCTCTAAACACTAAATGCGAAGCACCAATAAACTTTCTAAAAACGCAACTAAGAGCTTCTCTACTTTTCCGAGGGGTAATATGAAGTCATCCTTTCTCCATAGCATTTGTAATCCCGAAAAGCAGACCAAAACGCTTGGCGAGGCTGGACAATTATTAAGTTAGCGGGGCAATAGGCATCACGACACTTCGAGCAGTTAACTCCTCGAAGTCTAGCAATTGTTCCTTTAAGCCCCTGTTTTTGAATAACTCCACAATAAAAAGTATGTAACTCACAATGCCGTTTCCAAAACTCATGAAACCTTGAATAGTCAGATTTGTGAAGAGCAAAATAGGCCTTATTGAATACATAACCTCTAAAAACATGACTCTCCATATAACGATTCAAAGAATAATTGCTAGCGCTCCCCACCGCTGCGATCATATTGTTGGGAAAAGTATGCCCATCAATAAGTAACCAAGCTTTTAATTTGTTCTCTAAGCACGAGGCCAAATGAGGCAATACTTTCTCAGAATCGCCTGAACGATAATGTTCATCTTCATCTTCAGCCTCAACTTCACGATAGTATTTTAGATCTCTTAAACTTTTACAAAACCTAGAGCGCTTTCCCATCATTACAGATTGAACAGCTTGCAAAGAATCAGCTTGATTACCACTATCGATGATATTAAACGGTTCTCTATGAACCCGACAATTGTGATTCGAACTCCTTAACGCCCAATCCGCTTTAAGGTATGAAAATCCATACAATCCTATAAAATCTGCAATACACTTTGGACAATACTTTACATAGGTGGAGCGTTTTTTAACTCTGCTGCCTTTCAAAAAGTCAGCCATAGTTCTCGTATAGTCTACAGGGCTTTTTAGTATATCTTTTTGATACTCAATAACTCCCGATTCTAAGAGTAACTTAAACACTTTAGAATCAGTTTTTTTTAAGAAAATCTCTTGGTATTGTTGAGGTAAAGTGATGTACTTAGACCAATGTCCTTTTTTGTTGACAATATTAGGCATTCGGCATGGTGCCAACACCATATTAATACGAAGAATATAGCTAAAAACACATTCTTCTGGCATTGGAGCAATAAAAAACGCATCAGTGCTCATATTATTCTCACTGCGATGTTTAGAAATAGAGCTTTATCCAAAAGTGGCAACCATATCCTCTTCCTTGGCCAAGCTCAGTTTCCATTGAAGCAGTGGCCATATATTCTGTAAATAATCCTCATTTTGGCCATTTAGGAATATATATAATCGGTTAAGCCAGAACCTCCATTCAGTCATTTTTACATCTAAAGGCACCCTTGCCGCACGTTGCAGTTGTCGTAAAAATTCATCAAACTCATCCTGATAAGTAAGAAGTAGATCGCCCGCAAGGCGTTCACAGAAGTGAGTAATGACATACTCCTCGACCCGACTTGGTACTTGATAGACTTCTTTCCAAACACTGATTTTGGCAATTATATCGGGGGGAGCTGTAGGAAAACTAATTGAAGCCGAAGCTATTGGGTCTTGCCAATCTCCACCATGCAGTTCTGCTAATCCTCTAAAAATAGGTTCTATATGTGCATACTGGTGGCAAGACTCTTGCGACGGAGGTAAGGGATAGAAAGCCGCTCGACGACGCTCTTGAGGCCCGATAAGAACGTTCTTCGCCCCTTTTGCCTTGCTGTTACAAATATGGCAAGTAGGAATGAAGTTTCCAGGGTGAGCGGTGTAAATCGGATATTTATCTTTGCAAAGCACATGATCGTAATCGGCTCGCCATTGTTCGTCATCATCTAAGTTTGCTCTATCTTGCGACAGTAGTGAAGTTCCACATAAAAAACACAATTGGGAGTTACTATTTTCACGCCTAAACTCCTGGAAATGTCGCTCTATCGAACTATCAGCCTGTTGCTTTGCTCCAGATAAATCTTTAGTACTAGTGAATAAATGGGACGTCAGAGACTTTAGCGCTTCAAACAAGTCGTCCTCTAATTCTGGTAGTGGGGTAACTAAATCATCAAAATACGCAGTGATATCTTGGGAGTTTTGAACAAGTTCAAATAATTCACGGCGAGTCTGTTGCTCTAAAGGATCTAGAACAAGCCAGAGTGCTTGAAATTTTTCTTTCGTAGGCTTGTTTAGCCAACATACACTTCTTTTTTGTTGCCCATCATATTGGTACTGAGAAAACAAACCTTGATTGAAGCTGTTCGCCAGAATAGCTGCCCTTAGGAAATGTAACAGTTCATTATTTAGCACTTCAAAAACTCGACACTGAGGAGTATTTGGATTTAATGGGAACAGCATTAGCTTTGCAACTTCCTTAGTAAATAGGCTTTTTCCATTGACTCACCAAGATTCGCTTCTATCCATATTCGTGCAGCTTCTAACGTCTCTGGTTGTTCATCTTTAGGTAGTTGTTCTTTTACCGCTTCAACAACCGTTTGAGAGATAAGGGAGCGCAAACCAAAGTGTTTTTTTATCAACACTTCAAAAGACGCACCATAGGTTTGGCTACCAACTGGCTCCATCTGGATAAGGCCTTCATCATCACGCTCAAAGAACAGCACATCTTCACGCTTGAGGGATGACACCATGAATGGGGAGTGGGTCGATAAAAATACTTGTGCTTGAGCTTCGCCATTATCTGAAGACATCATAGCTTTGCTCAAATGGCTGTGGAAATATGTACGCCATGACGGGTTGAGATGAGTTTCAGGCTCATCAAATAAGAACAGTGTACGTTCTGGACTAAAAATTCTCGCGGTGGCAAGTACTTCAATTAACTGTGCCTCACCATCTGATAAATCATCTAAACAGACTTCTCGACCGCTTCCATCAGCCAAAACGAGTCTTTCTACAGATAGAGGTAGTTTCGTTTTCAACGGTTTTTTTACTGTACCCTCAAAATTATCTTTTCGTAGTTTCTGGCGAGTAACTCCCAGCCAACTTTTAACTCCAAGCTGTTGTAGCTTATACAATCTTCTAAAAAATGCTGCAGGCTCCCCATAGCTAGCATCATTTAGCTGCTCTTTAATATTTGGGTCATCTAGATTTAAGGTTATCAAGCCACTCAGATAGTTCATCTCAAACACTTCGTATTGAGCATCTGTAGTCCTTTGGCTTAGTCCTTCTATATTATCTTCTCCGGCAATGCGAGCTAATAACTGAATATCTCTGACTTCATCCCTACCAGCCACGCCTCCACGCAAATCATAGTGAAGTACCAACTCTTTTGGGTACTTAAATGTAATCTCACTGAGTATGGTGTCGATATCGTCAGTAGGTAAAAGGGCTAACGAAGCTAGAGCTAAGCCTGCACAGTCGTAGTCTAAGTAAACACATTTGCTAAGGGCTGTTGGGTACTCTCTCAAGTCTAGCAAGTAGCTCTCAGCGTCAAGTGGTTCTCCCGCCTCAGTTGTCAATCGTTCCCCAGACTCTGTTGTCAGATAACGACTTTCAAAATAAGAGTCTTCGGGTTCAAACAAATGAGGAGCTCGCTTTAAATATCGCTTATTTATATCAGAGATCTGAGCATCGTTTAATTTGGCGTTTAGCTCTTTCTTTCGATTCAATCGAATGCGCATATTGTCAAAATATTGCACTGCATTTTTCATAAAGCTACGTTGCAGATTTTCATTCTGCCCAGAGGAATACCCCACAATATATGGGAGCTCCACTCCTACTAATGGAATTTCCTGCCACGCTTCCTGCTTCCAAATGAAAGCCTTCGGTTCTAAAGAACCCTGCTCTAGCATTACTTTGAACTTAGGGTTGTGAATTCCCCCCACAACCGCAAGAGGGCTGCCATACACCATAGCAGGACTTCCGGCACTATGATTAGTCACTCCTCCTAACTGGTAGAGCAGCTCAAAGCCAAACCCGAGCGGTGTTCTAACCTTAAAATCGGCACGTTGTTTGCGTTCTAAAAACGCAAACGCTTCGGCGATTAACTCTAGTAGTTGCGACTTACCGGAGCCATTAAGACCAATCAACGCTAGGATATTGCCCTGGGTACGATGAAAATCAAAGTACTGGTTTTTTAGTCCTTTGTATTTTCCATCAAGGCGTAACGACAGCAAACGCATCAAGCTTTCTTCCTTGTGTTACGTGTCGGTTTAGTTATCGCACGCTCAGCTTTAATTTTTTCAAGTAATACCTCGGCAGAGTTATCGCCTGAGATCAACTCAGGATTATCTTTACGCCATTGCTCGGTTAAATCGCCACGTAATGCTTTGGCAAGGATTGACTGAGTGAGATTATTAACCCGTTCTAATGCTTGGCTTACTTGCTGTTCGGTGGCATCAGCGCCAGCAAAGAGTTTTTCTACGCGATTGACGATTTCGGTTTGCTCTGATTCTGGAGGCTTCGGCAAATCAATGTCTAACAATGCTTTTTGACCAATATTACGCATCGACATTTGATTCCCTGTAGATCTTGACTCAATTTCTTTTCTACCACTCGTAGACCGCAGAAAGATACTAATCCAAGGTTTATCCTTATCGTTCATGACTAGCCGGAGAACCTTATCGCTCAACATTAAGTTTTTCGTTACTCGATGAACAATGACAGGGTTGCCAAGCAGTTCTAACGTATTAGCTCTAGAAATCAGAAAATCACCAACAAGTATTCGGCGAGACTCAATAAACAAATCATTTTGAGGTAATGTCTTACTCTGCTCTTCGTCATAACTCCCCCAAGTAACAGCGCTAATTTTGATAATGCCAAACTCATTATCTTTAGGAGGAGACTCTATACATTTCAGGTTCTTTCCCGCTTCAATTTTTTCAACAAATGAACCCAATTTAACAGGTTCCCAGCGAATTAATTCTGATGTCTTTCGCCAATCCTCCGTCAACTTACCGCTCACAGCATCAGCTAATACTGACTGGCGGAACTGCCGTAGGTTTTCAAGCGTGCTTTCAAGGCGGGCTTTGGTGGTTACCACCTGTTCAAGCAAAGTATCTAATTTATCGGCAATGGCTTTTTGTTCTGCCAGAGGGGGAAGTGGTACTCGTACTTCTTGAAGTCCTTTACCAGTGATTTGAGGCTGCGCTGAACCAGAGATAGTGTCTTGAAGACCACGGGCTTGCAGCGCATAAAACAAAAATTCCAAGCCAACCAATTCAATAGGTTGGCTATCTAAAGCCATAGCATTGCCATTGATGTAGGAGAACGCTTCTGAAATATGTAGATTGCCACAGGTTGCACCACGGCAAGTTATCATCAGCGTTTGCTTTTCATGTGTGTACTCGCTGTAAAATCCAATTTTTCCATTTGCACCGTATACTACATAACCATTTTCAGTTAAATTTTTGGTTGGAATTGTCTTCCATTGCTTAGGAGAAACTAAATCCACCAAAAGAGGTAATTCCCAGTTTTTCGGGATATCACTCCCTATTTGACCTAGCGACATGACTTACTCTCCACCAAGTTCAGCAATCATTTTATCTAGCTCTGTAAGAGCTTTGTTCAATTGCAGCTTGGCTTCTCTAGCCAATACTGCGGGCTCAGGTAGATTCGCCGAATCCACACTATCTTTATCTTTTAGCCAGCTAATATCTAACGAATCTCTTTTATGCTCTGCAATCCATTCACGGCTAAAACAACGCCAGCGACTATGGGCTAGCTTGTCATCAATTCCTTTATTCTCATCGTTTGAACTGGTTTCAACCTGCTTGGCGTTAAAGCTCCACTCGCCTTCTGTACGCTCAGATTGTCTATTGGCACTTTCACCATAAACCTTTTCAAACGGTTCTAAGTGAGTTTCATTAAACGGAGTACGTTTACCAAAACTTGGCATGTTGGTACGCAGGTCATAAATCCACGTATTCTTGGTACAGTTTTCCTCTTGCAGCTTATCTATGGCACTACCCTTGGTGAAAAACAGCACATTGGTTTTAACCCCTGCGGCATAGAAGATACCAGTAGGTAAACGCAAAATGGTGTGCAGATTACACTTGTTCATCAAGTCACGGCGAATATCTGTACCCACACCCGATTCAAATAGTACGTTATCGGGAAGAACTACCGCTGCACGACCTCCGGGCTTTAGATTGCGATAAATATGTTGTAAAAATGCCAACTGCTTGTTACCGGTTGGGTAGGTTAAATCGTCACGAGTAATGGATGCCTCACCGCCCTTACTTGTACCAAAAGGTGGGTTAGCTAAGATAATATCTGCTTTTTCTAAACTCGCACCAACCTGACCCAGCGCGTTACCTAAATGCACCACTCCTTCATCGTCACCTTCCATCCCATGCAACAAGCAGTTCATTAGCGCTAGACGGCGTGTAGATGGCACTAGCTCCACTCCAATAAACGCTTTGTTCTTTTGGAATGCTTGCTGTTTTGAATCTAAGTCGAAGTAGTCATCGGTCTGGTCTTTCATGTAGCGGTCAGCTGCGATCAAGAACCCAGCGGTACCTGCTGCTGGATCTTGTATCACTTCCCCTGGTTGAGGCTGAATACAGCGCACCATAGAATCAATCAAAGCTCGCGGTGTGAAGTACTGACCTGCACCAGATTTAGTTTCGTTAGCGTTCTTTTGCAGTAACCCTTCATAAAGGTTACCAAGGCCATCTTTCTCATCACTAAACCAGTCTTTAATTTGATCCAGAGACCTCACCAGTTGCTCTAGGTGGCGAGGCTCACGCAAACGGGTTTGTGCTTCGGCATAGATAGCACTGATCAGTGGATCACTGTCTTTGGATAGGTCTAACAGCATCTGCTTATAGTGGTTTAGCAGGTTAAGGCCAGATCTACTATTCAGGTCTGTCCAACGACATCCCTCTGGTAAAGTGTACTTGTCTAGCGTTTCTGCTTCAGTGTTCTCATGTACCATCTTGATAAACAGCAGTAACACAAGCTCGGTGACATAATCCGAATAGTTAATACCGTCATCGCGCAGCACGTCACAAAGGTTCCACAGTTTTTGTACGATATTATCGTTTGTCATCTTACGTCCTATTTTGTTTACTTACGCCTTGGCATTTGGCGGAGACACTTAATTTGTTTCGGGTCTAGCTCGCGACCTGGGTAGGCCACATCGCTTCACTTAACTCAACCAGTACGATGTCTAGCTGGTTCACTAAAATTTTATCCAATTGCTTGGCACCACCATGATCAGCAAAGCGCTGGTTAACGAATTCGCGATCGACAATGACTTCATGGATCAATTGCTTAGCTAAGCGATCCAGCCACTTACGCTGAGCTGGCATCCATTGATGGGTGGTGTAAATACGATCCATTGCTTGGGCAACGCGCTGTTCAAATGGCACTAACGGTTCACCAAAGGCAGCACGGCGAATATGACCGATAATGCTGGCTGCAATATCTTGGCTGGTTTGATTACGCACTGCGCTTTGCAGTTTAGCTTCAGAGTAACCAGCACCATCAAGTAGCAAGCGAACCTCTTTTAGTTGTTCGCGAGTCAGGTCACGAGGCTTATTTACAACCACAGCCAAAGCCGCTGACTGGTTTAGCTGCTCTTTTATGAACTGGTTAAAACTGTCTAAATAATCCTCTGGCCGTTGGTGCACACCATAGCTTTGGCTGCGATCTCGGATTTCATCCTTATGATCTGAAATCACTGGCTTACGTTCGCTACCGATTAACAATGATACCTCAGCCAATTGATTGAGTAAGCCGCTTTGTTGACTCACAAACTGTGCAGCCTGTTTCGGTCCTAATTGGTGTAAGTGTTTATGTAGCAACTTAGGCTCAACCCCCCACATATCATGCAGCTCATCCAGCTTTTTCTTGAGCTCAGGCTTAAATTCTGCTTTCTTCTCCGCTTTACGTAGAACTCGCATCAGTTTCTGGCTGAGTTGACTGAGCACCACATCAGCGTGGGACTCACCCTGTTGCTCACCTGGGCTACTTAGGGCTTGATCTAACTTTTCAGGGTCGGTCAGCTCATCGACAAGTTGCTCAATGGTAATATTGGGGTCTTTCACTAACGGTTTCATCGTGTTGACTTCACTCAGCGCAGCGTAAATATCTACCGGATCGTAGATGCGAAATACTGTCTTACCTATATCATCACAACGACGGGTGGCGCGGCCAACCATTTGCTCATAGAGGATACGAGATTTTACCCGACGTAGGAAAACCAGGTTACAGATTTTTGGTACATCAATGCCCGTCGTCAACAAGTCAACGGTGATTGCGATGTTGGGATAGCGTTCGTTTTTGTATTGGCGAATCAACTGATCGACTTTGTCGCTCTGTCCGGTGATTTTAGCAACTGCCGCCTGATTGTACTCGCCGTTATAAAGCTCTTTGAAGGCGTCATCCAGCAACCGCTTAACCATATCAGCATGGAGATCGGTGGCACAAAAGATCATGGTTTTCTCGTCACCAAATGGGTCAAGCTCCTGCACCAATTGCTCGCAAATCACTCGATTGAAATTTTCATTGATGACGCGACGGTTAAAAGCATCGACCTCGAACTTCAGTTCATCTTCAAGTTCCGACGATTCTACTTCACCGGTTTGGGTGTTAATAGCAGAGACTTTCGCCCCTTTTTCAAACTCAATGCCCTTTTGAGTCAACAAGGTTTCATAGCGTATTGGCGGCTCATGATCGATCAACCAGTCATCAGCGACCGCTTCACGATAGGAGTAAGTATACACTGGCTTACCAAAGACCTCGCTGGTGTGCTTAGCTGGAGTTGCAGTCAAACCCACCTTAACTGCGTCAAAGTAGTCTAAAACTCGACGATAACTAGACAGATACTGACTTGCATCCCTTGTTGCTAATTCACCCTCGGTCATTTCTTGATCTAGGGTGTAACCACGGTGCGCTTCGTCGACAATGATACAATCAAATTGATCCACAGGCGGTGGGTTATCCGACATAAATATACGCTTCACCATTGCCTGAACGGTGGCCACTTGCACCCGTGTCTCAGCCTCCGATGCCATGTCTCCCAACTCGGCAACATTATAAATTTTGGAAAGTGTCTGGTTTTGCTCTAGTGGCGCTTCGTTAAATGAATCAATGGCTTGCTGCCCAAGAGCTGTACGGTCAACCAAGAACAGGATGCGCTTGAAACGCTCAGCCTTCAGGAATCGATACATCAAGCCAATGATGGTTCGAGTTTTACCGGTACCAGTCGCCATCGCCAGCAGTGCGCTGCGAATATTTTTCGCCAAGGTATTTTCTACGGCGGTGATGGCCTTTTCTTGGTAACTACGCAGCTTTAGGTAAGCAAAACCCTCTTGCTGCAAGATTTGCTCTGCTTCTTGTTTACTTCGTTTCAGTAGGTCCAGCAGGCCATCAGGCGTATGGAAGTGCTGCAAAGCGCGCTTAGTGTTACTAGGCTCACGCACATCTCGAAACCAAGTGCCTGACTGTTCAGCAAGCTGTGGGATGTATGGACGACCATTGCAGGAGTAAACAAAGGGAACTTTATAGTGACCGTAATGTTCATCTGGCCAAGCGATAGTTTGACCAGCTAACTCCCAAGCCCCTTGCAAGATATCATCGACCTTGAAACCTTTACTGTAGCGTTCTGCCTGCGGGATTTTACCCGCCACATTGGTGTTCTCTTTTTTAGCTTCAACCACAGCAATAGGCATTAGGCCGTGAAATAGCACATAATCAGCTCGGCCACCTTCGCCATTATAGTTTGTTGGCCACTCAGCAATGGCCTTATTGACGCCTTTCTCTGGTCGTGCGCCACTCTTAAAGGTTTGCTCTTGGCTGTCGGCAGGCCAGCCAGCCTCCGTTAACTGCTGATCGATAAGAATTCGTGTAAGTTCCTCGCTAAGAACTATCTGCTGGCTAGCACTGCGAATATTACTGCTTACCTGCTGCTTCTGTGTTGCGGCAGCTTTTTCACCTTGCAGATCCAGCTTTTTTTGCAGCTCTTGCAATTTAGCTTCGTACTTTTTTTTCTGCTGTAATAGCGCCTGTTCATGGGCTGTGGCTTGCCCTGAGAATTGCTTAGACTCCTCATCCATCGCCAACGCAAGTGCTTCATACTCAGTCTTTTCTTGGTTGATTAGGTCGTTTAACTGCTTGCTGGAGTCCAGCTCAACGTTCGCTTGAGTCAAATCAGCCTTCAGCTTCTCAATTTCCGTTTGAAGTATGCGTAAATCGCTACTCGGATCGGCTGGAAGTACAAAAGGCCCAGCTTTAAAAGCTGTGCCTTGCTTGCCAAAAGACTGATGAAACCAAATTGAAAGAGCCCGTGCCACTTTTAGACCATCAAGAGCTTCTTTGTGCTGTGTTCTAAACTGATGAGTAGCTTTGTTGCCTTCAATACGTAGGGTATGAAAAAGCTCACGCACCACTGGCTCGAACTTAACTTCACGATTGAGACGGTACAAAAGGTCGGATTGTGTTGTTTTTTCATCAAACTCAACCCCCACCACTGCCGCAATGTGTTGTGCTAGCGCCTCTCCTAGCTGTCTGAGTTTGATTAACGTTGTATTGGGGTCACTGGAAAATACACGCTCAGCACCTGAAGCTAACTCAACAAAAAGTGAGTCGTGTTCAGCAAGAAAAGAAAAACTACTTGTGTTTTTTAAGTCCATAAGTCCTATCAATCCGTTATTCAGCAACACCGGACATATTATCATGAATCTATTTGGGAGGAAGTTTACTCGCCCTAGGTATTTGAACTGAACAGATTATTCTTCTTGAGCAGCTCTTTTGTATTTGGCATTTTTTTCAGCTTTGATGTTAGCCAGCCATGCCCCCCCAAGGCTTTATCTAGTTCAGTACGGGATAGCTTGTTACTTGAAGAAAGCAACAACTCACGAATCACCTCTACGAGCTCATTGTCTCGCTGACACCAATCAACTCTATCAACATGTCGCGTCTTACTTGCATTAGGGAGCACGGTTTCAAGCCATTCATGCTCATGACTGTATAGCCAATAATATGCTGCTTCTCGAGCATTTTTTATCTCTTGTCGAGTCGCTTCTGGGGTAGAGTCAATAAACCGTATGATCTGGTAACGATACCGTCGCCGTAAAGACTCAAACTTACACTTCTTCCGCCACGCGACCAGACCTGAAGTAGAAGAGATAATTAACTCTACGCTACCTGAAGAAATATCATGAAGTTTAGCTATGACCTCTCGATGGAAGCCTCTCCTCGCCAGCCGAATAACCGACCTCTTGAGACTCAAAGTGATTTTCCTTGGCTTTAAGTTCACTGGGATATTATGCTTTAAAGCCATACTTTTTACGTAACAACGACTCTTGCAAATTTCCCGACTTACGGCTGCCATTGACAACCCTGACCTCAATAAATCACAACATTTTTCTTCTTCGTATACAGCTAACTCAATGGGGAGGCTCTTTACTGTATCTACATTAGGTGGCTGGCATTTCGAAAAATAAAACTCTAACATCAAATGCTTAAATGGATGTTGAGGATACTTACCTGAAAACAGTGTCGATACAAAGCTGAAATCTGACTTTGACCTGACAGACAATGGGGTTGGTGAAATAAATAAGCCTTCGGATAACTCATACAGTCCTTCTAAGATGCTCTTTCTTCTAATTCGACCGTTTGCCGTTACAAAGCCATTCAGGGCTAGCTGCTTTCGGTAATACTCACTCAATATAGATTGACTCTGATGTTCATCCTCTACTTGCAGTGCTAGTACTCGCTTAGTAACAAAAAGCGCGAATTCAGTTGCGATATCAGTGCAGTGTATTGGCGTCGTTTGTGGGCTAGGCAAAAAATGGCAGCGAACATGGTTGCGACTAGGCAACTCTTGATGTACCAACCACGAGCTGTGCGCTGAACATGCCTCCACTCCTGGAACCTGATGATTCAGGTGCCAATAAGAAACACCATATTCATACAAGTCTTTTTTTGCACACACAGGGCAGTACTTAACAGATAAGGTATCTTTTCCACGAAAGGTTGAAAGCTGGCTAGCTCTTATAACCTCATTAGTACTAGCAGCAACATCTTCAATCGCGTTGCTATATTGTGGCAGATAATAGGAAAACAATGGACGCAGTGTTTGAGACGATAAGAGTGTCATTGATGATTCATCAGCTGACTGAGCGAGAAAGTGTAAGTTTGATGTAAGGTATGGATGAACAGCGGCTCTCTTATCAGCCACAAGCAGCTCTAAAGCTTGCTCAGCAGAATGTTCACAAACTGATAAGCAACGGCATATCCGACTGTGTAAGGACTCATCAGGTAGTGCTTTGGGCAACTGCATGATGAGTCTCCTTAATTGATAATGCCTATGTCTTAACTATAGGATAGTTCTGAAAGAGGGTCGTCCAGAACAACATTACAAGACCTTAAGTAGAGCATAGGGTCTTCCAAGCCAGCAGCTTGTTGAAATAAATCAGGGTCTTTAATTCTATCTAGTAGATCTACCGCTCCTACTAGTTCGACAAGCTTAGAAGCAAACTCAGGGTGCTGAGGTTTAGTAATATCACCTGTTTTATCGACAGTCTTAATCGTTGACTCATCCTTGCGCTGAGAGTTACGTTGCTTACCTTTGGGTAAAGGAATAAGAGCAGCTTTTAAGCTATCCACTTCTTCTGTTTGCCTCGAAAGACCACAAGCTGCTGCATTACCAGCGGATAAGGTTGCAGGAGTAATACGTTCATCATCCGAACCTATAACCAAACGTTGGGCTTCTCTATAGGTTCTACTTGCCATATCTATATTACCAACAGACAAAGAATGAAGAGCATAATTTAGCTCTTCAGTTAGCTTCGTATAAACGTTGGTCCATTGGTACTGCCAGAGTTGCTCTATAAACGCATTCCATGAAATGCTGTCTCTTGTTAAAACAGACATAATATGATGATAACCGCTTTCAGCTCGACGAGCAGCTTTGAGCTCTTTAATTAGAGACTGGTCAAACGGAGGATTTGCGACAAAGAAAAGCGGAACACCTAACCTGTTCATTAGTCGATGTAAAAATTTTAATAGATTGTTCTCTCCACCTGTTCTTTTAAACTTTAGATTTTGCATTTCATCAATAACTAGCATACCAAGAAAGCTTGATTTGATTGATCGTTCTAACTGCCGAATTAATTCTCCAATTGTCCCTGCTGGTTTTGTTCTTTCCCTATCTAAGGTTAAGTCTAGTGTTGAGAGTATCTCTTCACATAAATCCCTAACGCTAGAATTACTAGGACAGTCCACCTTTATCCAGACAACTTGTTTTCTTAGTTCGAGTGGATGGCCTTTATAGGACTCATGCACAATTACTGTAGGAAAATATTCTAGGACTTGCTCCACCATCGAGGTTTTACCAACACCACTTTCGCCAATTAGAGTGAGTCCATCTCCTTTAGGTTTAAAGTACCCAGTTCTCGGCTCTATATTAGGTCGTTCATCAACCAAATAATGCAAGAATTGGGCAGTTGTAGGGCTCAATGGATTCTTGGCCGAGTAGCCCTTTTTTATAGCCCTTTCAACAGCACGGAAGCATTCTTCATAATCGGTCAGCGGCTGCCTAATTTCTTCAATGCGATTTAGGTACTCATCACGAACTAATGGATCTTTATGGTCAGCAATTTCTTCTGACAAATCCGGGTAATTACTAAAATCGTCCATAACAGTTACCCATGCTTTTTTAGCTGGAAGTGCCTCTATTATCGGATTACCTCGATGCTCAGGAAGAATTGCATCTTGATACACTGCTGACTCAATTCTCATGACTCACCTCTACTCACTCTTCTTTTCGGACCTTTTGGTAATGGAATAACTTTGTTAGCAGTAGATAAGGGGGCAGACTCTTTATTAGTGGCTAAAGGCTCTGGAGTTGATGCAGTCATATTTGTGGTTGCTTCTAGCTCTTCTTTTCGACGTTGACGAGTATTAGCAGTTTTATCCCTAAAAGAGGCTTTCTCTGCATCTTTGCTTCTTTTCTTCGCTTGTCGGGTTACTTCCTGGCGATGCTTGTGATCATCAATTGAAGTCGTTGATATTGTTGTTAATTCTTTCTTCGTATCAAGCCAGTCCTGAATGAAGTTAGACTCATACATAGATTTATCACCCAACATTCGACTTCGAGGTAACAAATTACACCTAATGAATTCCCTGTTTTTATCTAAGCGAACATAGATGTAATTCGTTGTATTTTCATCAATACGCGCCTCTAGTCTCCAACGTCCTGATGACCTAGCGACAGATGCTAAATTAAGTTCTTCAACTTCTGAACACGAGTAATACATACCATTAAAATAAATTCCGCTTCGAGTCATGCTGACTTCTGCTGAGGGCAACAACCTAGCTATAACTTCATCACTGTTAGAGGATTGAAGTTCATGCCTATGTTTTGCGAGATGTATTTTCCAATAATTAAGAGGTGTCGGAGATAGATCATTCTCAATGAGGAGAGGGCTAGAAAAGGCTAAATTATCAAGAGTCGAACGATTATGCTCTAGTACCGCTTTTATTATTTCAGCGGTAACTTCCTTAAGCGTATAGATCGCGTCTTTTCGTGGATCTCGACTCCCTCGTACAACCTGTCCACCTCTCGTTGTACCCAATAACTCATGAAGTACTTCTTTATTGATAATATCAAAGCGCTTCTCTACCACACCTTTACAGTCTGGCCTATATGGTGGAGTAAACGATAGTTTCGTCATTGGCGTCAGTGCTTTGTTGGGTTGTACCCCAATCATTTCACCATTGTCACAAACCAGCTCATTGGGAATGTGGGCGCAAGGCCATTCTGAATCTTCAATATCAACGCCAAAGCTTTTACAGTAAGTCGATTTAGATAAGAAACTATTCGTTAATGCCAGACGTGCAGCTCTCCATGAAGCATGATAAAGCGATACATGCATACCAACTATCATTCGGCTCGCTCTATCTGCAATGATATAAATCGTCGGGCGCCCTAAAATATACTGAGACCCAAGCTCGGATACGATATGTACATCAGCAACTGTTGCATCAATTTCAAAGTGAGCTCCAGGCAAGTAACTTCGATCAGTTATACTGCCTAGCGCCGCTCTTTTGTTTCTGAGGTAATCGTTCTCTGAGGTTCGTTGTTTGATTATGTGTTCTTTGCTGAATAGCTTTGTTCGCCAATAACTAAACTGCTTTTGAGTTGGGACTAAAGGAGGCTTACCACAGGCCTCAGCCGAGCTTATTTCTTTTGAATAGCTATCTTTGAGCAAGTTGTCATAGGTTTTTGCTAGTGTCAGACCTGACTCTTTGAGGTAATATTTCTTTAACGCTTTTTTGAATTTTTTCTTGTCGCCATCACTAACAATAAACTTGTCGGCTCTATTAATAGCTATAGTTCTTGGTTGTTTTGGTGCTCCCAAGGGTTTTGTTGTTGGCTCTCTGTCTCGCCCAGAACCCCCACTTTTCGAAAAGGCGGGCAAGAGAGCCATTTTGTCTTGCCCATTTCGCCAATATAAAGTCAGTAATCTAGATAAAGATTTACGGTCGACACCCACGTCTTTAGCATATTCAGCAAGCTGAGGTACGCGTTTCTTAGTCGCATAATCAAAAACAAAGGATCGATCGAATACAATACCTTTGATGTAACCATAATTTTTATCTCGGCGACTAATATGTTCATCTGAAATATGACCTTCATCAACCAGAAGATAGGTTGGTAACTCATAATGTGCTTTTTGGGCTTTGCGGCTAGAAACGAGTTCAATAAAGCTTTCTAGTGAAACGGCTATAGGCCTTACCGTTGTTGAAGTATCAGCAAGCGAATATAAAATGACAGACTCAACATCTTGCATTATATCCAGCAAACGATAGAGCCCATCTTCAAGCAAATCCGAACCTTTCACACCCCAAACGCTATTTCTAGGAAGCTCCATATAGAATGCCTCCTTGGTGTTCGGCTACATATTTCACATCAATAAGCCCAGATTCGGGGATGTTAGTCGATAGATCTACATCAATAAATTTATCAGCTATGAGGAAACGAATTAACAATAGAGCATCATAATCAGATGTAATATTCATTGATATTAGCTGATTACATAGATCTTCAATAAAGTGTTGCCCAATAGCCAGAACAGAGAGAGCACAATCAACCTGATCACTAGAAAAGACTTTCGGGTTCTCACGAAAAGGGGATGTTGCCCAATGAAGGTTACTACTTTGAACTCTCGTTAATTCATTTCCCGTAAAGTAACTAAATTTAACTCCAAGTAATTCCCAACAGACTCGCTCGATATCTATTTTTTCAAGTACACGTAGATCACCCGACTCATCTTCGGGTTTTACAGAAATTGCATGATATGTAGCGCCTTGAGGGGAGTCTATCGTGAGCAACTGATCCGTTGTCATGATAATAGGCTCTTTAGATTGAGGGTGTTTAGGGTGTTCTACACCAAGTGTTCTAGCTATTTTTTGCGTGTAATTTAAAGGAAGAAGTGGAAATTGCTCTCTAATATCAATGACATTATTTGAAAACTCAGCAAGGTAGAAGTGCTCACTTTCAATTGAAGACATCATATGGTGATCTCGTTGAGACTTTCTACCATAGATCAGTGAACGTGTACCTTTGGATTTTACATCCTGAATCCTAAGCCAAGGTTTGTAGTTAAAGCCTTGCCCAATCCCGTATTTATTCTTTAATGCTCGTTCAAAATCTTTAAACGATTCTAGCTTTCGCCCACGTCCCATACTAAATCCAAAAAAGTTTGCCTATATTAACCATAGTAAACAGGGCCACTACGGGCAAACTTTATTGTCTAAAAATACTCTTACGGGCAAACTTTAGTGCTTACAGGCAAACTTTATTGTCTCTACACACTCTTAAACCCACTGGCCTGCTGCAAAGCCAGAGCTCCAGCACCATTGGAAGTTATATCCTCCTAACCAACCTGTTACGTCCATTACTTCACCGATGAAGTAGAGGCCAGAAACCGTCTTACATTCCATGGTTTTTGAAGATAGATGATTGGTGTCCACACCGCCTAGAGTCACTTCCGCTGTTCGGTAACCTTCCGTGCCGTTTGGTGCAATTTTCCAGTTCTCTAGATGCTCTACAATGTCATTCAGCTGCTTTTCGTTGAACTGCTTAAGCGGCTTGTCTTCCAGCTCTTTACGATCAATCAACACTTCAACAAAACGCTTCGGCAGTGCTTTCGCCAAGGTGTTTTTCAGGCTCTGATTTGGGTGCTTCTCGCGAGAGTTAGCCAGCAGTTCAGCCACATCGACTTCAGGTACTAGATTAATCGAAACCGATTGACCCGCTTTCCAGAACGAAGAAATTTGCAATACCGAAGGACCAGATAAGCCGCGGTGGGTAAACAGCAACGCTTCTTTGAATAAGGTGCCGTCTTGCGCGGTGATCTCGGCAGGAATCGCGATTCCTGAAAGCTCAGCAAAGGCTTCTTTGTCTTCTTTATGCAGAGTAAATGGCACCAAACCCGCAGTAGTCGGCATCACAGACAAACCAAACTGCTCGGCAATCTTATAGCCAAATGGCGTCGCGCCTAGTTTCGGCATCGATAAACCGCCCGTCGCCACAACCAGTGAGTCACACTCAACTTCGTCGGTATTAAGGTGCATCTTAAAGCCAGCGTCTGTTTTTTCGATGGAGTGAACATCACAACGGTAGCGCTGTTCAACTTTCGCTTGCTTACACTCTTCAAGCAACATGCTCACGATGTCTTTTGCAGTGTGGTCATTCACACAGAACAATTGGCCGTGGTCACGCTCTTCGAACTCAATACCGTACTTGCTCACCATCGAGATAAAATCCCAGTTGGTGTATTGAGATAAGGCTGACTTCACGAAGTGAGGGTTGTTACATAGGAAGTTGTTGGCTGAAACATCATAGTTAGTGAAGTTACAACGGCCGCCACCTGAGATTAAAATTTTTCTGCCTGGTTTCTTTGCATGATCAACCACCAGCACTCGTCGGCCACGTTTACCCGCTTCCGCAGCACACATTAAGCCCGCGGCGCCCGCACCAATTACGATTACATCAAACTTTTCACTCATTGGGGTTCTGCTTTCTTCACTTTTGCACCTCGAGTACGCCCTGTTCTCGAAATGCCATCAATAAAAAAGGATGTGCATAAACAGCACATCCTTACTAATTGCTCGCTATTCTAGCGGCAATTTTAAACTTTGCAATTGATGTTCAATTGTACAATTTGCAGACAGCAGCAAAACCACTACTTGGCTTAGCGAACCAACAACCGAAGCTTTACACCAAAACCTAAACTCTACTTCACACGTACTAAATAACTTAGACGATGAAAGAAGACAGCAACGTTACACCCAGCAGAGCGGAAGAAAGTATAAACAACTGTCTTACGCGATCACACTTCGACATAAACACTTCGTCGTGATGATGGTGGTACTCTTTGCTTTTGATGTAACTAAACAAGCGAACCTGCTTGGTCATATTGCCATGAGTTGTGAAGAATCCACCTCCGTCTACTTGTTGATAAAGTAGAGGATGTGCTTCTCGCATTATATAAATGAGTGTTCTTAGCGCAGTAAAATATCGCGCCCAGTTCACGCAAGTCACAACCATTAGTGCAAATAGAATAGTGTCGCCGCTGATCATCCTTTCCTCCCTACATCTTCATAAGAAAACTCAAAAGAAAAAGATAATCAGTGTCTTTCCCGTACTACCTAAACGGCAGGAGCTTCCATAATTGAAGATGAACCATCTTTTGCCAATTGCGCTAGGTCTTTATCAATAAAGAACAGTGCTTTACCGTCTTCACCAACAAGCTCTAGCTTATCCAATACACCTTTAAACAACTTCTCTTCTTCGTGTTGCTCTGCAACGTACCATTGCAGGAAGTTAAAGGTTGAGTAATCTTGTGTGCTGAAAGCAACGTGAGCCAGTTTGTTGATCTTTTGAGTAATCATTTGCTCATGTTCATAAGTTTCACGGAACACAGCACCAAGGCTATCAAATTCATGTTTTGGCGCTTCAATCGCACCTAGAATTGGCATTGCACCTGTTTCACTTACGTAAGTGAAAAGACGCTGCATATGTTCCATTTCTTCTACTGCATGAACACGCAGAAACTCTGCTGCACCTTCAAATCCTTTGTCTTCACACCAAGCACTCATTTGTAAGTATAGATTGGATGAGAAAAATTCTAGGTTAATTTGATCATTCAGTTGCTCAACCATAGTTTTTGACAGCATTTAAGACTCCTAATTACATCCTCAATTTTCTCTACTATATCACTATTTAATGAATATCTCGCAGGCCATTAGTTAACCAATATTTCGAGCTGTCATTACGCAAGACAGTGGATATGAGATCACTTCAGCAAAAAAAGCCATCGCATAGTGCTAATCTTAAATCAGACAATGAATAAAGGAGGTAGCGATATGAGTTACAAACATATTTTGGTCGCGGTCGATTTATCAGAAGACAGCAAATTAATTGTGGATAAAGCGGTAGCATTGGCTAAGCCATTGGAAGCCAAAGTCTCTTTTATCCATATCGATATTAACTACGCAGAGCTGTATACCGGCCTGATTGATATCAACATGGCAGAAACCCAACATAACGCGATGGAAGCATCTCGAGTTCAGCTGCAAAATTTTGCTGAGCATGCTCAATACCCAATCACCCATACCTTAGTGGGCAGTGGCGATTTGAGTCATGAGCTGTGTGACACCATCAACGAGTTCAATGTTGATTTGGTGGTTTGTGGTCACCATCAAGACTTCTGGAGCAAGCTACTTTCTTCAACACGACAACTGATCAACGCCTCTCCGGTTGATATGCTGGTCGTGCCTCTAAGAGATTCAGAAGACTAATGAATTAAGGTTAGGTAACATACGGCTCATATCTTATTAACGAAGTTTTACTATGAGCTATTTAGCTGGTGTTACCCTCCTATGGGCCTTCTCCTTTAGCCTGATCGGCGTTTACCTTGCTGGTCAGGTTGATGCTTGGTTCTCTGTACTGATGCGTGTTGCCCTTGCCGGTATCGTGTTTCTTCCTTTCCTTAAGTTCCGTGGCGTCTCGCGTAAGCTGATCGCTAAATTGATGGCCATTGGTGGCATCCAGCTTGGCTTAATGTACTGCTTCTACTATCAGTCTTTCTTGCTGCTATCCGTTCCTGAAGTCCTTTTGTTTACCGTTTTTACCCCAATTTACGTCACGCTTATTTATGACTTCCTCAAAGGGCAATTCTCTCCGTGGTACTTAGTGACTGCGGCAATTGCGGTATTGGGCGCGGTATTCATTAAATTTGCGGGCATCAATGAGAACTTTTTAGTTGGCTTCCTCGTCGTGCAAGGCGCGAACCTGTGCTTTGCTATCGGTCAGGTGAGTTACAAGGTGGTGATGGAGAAGGAATCGACTGAATTACCTCAGCGAACCGTATTTGGTTACTTCTACTTGGGGGCGTTATGCGTCGCTTCCGTTGCTTTCATGCTACTGGGCAATCCAGAGAAGCTGCCAACCACCACTCTTCAATGGGGAATCCTGATCTACCTTGGCTTGATTGCTTCGGGGCTGGGTTACTTTATGTGGAATAAAGGCGCGTGCATGGTCAATGCTGGCGCACTGGCTGTGATGAACAATGTCTTAGTTCCAGCTGGCCTTGTGGTGAACATCCTGATTTGGAACAGAGATGTCGATTTGGTTCGATTGTCTATTGGTGGTGCCGTTATCTTGTTCTCTTTGTTCGTCAATGAGACGTGGGTGAAGAAGCGTGTTGCGAGAGATGCTAACAATGCCTAGTGCGTTAAGCTAACAAGCTGTATTTAACTAATAAGCTGTATTTAACTAATAAGCTTTGTTTGACTAGCAAGATTCTTATTTAAAATAATACCCAGAAAGCAAAAGAGCGACCGTAGGTCGCTCTTTTTAAATCATCTGTGTAGCAATAAGCTCTTCGAATTAACTTCAGTGGATGTGATTGTGGCTCACCACCTGAGTCTTACTTTCAGTGAAGGCAACGTCATCAAGTTGTAGGTTGATGCGTTCCAGGTCACTTTCCAGTTTTTGGCTTTTCTTAAACAGCTTTTGCTGCTTCTTAATCATCTTCGCGAGCTTTTTGTTGTACTTCTCTTGTTTCTTCGCCGCTTTCTTCGCTTGTTTGAGTTCAGCTTTCTCATCGCCGCTCGCCTTCCCCATCAGTTTTTTCAGCTTGGCTTTTTTCAACGCGACTTTATCCGCTTTTTCTACGATAGCAGGATCAAAGATTTGTACCGTTGGCTCAACGCTGTCCATTACCTCGATAAGAGAAACTTCTGGAGTTGGCAATGTTTCAGCAAGTAGACCACACGCGACTTTTTCTTCAGCGGGTTTATTCTGACAATCAATCGGTGGGATGGCTGTTGGTTTGCATAGATTCGCTTGATCCGACGATGAGCGCGCACAAGAGCGGCACACGAACTTTGGTTCAGTGACCAAGCTGTGGATTTCTCCCAAGTGTTCGGTGATATCTCGACGGTTTAACTTACAAAAGCGTTTAGCCATGCTACAACTCCAGCTAAGAATAATAATGATTCTTAGTTAGATATACATCCGTAACGCGACTATCGCAAGTGTTAAATAGTGATTTATCGTATTTATGACGGGAAACTTTCTTAGCGTGTCTCTAAGTTATTGATGTCTTAACTAGGTCATTGATGCTTTCACATAGACATCAAAACGGTTCTTTTTGGTTTCGATCGCCATGCTCGGCTTTTGCTCATCTAACCATGCTGCGTAATCCGGCCTTTTGACCACAACTCGCTTAGATGCGAGTTTAAGGGCTGGTTGCAATAAAGCATCAGCATCCATATCGGCACCCACCAATGATTGGAATACACGCATCTCTTTCTTAACCAACGCCGATTTCTTCTTGTTCTCAGGATGCGGGTACATTGGGTCTAGGTACACCACATCAGGCTGTTCGAAGTTTGGATCGTTGCTGAGTTTATCTAACGCATCGTGACTTGAAGCGTGAATCAACTTCATACGTTCAGTTACCCAACCACCGATGTCAGGGTCTTGCTGAGCTCGCTGCAAGCCATCATCAAGCAGTGCTGCCACAACAGGGTGACGCTCGACCATTTGCACCTTACAACCTAGAGAAGCCAACACAAACGCATCGCGCCCTAAGCCTGCAGTACCATCAAGAATAGTTGGCGTTGCGCCTTTGTTTAAACCAGCTGCTTTGGCAATCGCCTGACCTTTACCACCGCCAAACTTACGTCGGTGACCAACTGCCCCTCCGACTAAATCAACAAAGATAGCGCCAAGCTTCGGTTCATCGACTTTACGTAACTCAAGTCGCTCGCTAGTCAATACCAAAGCGAAATCGCTGTTTTCATCATGAGATAAATTCCAACGGGTCGCTAAGTCATTTAGATGATCGATTTGGGTAGCATCTTCGCAAATCAGTTGTAGTTGCAAGGTCGTCTCCAACAGACAGTAGTATTCAAAACAAAAGAGGCAACCAGTTTACCTGATTGCCTCAACAATACATATTAGCGGTGCAAACTATTAGTAGCTCTGAAAGCTATTAGCACTACAAACGATTAGCACTGCTAGTGCTAAAGAATACTCATCGTGCAGCTTGGTTCAGTTAATCCAAGAACTCTAACGTTCGCTCTTTTTGTAACTCTTCAACGAGCTCAGCAAGTGGTTTAGGTCGGCCTATGATGTAACCCTGTGCGTAGTTCACACCAAGTTCGATCAGCTTGTCGATTATCTGGGTATTTTCAACAAACTCAGCCACCGTGTGTTTACCCATCTGCTTAGCTAAATCATTGATCGAGCGAACCATCACATGGTCCATCTCGTTGACAGCAATATCACGCACAAACAAGCCATCGATCTTCACGATGTCGACCGGCAGTTTCTTTAAGTAACCAAACGACGATAATCCAGAGCCAAAGTCATCCAGTGCAATCATACAGCCAAGCTCTTTGATTCCAGTAAAGAACTTGATCGCCTGCTTCATGTTACTCATCGCAGCCGTTTCGGTGATCTCTAAACAAATCTTATGGCAAGGCACTGACGAGTTAGCCAAGCTTTCAATCAAGAACTCTACAAACTCCCGATTACCCATCGAGTGGCCAGAAAGGTTGATAGAGCACATTCCAAGTTCATCAATCACCTTTGGTCGATGTTCCAACCAAGCGAGCGTTTGACTGACAACTCGGCGGTCAATCAAATGCGCTATGTTATAGCGCTCTGAGGCTGGCATGAAAATCCCCGGGGAGATGTATTCACCTTGGATATTCTTGATACGAACCAAGATTTCGAAGTGCATTTTCTCGCTGTTTTTATCTAGGCCAAGAATGCGCTGAGCAAACAACTCTAAGCGATCATTAGCTAAAGCCTCATGCACTAGATTGACGCATTCCATCTCTAGGTGACGACGACGCAGGTCTTCATCATCTTGATGGTAAAGGTTGTAACGGTTACGCCCTTCCTCTTTAGCAGCATGGCAAGCAGCATCAGCCTGAGCGTGTACCATCTGTGGTGAGGCCGCAGTATGGTCAATCAATCGGATACCAATGGAGCTGGTAAGATTAAGGCGAATATCACCCCACAAGAATGGGTTCTCACTCATCGTCGAGATAATACTGCGACACACATTCACCGCATCTCGCTCAGTACAGTCTTTCATTAATACTGCAAATTCGTCACCACCCATTCGCGCTAACACGGCATTGTATGGCAGAACCTCTTCCAGCAGCTTGGCACTAAACATGATTGCGGCATCTCCCGCTTCATGCCCCGCTGTATCGTTCAAGACCTTGAGTTGGTCTAAATCCAAGAACAGCATAGCGTGAGTTCGCATGTGGCTCTCAACCTCTTTGAGCGCCTTTTGCAGCTCTTGCTCAAAGTGGTTACGGTTAAACGTGTCCGTCAGCAAGTCATAACGAGCTTGATATTCTAGCTTTTCAGACAACTCACGAGTTTCGGTAATGTCTTCTCCAACAATCAACAGCTGATCAGACTCAACCAGCGGGCGAATATTTTCACGAATCCAGATGGTGCTGCCATTAGCATGGCGATATTCAATATCACGACGCCATACGCCACGAATCTTATGCTGTGGTTGCAATAAAATATGACGCGGGATCATTGAGTTTTCATCGACATAGAACTCTCTAGGACGATGACCTAATAGCTGGTCTAGCGGGTAACCTAGTAACTGCTCAGCAAACTGATTGACTTGTTGAATGCGATTATTGCCATCGAGCGTAATCATCATCACGGGTTGTTTGTCGTAATACAGCTTGAGATTCGCTTCACGCTGAAACAACTTATTCTCCGCGAGCTTACCCGAGGTAACATCACGAGCTTCAAATAAGAACTGAACATCATCCTCTTCACTGCCCGGCATAGGCTTTAAAGAGATCTCCAACACCATCGCACCACGATCACGACACCACACCTCAGCTTCAAATCGCAAAATCTGATGTTCATCGCTCGAGATAAAGTATTCCTTCAGTTCTTGCCTTGCTGAGTCTTCCCAGTGTTGGTGGCTTTGAAGAGGTGTTCCCAATTTATAGCCTTGGTTATAAAGCAGCTCATGTAACTTACTGTTACTCGACAGCAATACACCGCCCTTATCAATGATCCCCATGAACTGCAGGCTTTGGTCGAATATCGACTCCAATAACAGTTGGCTTTGTCGGCTGGTACGCTCACTTTTCTTAAGGCGATTGAGGTAATACACCAAGGTTGCGATGACACACGACATAACCAAAAACAGCAAACCTATGGTGCGAATTTCATCTCGGTAGCGAACTAAAAATGACTTAGGTTTGTTGAGAAAAGTCACCGCCGCTTCATTCTCTGCGCCCAAATCCCATCGTGATATTTGTTGGTAATCGAGTTTGATTTCTGGCGCGCCAGCAACCACTTGGGGCAGCGGTTTATCCGGATTAGCGAGCACATTCAGTAGCACTCGCCCAGTGTCTCGTCCTTGCGTTTCTCCACTGTGGATCACGCCACCAATCGCACCAAACCCAAGCCCTAAATCATGCACGATATACAATGGCATCTGAGTTTTTTTGTTGAGCTGACGCCAGTCTTCTTTGCTACTGACACGACCATTGATGTCGCGGTAGTAGGCCCAGAACAACAAGCTTTTGGTTAGATCAGCGCGTTGCGCGAACGTCATCAGTTCTTGATAAGAATCAGGCGTATATTGCTCCACCATCCCAGAAAACTCAGGGCGTTTTTGTAGAAATAAATCCACTTGAGCGCGAATAGCTTCACCCGTTACCGAGTGATCGGTAACCACGTAAACTTTTTTAACCGTCGATTGAAGTCGATTGATCAGCTCAATATTGCTCGCCATATCAATATCTTCAGTGATACCGGTTGCGTGCAAGCCTTCAATCATTTGCGGAGAAAAATTGTTGATGCCACCAAAAATAACGGGCGTGCCATTGAGTTCGGGCGCTAAGCGTTTCATCAGATTGAGGGCGTTATTATCACTGACGACTACAGCGGCAAACTCTTCATGCGACAGCTTAGTGCGGTATAGCTGATAAATTCGCTCTAAGTATTCAGCGTTTTGAGTTCGCTTGGTATCAAGATAAACAACCCGGTAAGATAACCCATCGCGATCGAGCTCATCAGATAGTCCTTTATGGAAATCATCTGTCCAGAAAAAGCCTTGATGATAAGAGTGAATAACCAACACATCTTTTGCCTGAGCTGAAGCAAAAACACTCCAACACATCACAATAAAAAATAACGAAAATCGCACTGAATTCACCCTAACCCTATAGTTACTGCTAATATTATCACCCTTGGCTATGATGTGTACTCAAGCCGGTATGTTTTTCATTCAACCTAAGGATTATGCATGTCCACAACCACAGCTCGTCTAGATGATCTAGACCGTGCCATTCTCAAAACCTTGATGGAAGATGCACGAACTCCTTACGCTGAAATGGCAAAGCAGTTCGATGTCAGCCCTGCGACGATTCACGTTCGCATCGAAAAGATGAGATCGGCAGACATTATCGAGCGAACGGAAGTTGTGGTAAACACCAAAAAACTGGGTTACGACGTGTGTTGCTTTATTGGCATCAACCTTAATGCTGCCAAAGATTACCACTCGGCGATCGCTAAGCTGAATGCCTTAGACGAAGTGGTTGAGGCGTACTACACCACTGGTGCTTACAATATCTTTGTAAAGCTGATGTGTAAGTCGATAGAAGAGCTGCAGTTTGTATTGATCGATAAGCTGCAAGCGATCGATGAAGTTCAGTCGACAGAGACACTGATTTCATTGCAGAACCCTATCAACCGCAATGTGAATCCATAACATTGATTCGCCTTGCTTGGCATAACGCACAGACAAAAAAAGAGCCTCTAACTAGAGGCTCTTTTCGCAATAAACTAGATAGTTACCGTGATTATGCGTTGATTCCCGCGTGGCGCAGCATTGCGTCGATTTGTGGCTCACGACCACGGAAGCGTTTGAACAGCTCCATTGGCTCTTCACTGCCACCCATTTCAAGGATGTTGTTCAGGAAGCGATTACCCGTTTCAGTGTTGAAGATACCCTCTTCTTCAAATGCTGAGAACGCATCTGCCGATAGCACTTCTGCCCACAGGTAGCTGTAGTAGCCCGCGCTGTAACCACCAGCAAAGATGTGACCAAAGCTGTGTGAGAAACGGTTCCAATCTAGGCTTGGCAGTACCGACACCTTAGACTTAACATCCGCTAGCGTTTCTAGTACGCGAGCACCCACTTCAGGGTCGTATTCTGTGTGTAGCGTGAAATCGAACAAACCAAGCTCTAGCTGACGCAGGATAAACATCGCAGATTGGAAGTTCTTCGCCGCTAGCATCTTCTCTAGCATCTCTTTTGGTAGCGCTTCACCCGTTTCGAAGTGACCAGAGATGAACGACAGCGCTTCTTCTTCCCAACACCAGTTTTCTAGGAACTGACTTGGTAGCTCAACCGCATCCCAAGGCACACCATTGATACCCGCAACTGCGCCCGCTTCTACTTGCGTTAGCATGTGGTGGATACCGTGGCCGAATTCGTGGAACAAGGTCACCACTTCATCGTGAGTAAACAGTGCTGGCTTATCACCAACTGGCTTATTGAAGTTACACGTTAGGTAAGCAACCGGGGTCTGTAGCTCGCCAGATTCGGTAATGCGACGACCACGACAGTCATCCATCCAAGCGCCACCACGTTTGTGTTCACGTGCGTATAGATCTAGGTAGAAGCTACCACGCAGTGTTCCAGTCGCATCAAAGATATCAAAGAAACGCACTGACTCATGCCAAGTGTCTACGCCTTGACGCTCTGTTACCGACATACCAAACACGCGGTTCAGTACCTCAAACAGACCTGAAACCACATTAGATTCTGGGAAGTAAGGACGAAGCTCTTCATCAGAGATCTCGAACAGTTTCTGTTTTTGTTTCTCACTGTAGTAAGCGATGTCCCACAGGTTTAGCTCAGAGACACCAAATTCTTTCTCAGCAAACTGGCGTAGCTCTTCAACTTCTCGCTCACCTTGCGGTTTGGCTTTTACTGCTAGGTCGTTTAGGAAGCCAAGCACTTGGTCTGGCGTTTCTGCCATCTTAGTCGACAGTGATTTTTCGCTGTAAGTACTGAAACCAAGCATGCGCGCGATCTCGTGGCGCAGCTTAAGTTGCTCGGTGATGATCTCAGTGTTGTCCCACTTACCTGCGTTTGGACCGCGATCTGAAGCGCGCGTTACGTACGCTTCATAAAGCTCTTTACGCAGTTCTTGGTTATCACAGTAGGTCATCACAGGTAGGTATGATGGGATATCTAAAGTCAGTAGGTAGCCTTCTTGCTCTTTAGACTCAGCCGCCGCTTGAGCTGCCGCCAGTGCTGATTCAGGCATACCTGCCAGCACAGCTACGTCTGTGATCTGCTTGCTCCAACCCATGGTTGCATCAAGCACGTTATTTGAGAATTGAGAGCCTAACTCAGACTGGCGCTTGCTGATCTCGCCGTAACGATGCTGTTCATCTGCAGGTAAGCCAATGCCCGACAATTCAAAGTCGCGCAGTGCGTCGGTAATAGTTTTTTGTTGAGCTCGGTTCAGTGCAGAGAATGCTTCACTCGCCTTGATCGCTTTATACGCTTCGAACAAGCCTTTGTGTTGGCCAACCCAAGTGCCGTATTCAGATAGCACAGGTAAGCAGCTCTCATACGCTTCACGCAGTTCGTCACTGTTCACGACAGAGTTCATATGGCTTACAGGTGACCAAATGCGACCTAAACGATCATCCACTTCTTCAATTGGAGCAACTAGGTTGTCCCAGCTTGGTGAAGTATTACCTTCAAGTACTTGTTCTATCTTGTTGCGACACGCTTCAATCACTTGCTCAACTGCAGGCTTTACGTGCTCTGGCTTGATCTGTGAAAACGGAGGTAAGTCCGTGAAGGTTAATAGCGGATTAGACATATAAACATTCCTTTGGCTTTAGAGACTTTCGTCTTTTTTGTAATGAGGTCGTCTTACAGTCATCAGGCTAAAGTTCGCCCTAAAAAATCACCTGCGAATAGTTATTAAATAGTGCCCAACAAGGCAAATTTCAATAGTAGAACCAATAACTAACTGCAGATAGCTGACGACTGTCCCTGAATTGTTCGAGAATTTATGGTCCATTGAGGGTTATAATAGTCTGATTAACCCCACCTACACTAACCACACTCTAATTCGAGAGTGTTACGAGAGTTTAATTTGTTAAGTTATCGCCACAGCTTCCACGCAGGTAACCATGCCGACGTAGTAAAGCATATCGTACAGAGCCTTATTCTTAATTCTTTGAAACAAAAGGATAAGCCTTTTGTTTATCATGACACTCACTCTGGTGTAGGTCGTTACGACTTAACGCATGAATGGTCTGAAAAAACCGGTGAATACAAGCAAGGTATTGCTCGTGTGTGGGAGCAAACAGACCTTCCTGAAGACATTCAAAGCTACCTTGAGTCTATTTCCATTCTCAATAATGGCGAGAAACTGCGTTACTACCCGGGTTCTCCACGTGTTGCACGTGCACACCTGCGTGACCAAGACCGCATGGTACTGACTGAGCTTCACCCAGCCGATCACCCGCTGCTTGAGCAAGAGTTCCACCGTGATCGTCAGGTATCTATCTACAAAGAAGATGGTTTTAAGCGCTTAAAGGGCAGCCTGCCACCAAAAGAACGTCGTGGTTTAGTACTGATCGACCCGCCTTACGAGCTGGCAAAAGAGTACCGTGATGTCGTGACTGCAATCGCTCAAAGCCACAAGCGCTGGGCAACCGGTATCTACGCAATTTGGTACCCGGTAGTAAATCGCTGTGATATCGAAGATATGATCGAAGGTCTCGAAGGCTTAGGCATCAACAAGATTCTACAAATCGAACTTGGCGTATCACCAGACACCAACGAGCGTGGCATGACGGCATCAGGCATGATCGTGATTAACCCGCCTTGGAAGCTAGAAAGCCAAATGAAAGAGATTCTTCCATTCTTGAAGGAAGCAATTGCGCCAGCGACCGGTCACTTCAAAGTAGAGTGGATCGTACCCGAGTAATCTCGAGTCCACATCATAGACTGAAGAATCTTCAACAGACTGTGATGTGGACGAATAAATTTTAAACAGGGAGATTGAGTTCAACCGATCTGCCCTCAATATAATAATTAGACAATTTAAGAATCTATAGGACGTAGGTATCCAGTGCTCTCACTGTGACTACAACCTTCAATAAATGGAGAAAGTAATGGCGACTCATTTTGATTACATCTGTATCGGTGGCGGTTCAGGCGGCATCGCATCGGCTAACCGCGCAGCTATGCACGGTGCAAAAGTTGCACTTATCGAAGCTCAAGACCTTGGTGGTACTTGTGTAAACGTTGGTTGTGTTCCTAAAAAGGTAATGTGGCACGGCGCTCAAGTCGCTGAAGCAATCAACCTATACTCTGAGGACTACGGCTTCGACGTTGAAGTAAAAAGCTTTAACTGGAGCAAGCTGATTGAAAACCGCCAAGCGTACATTGGTCGTATCCACCAATCTTACGACCGCGTACTAGGTAACAACAAAGTAAACGTAATCAAAGGCTTTGCTAAGTTCGTTGATGAAAAGACAGTTGAAGTGAACGGTGAACACTACACAGCAGATCACATCCTGATCGCGGTAGGTGGTCGTCCAACAATTCCAAACATCCCAGGTGCAGAATACGGCATCGACTCAAATGGCTTCTTCGACCTAATGGAGCAACCAAAACGCGTTGCGGTTATCGGTGCTGGCTACATCGCAGTTGAGATCGCAGGTGTACTAAGCGCACTAGGCACAGAAACACACTTGTTCTGTCGTAAAGAATCTCCACTACGTAGCTTCGATCCAATGATCATCGAAACGCTAGTAGAAGTAATGGAAGCAGAAGGTCCAACACTTCACACGCACTCAGTGCCTAAAGAAGTGGTCAAAGAAGCGGATGGCACACTGACTCTACACCTAGAGAACGGCAACACTCAAAACGTTGACCACCTAATCTGGGCTATCGGTCGCCATCCAGCAACTGACGCTATCAACCTAGCATCAACTGGCGTTGAGACGAACGATCGTGGTTACATCAAGGTAGACGAGTTCCAAGCAACTAATGTTCCTGGTATCTACTGTGTTGGCGACATCATGGAAGGCGGCATCGAGCTAACACCTGTTGCTGTTAAAGCCGGTCGTCAGCTTTCTGAGCGTCTATTTAACGGTCAAACTAACGCGAAAATGGACTACAACCTAGTTCCTACTGTTGTATTCAGCCACCCACCTATCGGCACGATTGGTCTAACGACTCAAGAAGCTGAAGAGAAGTACGGCAAAGACAACATCAAGGTTTACACATCTGGCTTCACTGCGATGTACACAGCAGTAACCAAGCACCGTCAACCTTGTAAGATGAAGCTAGTATGTGCTGGCGAAGAAGAGACTGTCGTTGGCCTACACGGCATCGGTTTCACGGTTGATGAGATGATTCAAGGCTTCGGCGTTGCAATGAAGATGGGCGCAACCAAAGCAGACTTCGACTCTGTTGTGGCGATTCACCCAACGGGCAGCGAAGAATTTGTTACCATGACAGGTTAGTGTAGGAAAAGTATCTTACACACATAAATAAATCTGGAAAATAATTAACCACTGACTGTACTGTATGTATGGTCAGTGGTTTTCTAGGTAAATTTATGTATCTCATACAATCAAGCAATGTCTATAAACAGACAGAACTATCAATCAGTGACAACACCTACCAGTGCTCTCCTGTTAAGGGGAATATTGGCAGCCTCCCAACTCTCTTCAATGGTGATGGTTCATTCAACCATGAAGCTAATAGCTACCTCTTTTACCAAAAAGCGGTTAAGGATGCTAAAGACCTTAGTCCCTGCTCTCAAGCTCTTTATGCCTATTATCATTTCCTTGAAGATGAGAACTTAGCATGGGATACATTTCCTCCCGTCAAGAGGCTAAAACCAACTTATCTTTTTCGCTCTCACCTGTTAAAACAAATCAAGAACGGTGTATTAGCGCACAGTACAGCAAGCGTGCGAATGAATCAGATTGTTAACTACTACAAGTGGTTAATGCATGATGGTTACTTGAAAATCAAGAACGAGAAAGAGGCTCCTTTTAAGATGGAGTTTGTATCCGTTCAAAGCACAGGGATGCTAGCACACATATCACCAAATTTTACCGTTGAAACGAGTGACTTGAGAATAAAAGTACCCAAGGATGCAAGCAGTAGGAATATTCGACCTTTATCCCCATTCACTCAAGAGTCACTAAGCATTCTGACACAGCATCTTCCTAGCACATCCGAAGAATTACGTTTGCAGGTGTTAATTTCTATTGATACAGGAATGCGGATCCAAGAGGTAGCAACGCTCTCCCTGAATGCCCTTGATACCGCAACATCACTGGCTGAAAGTGAGCATCGTTACGAGATAGTTTTATCACCTCAATCGACAGGTGTTCAGACTAAATACTTAAAGCAAAGGCGTGTTGAAATCTCATCAGAGCTATTAAACACACTGAATGAATACCGCACCTCTGAACGTAGAATCAAACGGGCAATCAAACTCAATGCCAAGCTAGAATCTTTACCTGAAGATGCGCCTGCACTAAAGCAAGATGCCATTGAAAGATTTGAACTATGTGCGCGTCATGAGCCTCTTTTTGTGAGTGAACAAGGCAACCCTTTGACAGCTAAATCTATTGAAGCACGGTGGACGGAATTTAGAACGTCCATTAAGAAAACCTACCCTTCCTTTACCCACCGCTTCCACGACCTACGGTCAACATACGGTACATACCGATTAAATGACTTGCTTGAGGTTGGTCTATCTCCAATGGAGTGTATGGAGCTATTGATGGGATGGATGGGGCATCGAAATGAATCAACCACTTGGAAATATCTGCGCTACTTGAAACGAAAAGAGGCATTTAAGGTGAAATTCGGCATTCTAGACACCATTATGCACGAAGCGTTAGGAGGTAACGGTGAGTAACATTTCCTATCTACATGGCTGGAACCCTGAGCTTTCAATTCAACTAAAAACCAGCGACAACATCAAGGTCGATTTTAACCGTTTCTTAGTTAAGCATTTTCCTTCTACAGAGGCACTACAGAAAGGTGGTCAGTTTGAGTATGCTGATCGTGAGGGTTTTGTGCGTCAAATAAAAGCTCGATTTGATGACTTTATAGAAGAGGATAAAAGCCACAGCACACTATATGGAACCTTTTCTGTATGCTCTCGATATCTTCGCTGGTGTGATGAGAATGATGCAGAAGCTTTTACGCAGGTTTCACTTGAAGGCTATTTTGATTCGCTATATAGAAAGGTGCTTCTCGGGAGTATAAAACATAGCAACTACAAGCTTACACACTCAAAGATGAAGCGCCTTTTTATCGATTACTTGTTTTTGCCAGAGCACTACTTTAACCACATCACCATAACATACGACAGTGATAAGGAATCATTTGAAGCCTACACTCGTAATGACTTAAATCAATTACTGCCTTTTTTACGCAGCCTATTTAAGCAAACCTACCAGCAGTTTATCGAAAACCCTAAGAAACACATTAACGCGTATAAAAGCGTGACTACAATGACCTTTAATTGGAAAGGAAAAAACTATGCACTGTTTGGTGCTACCAACAAAATGATGTGTGCAGGCACATTTCTGCTTTCGTATTACACCTATGCCAATACTAGTGACTTGTTCCAACTAAAACAGCCTACTAACGCCTCAACATCACTCGGTGAAACATGGTACACCATGCCCGCATTTAAGCGCAGAGCATTCAAAACCATTCAAGTAGAAATGGGAGCACATGAGCTAGAAATACCTAAGTACGCCATGAGTTTTTTTGATAATTTACTCACGGCTTCACGCCTAATCTCAAGTGACGCAAACGCCACACTACTTCAAGCGGTAGCCTCGAAGAAAACAAAACCAATGGCAAGTAGCAACCTTGCCGCTTTCCTTAAATTATGGTTTGAAAAACATTTCACATTTACTGACGAAACTGGACGCAGATTGCGGCCTGTTATTAGTCGATTTCGTGAAACGGGTGCACAAATTACGGCCTATCACCAAGGCGATATGATGAACGATATCATGTTAAATAATACACCCAACACAAGGAAGAAGAGTTACAGTGAAGGAAATAAAGCCGCTAACAATGGAATGATGCAAGATGCGATGTCTTTGCGAATGGAAGAAATTAAACAAGGCGTTAGCAAAAAAGAGGCGCAAGCTAACTTAGGTATTGATGTGCTGGTTATTGAAGAAGAGCACAAGATTCACCTTCCCAACTTGAGTCGCACACCCAATGGTGGAAGTTGCTCTTCTCCTTTTGGTGGTAAATCAGAAAAATATACGAGAAAAGCCATCAAACACGGTCTACTTACTGAAGGTGAAAAGCTGGCTTGTGCTGACTTACTGGCATGCTTTGGATGCCCTAACCAAGTGATTATTCAAGCACTATCTGATATTTGGTGCCTGCTCAGTTTTAGAGCATGTATCGAAGAGTCGCTTTACCTCCACCTTGATGCGAGCCATTACCGACAAAATTTTGAGGATATTGTGACATTTATCGATGTAAAAATTCTCCCCTACATCAATAAAACACTGCTTAAGCAAGCAGAAGAAAAACTGAATGACGAAGGGTGTCACCCTCTTTGGGATGAAGCCGTTTCCATCCTTGGTCTTATTCCCACTCAAGCATAGGAGTTATCACAATGAAAACCGAACACTTGTATGGTGTGGATTTTCCTGTTGAGCATAAAGTTCAAGGGGTGGACATTGTTAAGCTCTACCATGAACAACAGTTTGATGAGCTGGATAAGGTGATTGTCTGCAAAGATAAGAATGGCAATGTAACCGCAACCTTTGGTCAAAACAACTGGGATTGCTTTGCGTTCTCACGCAAAAAAAGGAAAAACAACCTCAATTTTTCGCAACTAGATGATGCACCCGAGTTACAACGAGAACTAAAACTATTCACTTTTGGCTGGTTGTTTAATCTATCTATTAAAGGCAAGAAACCATTAAAATTCTCAAGCGTAGAAGCCCGATTAAGCAAGCTAAAGGGAGTGTACCTATTTTTGCTGCAAGAAAATCTTAACTCACTTAATGCACTTTCATCGCCGCGGGTACAGCAGAAATTCAACAATTATTTGATAAGTATTAGCTATTCACAGAATCATCTTGAGAAAGTTTTTAATGCTATTAATGCAACTATAGACAATGCCGGTTGGCACAAGGTGGTGCTCGGTATCAACCCAATCAAATCCAACAAAGAAGCAAGACTATTAAGTAGCAGAGAAAATCAACAAACTTTAGTGATTCCTGAGCGTTTATGTCACGCAATTTATGGTAAGGCAATAACACTAATTGAAGAAGCTCTGCCCCACGCACAGCTCATCGCTGATACTGAGAATGCACTGCAATACAATTATTTAGAAGGTAAAAGAATTGTAGAAAGCAGAATTGAAACAGGTAGTGTTTATACATTTATAAAGGCTGACAAAAGCATTGATAGACATAGATTCGCCAGTGTAATAACTGACAACCAACCTCACAGACCCAATGAGCTAATTGCCAAATTAGCAGATAAACTCCCTAATATACCACTTAAAAATGCCAGTGAGTTTAAGCTATATCTAGGACAAATTATCACTGCAAGCTATATTGTTTGTGGTGGATTCAGCGGTATGCGTGAGTCTGAACTAGATAAATTGACTCCAAGTAGTTACTACCAAGACTCACTAAGCGGTAGAGTCCACCACATGCTTCAATCTCATACATTTAAGCTGGGTGAGAAAAGAGAAACGTGGGTCACGGCAGCAATATCGAAAACGGCTATTGATTTGATGTCGATATTGACAGAAAAATGGCGTAATGATGCTAAATACCCAGAAGAAAAGTACTCAAACTCGTTATGGGTAAATCAATCACATCGCTCACAACCACCAAAATTCACAACGCAATGGAACTTACGCCTAAAACGTTTTTGCAAGCAGTTCTCTTTTATCGTGACTAAAGAAGACTATCAAGAATGCTTAGAGTCCAATCCTCGCTCACTGCAAAAGGTAGAAAAAATGGTAGTCATTGGCCAACCCTGGCAATTGACCACTCATCAATTTCGACGCACTTTGGCATTTTACTGCATTAAAAACCGTTTAAGCACACTAGTTGCACTCAAACAGCAATTCAAACACCTCTATCTATCGATGACGGAGTGGTACACCAATGGTGGAAAACTGGCTAGCCTTCGAGACTTGACGGTGGATGAAAAAATACAACAAGCGCTTGATGGGATTAATGCGGAAATGACAACCAATAAAATCTTTAAGCAGTGGCACTCTGATGAAACTTTATCAGGCTCTCACGGTAGGGCAATCATGAAGATGCGAGGCGATGTGCCGACCATCTATAGCTCGTGGGATGTTATTTACAAAGCAGTAAGGGAAGGAAAACTAACCCTTCACGGTTCACTGCATAGCTATTGTAAAAGTGGATACGATTGCGATATGGATGGTGTGATCACCCCACAGTTCTGCGTAGATTGCAATTCTGGCAGCAGTATCATTGACGAACAACAAGCTAAGTGGTGGCAGAAAAAGCACCATAGTTTAACGAGTTATATGACATCTGGAGAGGATATTTCGGTTAGTGAGCGCAGCCATTACATCACGCAAGTTCGAGCTGCTGAGAAGGTCATGGCTGACTTTGATATGCCCTTTACCCCTTTTGAACCTGATTTGAAGGTAGCTAACTTATGAGCAAGAGCAAAAACACACTATTGGCATTAGAAGCGGCTCTAGATCGCATTAAACAGGGTAAGCCTAAACGTATTCCTGCTCACCGCAAGCTTAGTGTACGGGCTGTTGAGGAAGAAGCAAACTTAGGTAATGGCAGTGGCTATTACTACCCTGATTTTGTTGAGAAGGTTAAACAGACCAAAGCTGAAATTGCGACAGACAAAGGTAAAGTCGTTCAGCCAGAGATTCAGACAGTACGTGCAAAGTTGAATGAGCAGAAGCGTATCAAGGAAAACTTTAAGGCTAAGTATGAGGCTGAGAGGGAGAAGTTAGCCCTGTTCGCAGCTGCGCAGCACCATTTGAATGACAGGTTAGTTCAAGCTCTGGCACGTGTTGATGAACTGGAGTATGAGAATGCTGAGCTTCGGGAGCAGCTTGCCAAGCTAAAAAGAAGTACGGTAGTGTCAATTAAGTAGTACTACCGTTACCACCCCTCTGAGGTTTGCTTAATGAGGATTACTTTGTAACTAAACCTAGAACAAAGAGTCAATAAGAATCAAGGTCTTACCTTTGCACTTTTACTTACTACTTTAGTACTAGCATGTATCATATGTTTGCACAGCGCTCACACAACTTAAACAAAGTTGTTAAATTGATTTTTTTTACTATTGTTAACGTGTTACTTTCAGATTGAACATTGCAATAATTTAATTGAAAGCATGGATAGCTTGTGTATAATTTGCGCGAATATTTCAAGGTGGAATACAATGAACGTTGTTGATTTAGCAGTACCTGAAACCCGTTCTATCGGAAAACTAACCAGTCGTGTGTCAACCTCAAAAAACGCTACAGTAACTTCTATTCATCAAAAGAAAAAGATGATCGCTTTCGAAAATGCAAAGAAAAACTTAAAGAAAGCTGCAAGTAAACTTGATTGGTAGGGTTTTAATACCTGATACTATGCCCCTATATGCATTCTATAGGGACATTCAATGTCAGCGCAAACAGTTACAAACTTACACCCTTCTCAATCTATTTCAGCTGCTAACAGCAGTTATGAAAACTCTCTAGAAGCAATACGATCACGCCACTCCCAAGAACTTGTAATAGGTCTATGCGGTGCTGTTGGAGCTGGCATTAAGCGACTCAAAAATTCTGTAATTAAAGAGCTTAAATCTGCTAATTATCATGTAGAACATATCAGATTAAGTGACCTGATTGCGGCTACACAACCTGACCCAGAATCCATTCTTAATCTAGTCGGTTTTTCCCGTTACAATACATTACAAGATCTTGGAGATAAGTTAAGAAAGGATTATTCAAACACTACCGTTGCAGAAATGGGAATTCGAAGAATTCATCTTATACGCAATGCAATGTTTGGTGATGGCAGCGATAGTGGGAAAGCAGTAAAAGTCACCAAGAAAGTAGCCTATGTTATTGACCAGATTAAACACCATGACGAAGTGGCTTTATTCCAAGAAGTTTATAGGAAAAACTTCTATCTAATTGGACTTTTGAGAACAAAAGACCAAAGACTGCAGAATCTTAAAGAAGAAGGCATTACAGATAGTTCAGAAGCAATGCAGCTGATAGAAAGAGACCGAAACAGTAATGATAAATTTGGTCAACATGTCGAAAAAGCTATTCAGATGTCAGACTATTTTATTAGAAACCTCGATGATGCTACGGAGCTTGGTGCATCAATTAGAAGATTCATTAATCTCATTCATGGAGTCGGTAACTTTACACCTACTCGGGACGAAAAAGGGATCTACTCAGCACACTCTGCATCTTTAGCTTCAGCTTGCCTATCTCGACAAGTAGGAGCTGCAATCATGGACGACAAAGGCAAAATCATTGCAACAGGATGTAATGATGTTCCTCAATTTGGAGGGGGTCTATATGATGTTGAAAGCAAAAAGGATCTACGTTGCTATAACAAAGCTGGGTGTCAAAACGATAAGCACAAGTTACAGCTGAAGGGTCAAATCAGACAAATTTTATCTGAAGAGGGCATTGCTGATCCAGATAAAGTCGCAGACAAAATCTTCAATAACTCAAAAGCAAAGTCACTAATCGAATATTCTAGAGCTATACATGCTGAAATGGATGCAATTATATCTCTAGCTCGTAACAGTGGCTCTAGTACACTGGAAAAGACTTTATATTGTACGACTTTCCCTTGTCATAACTGTGCTAGACATATTGTTGCAGCGGGTATTACGAGTGTCGTATACATTGAACCGTATGAAAAAAGTTTAGCTCTCGATTTACACAGTGACGCTATATCACAAGAAGATAACTCCAACGATGAAAAACTCGTACTAAAGAACTTTGAAGGTGTATCTCCGAACAGGTATGCAGAATTCTTTGTTTATAAAAAGGACCGTAAAAATAATCAAGGGGAAGTTATTAGTTACGAGTTGCCAACTTCAAACCAGGTTGAGCCTCATCAGCTAGATTGTTACGTAGACTATGAAGTAAAAGTCGCTGATTATGCTAACCAATCTGTCGGAGAGGATCTTTACTCAACATCCGATAGCGAATAGTGAGGTATCAGTAGACTATTGTTCAGACATTAAAAATGTATACAGCAGTTTGATTTACGATCTCTAGGGTGAAAATTCTGTAAAATGATATACTAAAACTCAATTTTTAGGAAAAGTAGTGCATTTTTTCTGCTTTTCTGGAAAAGGCACGTAAGCCTTATCACACAAACCTTTCCAGATTTATTGCTGAGACCACCTGTGTAGGTATTGCGTTACGATGAGATAATCAACGTCTTAGTTGAGCTCTCTTTAGAAGCAGGCCTTGTGCCTGCTTTTTTTATGCCCGCTTTGAACCTTGGTTCTCGATTCGACGTAACACAAATATCCACCTATCTAGATCAGCAATGGAGTTTGTGATGAATCTACTAATCGAATCATTTGAAGGCGGGATTTACTTGGCTTACCAAATCGTTGGCGAGCAAAAGCAATTAATTAAAGATGACCACCAGCATCCTATGAAGTTTTTGAGTGTAAACCAAGCACGCGATCATTTTAGTGACCAAGGCGTAGCATCAGCAATGCTGGTTCATAACAGCGCCTACGACGAGATGTGCGGTGAGCATTGTGGTAGCACACAGCCTTTCGAGATTGATTTGAAGTGGAGTTAAATCAACCTCAAATCAATCGCGATAAAAATTGAAAGGCTTGCATCAATGCAAGCCTTTCTTATGGGAGTCACTTTCACTTTTAATCACCTAGATTAGCGCGATGTCCGTTTAAGTCTTCGTTTAATGTTCTGCTCTTTCACTACAAAGTCGAATAGCGGAGCGAACAGGTTGGCGAACAAGATAGCCAGCATAATGCCCTCTGGGTAGGCTGGATTAAGCACTCGAATACCGACCGTCATCACGCCGATCAAAATCCCATAGGCCCATTTACTCTGATTGGTAAACGCGGCAGATACAGGGTCTGTTGCCATGAAGAAGGTACCAAAGGCAACACCACCCAACACAAAGTGCCAGTAAAACGGCATCGAAAACATCGAGTTAGTATCCGACCCTATCCAGTTCAGTAAACTCGACGTCACGACAAGGCCGACAATCACACCGGCGACAATGCGCCAAGACGCTATCTTCATCACAATCAAAATCAACCCCGTCAGCATGATCAGCAGTGACGACACCTCACCCATCGAACCTGGAATATTACCGATAAAGGCATCCATCCAGGTGATCGCCTCGCCAGTCATGTTATTGATGAGTGACGTGCTGCCGCCTTCATACCATTGACTCAGCGGTGTCGCGCCTGAATAGCCGTCAGCGGCAACCCACACAAGCCCACCCGACATGTTGGCTGGATAGGCGAAATAGAGAAACGCGCGGCCTGCAAGGGCTGGGTTCAAGAAGTTTCGTCCTGTACCACCGAACAGCTCTTTGGCGACAACGATACCAAAGGTGATACCTAAAGCGGCTTGCCAAAGCGGGATGGTTGGCGGAAGAATGAGTGCGAATAGTACCGAGCTAACAAAGAAACCTTCATTCACCTCATGTTTTCGTACAACGGCAAATAAAACCTCCCAGAAGCCACCTACCACAAACACCGTGGCATAAACGGGTAGGAAATAGAGTGCACCAAGCAACATCTGACTTGCCCAGCCACTTGCCATCAATGACTGCGCATCACCAAATGCCCACGACAGACGCCAGCTACTCTCGATAACCGAGGCAAGTTCATTTAATTGATAACTGGATGTGAGTGCGAGAACGCTTTGGTGTCCGACGTTATACATTCCCCAGAACATTGCCGGGAAGGTCGCCAACCACACCAAAATCATAATGCGCTTTAGGTCAATGCTGTCACGAACATGGGTTATGCCGCGGTTTACGTTTCCGGGTGTATAGAATATTGTCGCGAAAGCTTCATACACTGGGTAGAGCTTTTCGTACTTACCACCGGCTTCAAAGCGTGGAGCCACGTCTTCTAATCGTTTTTTTAAACTCATAATCTCAATCACCTTATTGCTTGAGTTATGGTTTTCTACGCATCAACCGTACTATTTGAACAATTTTTAACGATTTTTAATCAAATTCGTCTTGAAGAACGAGTGTTGAAAAAGAGAGGCGTATAAACAACAAAGCCCCAGCAATGGCTGAGGCTTATTTGGTTTGGTAACGGTCGTCGTTACTTAACGCACATGACATTAAGCAATGAAGACCCTTTCAATTGGTTTACATTACCATTGGTAAACAGACCCTTCTTGCCTGCCCCCCAATAAGGTAAGTGCATTGGCCAATTCTGTTTTTCCATGACTTTTGAACCCAAAATACTCTGCCACTGCTTTTCAGTCATCAGCTTCATGTTGACCTTATTGCAGACTAATTCAGCGCTACCGTAATCGAGGCGGCTCCAAGGCTTGCCTTGCTCCATATAGAACTGCTGCTGATGGTCTAGGAGGTAAGGAATAGCATATTGGTTGCCCGACACATTGGCTGTCACGCGAATTTCGATTTCTAGATCGTTGTCTGTACTCGCATTACCGCTTGGTAGCGTCTGAATTGCTGCAGCGCTCGCTACCGCAGCCGCTTGCTTAACCGCCACAGGTTTCGGCGCAGGTTTAGCTTCTACTTTTACAGGAGCCTTAGGCTTTACAGCTTTTGACTCTGCTGGTTTTGCAACGATAGGCTGTGATGAGGTTTTAGACTTATCAACCATACGAATAAAGGCTTCACCATAACCAGACACCTTGCGTACTTGAGCTAAGTCTTTTCTCGCATCAGAGAAGGTAGAATAAGGTCCGATTAAGCAACGGTAGTCTCCGCCTTCCGGCTTCATCCAAACGTTGGTCGAGATCTTCTCATACAGAGGCTTTGCTCGGCTCAGTGACAAAGGCTTGTTCAGCAGGCCACATTGAACCCAAAACAGTTCGTTATCTGAATGACGTTTTGGTGCTTTACTGCCCCACACGCCCTTACCGATCGGACATGATTGCTCTAGCTGTGGTAATTGGTTGGTGCTTGCCTGAGTTGCATCACATAGAACCGACTCTGCATTCACTTGGCTCGATACCAAAAGAGATGCAGCGATAAGTCCCATACGATAATTTCTCGTCACAGCACGACATACAGCATTCATTGTCAATTTCATAACCACCACTTAAACCCTTGCGGGCTAATTATTACCGAATCTATGTCGATAAAACATGAATTCCATTTTAACTATTATTGACACTGTCAATAATACTAAGTTCCAGATCCATTAAGCAAAAAAAGAGCCGTAATTGCTTACGGCTCTTAATTTAGTGACTTTTTTTACTAAAAATCAAACCGGGCTATCACCCTTTATAAATTTTCGGGTTAAACACGTCACGTAACCAGTCGCCTAATAGGTTAATAACGAGAACCAATGTTACCAAAAGCACACCTGGGAATGCTGTGATCCACCATGCTCCTGAGAAAATGTAGTTAAAACCAGTACTGATCAGGGCACCGAGTGACGGTTGGTCTACCGGAAGACCTAAACCGAGGAAAGAAAGTGCCGCTTCTGACATGATGGCATTTGCCACCTGTACCGTAGAGATAACCAAAATCGGTGATAAACAGTTAGGCAGAATATGGCGGAACATGATGCGAGGCGCTCTAAAGCCCATCACACGTGCCGCTTCTACGTACTCTTTCTTCTTCTCTGCCAATACCGATGCACGAATCGTACGAGCATACTGCGGCCATTCAGCAATACCGATGATCACCACCAGCATAACAACCGCATATTGCGCGTAGAAGTCACTACCGAAACTCGCCTTAAAGATGGCCGAGACAATGATCGCAACCATCATGGTTGAGAACGAAAGCTGAACATCGGCAAAACGCATCAAGAAGCTATCAATACGACCACCGAAGTAACCTGCAGACAGGCCAATGATGATACCGAGAGTCAGCTGAAGACCTACCGCTAGGAAACCGATCGTCAATGACAGACGCGAGCCGTAAAGCATCGTAGATAAGATATCACGACCCTGCTCATCAGTACCCAGTAGGAAGCGTTCTTCGCCGTCTTCCATCCAAGATGGTGGCAACTCAGAATCCATGATGTCGATAGACGTCACGTCATACGGGTCTGTTGGCGCTAGAATCGGTGCCGCTAATGCCATAACAAGGAAAGCCGCAAAGATAGCGAAGCTCACCATTGCCACTTTGTCACGTAAGAAGTAGTACAGAATGTCTGACTGCTTGAATCGCTCCCAACGAGATGGAGCTGTTGTTGTTTGTTCCATGATTATGCTCCTTTCCCTGTGATGTTCACTGTTGGGTTAATGATGCCGTATAGCAAGTCAACAATGGTGTTAGTTACTACGAAGATCAGGCCAACGAAGATAACGTATGCGGTAATCAGTGGTGTATCCACTCGGTTAATCGCTTCAAGGAATAGGAAGCCGGTACCCGGCCACTGGAATACAGTTTCAGTAAGAATGGTGTAAGCCACCATAGTACCGATTTGAACACCGCCTACCGTTAGTACTGGCAGCATTGTGTTTTTCAAAGCGTGTTGGTAGTAAATCTTGTTCAGCGCTAGGCCTTTTGCTTTACCAAACTTGATATATTCAGAGCTAAGAACCTCTAGCATTTCAGAGCGTACTAGACGAATGAACAGAGGCAGCATGATAGATGCTAGAGCAATACTCGGCAGCACTAAGTGTGCAAGGCCATCTATCGTTAAGAAACCAGACTCCCAGCCAAACCAGTTTGCGGTCTCACCACGTCCAAACGACGGCAGCCAACCTAACTCAATAGAGAATACATACATCAACATGATTGCGGTTAAGAAAACAGGCACAGAAATGCCGATACTACTGCCCGCCATCACCAGTTTAGTGAAGAAGCTTTTTGGGTGTATTGCAGAATAAACGCCAAGTGGAATCGACAGACAAACAATGATCAGAGAAGCGCCGAACACAAGCTCAAGCGTTGCGACTAGTTTATCTAAGATTACGTCCACAGCTGGGCGTTTAAAGAAATATGAAGTACCAAGATCACCTTGTAGAGCTGCGCCCACAAAGCGAGTGTATTTTGTAATGAAGGGATCATTTAAGCCGAGTTCATCACGCAGCGCTTGACGCTCCGATTCTGAAACAGATTGACCGACTAACTCACGCAACGGGTCGCCCAGGTTATCCTGAATGGCAAACGCCACCAAACTGATCACAAACATCACTATCAGTGCCTGAAACAGGCGCTTGACCAGAAACGTAACCATTCCTTGCCCCTTATCTATCCATGACTATCTAGTCGAAATCCGCGACTAGATAACAAAATTCAGTCTTAAAAAAGGTATTTAGCCAGACTGAAGGAAGACCAAATACCGAAACTTAAATCTATATCTTAATAATTTGAGAGCCTGAAAAGCTTCAGGCTCTCGATTCTAGCAAGCTAGATTATTTTACAACTAGGTCGCCGAAGTAAGGCATAACCATTGGGTTTACTACGTCTGCTGCACCAACGTTAGACTTCGCGCCCCACGCTTCACTTTGCCAGTGTAGCGGTACGAATGCTGCGTCGTTGTAAAGTGTTGCTTCAACGCCTTTCAGCATTTCAGCACGCTTAACTGGGTCAGTTTCAGTGTTAGAAGCTTCTACGATCGCATCCATTTCTGGGTTTGAGTAGCCAGAACAGTTGTATTGACCACGGCCAGTCTCTTCGTTACGAGTCATAGTTAGGAACTCGTTGAAGTTAGCTGAATCTTCTGTATCTGAGTGCCAGCCGATCATCATCATGTCTGCTGAACATAGGTCAAACTCAGGCCAGTACTGTGCTTTAGGCATAGTTTTAAGATCAACTTTGATACCAATCTTAGACAGCATTGCCGCAGACGCTTGCGCTACTTTCGCATCGTTCACGTAACGGTTGTTTGGAGCCATCATAGTTAGCGTAAAGCCATCTTCGTAGCCCGCTTCTTTCATCAGCTCTTTCGCTTTTTTCAGATCGTAACGAGGAACTAGGTCTTCGTTGTGACCCGCGTAGCCTGTTGGGCTTTGCTGACCAGCTGCTGTTGCGAAGCCTTTCATGATCTTCTTAACGATACCTTCGTTGTTGATTGCGTGAACAATCGCCTGACGAACGCGAACATCTTTAAGTGCTTCGTTGCTGTTTTGGTTCATTTGGAACGTGATGATACGAGTACCAGGTAGCGTCACTAGATCGATGTTCTTAGCGTTTTTAACACGCTTGTGATCGTTTGGTGCTACTGGGTGAATCATATCAACGTCGCCAGAAAGAAGTGCTGCAACACGTGTCGCGTCTTCTTTGATTGGCACAAGTGTTAGCTTGTCTACGTTGCCTTCAGTTTCTGTGTCCCAGTAATCGTTGAAACGCTCGAACGTTACTTTAACGCCTTGCTCACGCTGCGTTACGATAAATGGACCAGTACCTGAAACGTTAGTCGAAGCAAACGAGTTACCGTGCTTAACTAGCTCAGACTTGTCTTTACCTTCCGCTGTTTGGCCAGAGTAGAACTTGCTGTCCATTGGGAAGATGTAAGTTGCTGTTTGTAGTACTAGTGGGTAAGCCGCTTTTGATACTAGCTCAACTGTGTAGTCATCCACTTTTACCATTTTTTCGTATGGCGTGAAGATAGACTTAAAGTCTGGAGAAGCTTGTAGACGTTCAAAAGTCCACACAACATCATCAGCAGTCAGTTCGTTACCAGAGTGGAATTTCACACCTTTACGTAGGTTGAAGCGGAAAGTCGTTTCATCAACACGCTCCCAGCTAGATGCTAGGCGGCCTTCAAAATCCATCTCTTGAGTGAAACGTACTAGAGGGTCAAACACCATGTGAGACATTTGCAGTGTGCCACCAGACAGCTGCTCGTGCGGGTCAAGTGATACTGGGTCAGCTGCGTAGCCAACGGTAATATCTGCTGCTGCTGCACTAAAGCTTAGGCCAGCTGCCATTAAAGCTACTGCTAATTTGCTTTTCATGGTTTTCATTGCATAACTCCTTCATGCGGGAATCCAGATCCCTAGTTGTTGTATTTGCGTCTGTTTATTGTTGTTAGCAAGCTAAACTCCAGCCTGCTGATTTTTATACCGCGGCTTGTGCCACTGCTTTTTCTTCTCTTAAGCCTGTAAATTCAGGCATTAAAGAAATCAGTTGTTTGCTGTATTCATGCTGAGGTGATTGGAACAGCTGCTCCGTTGGCGCAACCTCCAATAATGTCCCCATCTGCATCACACCAACACGGTCACACATTTGGCGAATAACCGGTAGATCGTGACTGATGAACAGCATGGTTAGGTTTAGCTCGTCTTGTAAGTCTTTTAGTAGGTTAAGAATCTGAGCCTGTACCGACACGTCCAGTGCCGATGTTGGTTCATCACAAATCAAAAGACGTGGGCGAGTCGCCAAAGCGCGAGCGATAGAAATACGCTGACGTTGACCACCTGAGAATTCGTGTGGGTACTTCACCCCAGCCATTTTGCCTAAACCCACGTGCTCTAGCAGGTCGTTCACGATCTGACGAGTTTCATTTTCGTTGCGAGTAAGCTTATGGAATCGGATAGGTTCAGCAATGATGTCGAATATCTTCATTCGAGGGTTCATTGATGTGTAAGGGTTTTGGAAAACCATCTGCATTTGACGACGCATAGGGCGACGTTCTTTTTCAGATTTCAGACCAGTAAGATCAACGCCTTCAAACGTTACCTTGCCTGAGTTTGGTGCGTACAAGCCAGCAATCACACGAGCAATCGTTGATTTACCTGAACCTGATTCACCTACTAAACCAAACGTCTCACCTTCATGCACTTCAAAGCTCACGTTGTTTGATGCTTGAACGTACTCACGACGGCTCTCAAAGAAAGAATCTTTGGTAGTAAAGCGTAAGTTTACGTTCTCAACGTTCAACAGAGGGCCAGTGTAATCACGGTGATCTTGGCTTTGACCTAACCAGTGGTTCTTCACATCCAATGGTTCCATCTCTTGTGCTTCTTCGATGTAGCTAACAAGAGGGAAACGATCGAGTTTGCGATCCGAACGAGGAACCGCAGAGATAAGACTGTGTGTATATGGGTGCTCAGGAGTACCCAGAACTTTCGCTGTTGGGCCAAACTCAACTAAGTCACCACGATACATAACGGCTACGCGGTCGGTAACGTTAGATACCACGCCCATGTCGTGCGTGACCAACATGCAACCTACGTTCTTCTTAATACATAGGTCGCGAATCAAACCCAAGATCTGGTCTTGGATAGAAACATCCAGTGCTGTTGTTGGTTCATCTGCGATGATTAGGTCAGGTTCACCTGCCAATGCGATCGCGATAACCACACGCTGACGCATACCGCCAGAGAATTGGTGAGGGTACTGCTTTAAACGGTTTTCTGGTTGTGGGATACCCACTTGGTTCATCAAGTCTAATGAGCGCTGGTAGGCTTCTTGATCCGAAACCTTCATGTTGGCATGAATCGTCTCTTTTAACTGCTGTTCTACTGTGAATAGAGGGTTAAGAGAAGTCATTGGGTCTTGGAAGATAAAACCAATCTTTGAGCCGCGAACAGAACGCATCTGTTCAGGAGATAAACCAGAGACTTTTTCGCCATCCAGAAATACCTCGCCGCTAGCAATGCGGCCAGGAGGGCTCAGCAAATCGATCACAGCATTACCTACTGTTGATTTACCTGCACCAGACTCGCCTACAACACCAACAATCTCACCACGTTCAATGTTGAACGAAAGTGATTTAACTGCGGCGTGAACTCCATGACGAGATGGGTATTCGATACGAAGATTTTTTACTTCTAAAAGTGACATTACCAGACCTCTACTGCTTTGGCAGCTTTCTGCCCTGTCTGCAAAATTGAATCCATTCTTACCAGAATATTGTTCTGATATTTTATACGGTTGACAATTTGGCAAATAATTCACAGAAAAGCAACAAAAATAGGATAAAAAGTCGACATTAAACGCTTAGCAAGCAAAAGTGCCACATAACTATTCATCAAAAGAGCATATAGTAAGAAAAATCAACATTATATTATCGGCAAGAAATACTCACAAACTCCTTACCACTACTTACTTGTAGAGTTAAAGCCGTGCTTCAAAGCAGATCTCACTACCAGTCACTAAAAACAAATAATTATTCCAAAAAAACAATTAACACTATAGAAACAAGCGCTAATTTTGTTAATTTGAACAAATAAAACAACCAGATAAACGTTAATTAGCCATACATTTAACCATCTGTATTATTTTGGTAAATACAAAACAGACAAACGAAAGGCCTAATAAATCAGAGGAGTTTTTGAACGACCAAATGCGTACAAAGCTGTCAAATTCAGGCCTTAGTGAGCAAATTTAGGGTCAGGTTTCATTTTTCATAAAAGTCTTTAGACCAAACCCATTAATATGTCGAATTATTGAGCACTCCATTTATATAAAATTAGATATAGAACTGTACATTTGATAAAGAAAGCAACTCTGTAGCAGCACCATTATCAAGCAGATCGTTAGGAATCTGTCTTATATAAGAAGGGGAGATAGATGTAAGAAGCCCCGTCATTTCTGACGCGGACGGCTAGTTGAGGCTTCTTAAGTGATCAGTGAAGAGACATTCTTTGAACATCAGGCGAACCCCACTCTGTTCAAGTTATCTAAGTTTCAGATGTAAAAAAGCCCTAGTCTTTTGACTAGGGCTTCTTAAGGTGGTCGGTGAAGAGGGATTCGAACCCCCGACCCTCTGGTCCCAAACCAGATGCGCTACCAAGCTGCGCTATTCACCGAGACGTTTCGTTTGATTTCTCAAACTGGGAACTTCAAAGAAGCTACCAAAATTAATGGGGTGGCTAACGAGATTCGAACTCGCGACCACCGGAATCACAATCCAGGGCTCTACCAACTGAGCTATAGCCACCACTAATTTTTTATATAACCGCTTAAAAGCGATTATTGAAATAGTGGTCGGTGAAGAGGGATTCGAACCCCCGACCCTCTGGTCCCAAACCAGATGCGCTACCAAGCTGCGCTATTCACCGACTAGTTTTGTATCGACTCTTGGGAATAATGAATCAACACTGGAAGCCGAAGCTACCGATATTTTGTAAAGAAAGAATGGGGTGGCTAACGAGATTCGAACTCGCGACCACCGGAATCACAATCCAGGGCTCTACCAACTGAGCTATAGCCACCATTATTTCTTTTTGCCAATTTCTCACTTACCGAAGTAAGAGACCGGATGGCGCGCCTGAAAGGATTCGAACCTTCGGCCTTTGGCTCCGGAGGCCAACGCTCTATCCAGCTGAGCTACAGGCGCATGCCCTGTCGGCGGAGTGGAATAATACGTATATCACCCAATGCCGTCTAGTACTTTTTTAACTTTTTTTTCTGTTTGGTCTCTTTTTCGACAGTTAATATGTGATAAACCCCTTATTTGAGTACTACAACCCGCCACAGCTTATAAGTTGTTGTTTATTGCAACAACTTATCGGGATATAATCACCCATTATTTACATTGGTTTAACAGTTGCTCTTTGCTGGTTAAAGCCAAAACACCCTTCCAACACTATAAATTGGTAAGCATGTACTTACCTTGGGAATGTAAAGTGAGTTTAATGGATATGTCTCGTCGAATTTTAAGCGTTGTCATCGCAGTTTTAACCTTTTCAACTGGCGCAATGGCTGCAGGCCTAAGCGAAGCGGAGCACGATGCAATTGCTGAACGCATCAAACCAGTTGGCCAAGTTTACCTAGTCGGCAGCGAGCCAGTAGCCGCAGAACCAACAGGCCCTCGTGATGGCGCAGCAGTTTACGGTACCTTTTGTATCGCTTGTCACGCATCTGGCGTAAGTGGCGCACCTAAAACAGGTGATGCTGGTGACTGGGGTCCTCGCATTGCTCAAGGTCGCGACATTCTAGCTGACCACGCAATCAACGGCTTCAATGCGATGCCAGCGAAAGGTTCATGTATGGATTGTTCAGACGACGAAATCAAAGATGCTATCGAGCACATGATTGCCGGTCTGTAATTAAAAATGCCAGATTCAGAAAAGGTGACCTCATGGTCACCTTTTTTATTGGCTTCTATATAGTGCGATTAAAGTAGGGCATTACTTCTTGTTGAACATCGCTCGAATATTCGCAATGTGCGCCTGCCCTTTTTCCATTCTTTCTTCAGCGGATTGAGGCTTCTTAACGCTTTCCCACTCCACATCATCGTGCGGCAGCTCATCGAGGAAGCGGCTTTGTGTTGGCTTTATTAATTCACCATATTGACGACGTTCACGACACTTAGTAAAAGTCAGCTCTTTCTGCGCTCGAGTAATCCCCACATACATAAGACGACGTTCTTCTTCTACGTTGCCTTCATCGACACTGGTTTGGTGCGGCAAGATGCCCTCTTCTGCACCCATCAGGAATACATATGGGAACTCTAGACCTTTCGATGCATGCAATGTCATTAATTGGACTTGATCTGCATCGTCATCATCCTCACCACGCTCCATCATATCGCGCAGCGTTAAACGTTGAACCACCTCGCGCAGGGTTTTCTCTTCTTTATCGTAGTTGTCACCCTCAAGATCGGCCACAATCCAGCTATACAGATCAGAGACGTTCTTCATTCGCATTTCAGCGGCTTTCGGGCTCGCTGAGGTTTCGTACAACCAATCTTCGTAGTTGATGTCACGAACCAAAGAACGAACGGCTTCAACCGTATTACCACGCTCGGCATTGTCTGAGATACGAACAATCCAGTCACCGAAGCGGCGCAAATTTTCTAAACCACGCCCCGTCAGTGTCTGCTCTAAGCCCATCTCGAAGCTGGCCTCAAACAAGCTCTTACCACGCATATTGGCATAGCTACCTAGCTTTTCTAGCGTAACCGGGCCTATCTCACGGCGAGGCGTGTTTACAATACGCAGGAAGGCGTTGTCATCATCAGGGTTCACCAACACTCGTAGGTAAGCCATGATGTCTTTAATTTCGGCTCTAGCGAAGAAAGAGGTTCCGCCAGAGATCTTGTAGGGCACGCGGTTCTGCATCAGCGCTTTTTCAATTAAGCGCGATTGGTGGTTACCACGGTAAAGCACCGCGTAATCTTTGTACTCAGTACGGTTCAAAAACTTGTGGGCGATGATCTCGCCGGTAATACGCTCTGCTTCATGCTCTTCATTCTTAGCATTCAGTACCTTGAGCTTTTCACCGTCTGGGATCTCTGAGAACAGTGACTTTTCATAAACGTGTGGGTTGTTGGCGATCAAGATGTTCGCCGCACGTAAGATTCGACTGGTTGAACGATAGTTTTGCTCGAGTTTGATCAAACGAAGATTCGGATAGTCCTCACCCAGCAACACCAAGTTTTGCGGTTTTGCACCACGCCATGAATAGATAGATTGGTCATCGTCACCTACTACTGTCAAGCGACCACGCTCTCCCACCAGTAAACGAACCAACTCATATTGGCTGGTGTTGGTATCTTGGTATTCATCGACCAGTAAATAGCGGATACGCGACTGCCAGCGCTCACGCACCTCTTGATTGGTTTTCAGTAGTAATACAGGCATCGCGATCAGATCATCAAAATCGAGTGCGTTGTATGCCTTCATCTGTTTCTGGTACATCTCAAAACAGAATGCAAACAACTGCTCTTGTTCGCCTTGAGCACGTGCTTTCGCCTGATCTGGCGTCAGCATGTCATTTTTCCAATTCGAAATGGTGCTCATTAAAGCGCGTAGCAAATCCTTATCACCATCGATCTGTCTCTCTGTTAACTCTTTTAACAAAGCTAACTGGTCTTGGTCATCAAACAAAGAGAAACCCGCTTTCAAACCCAGCGCTTTGTATTCACGGCGAATGATGGTTAAGCCCATGGTATGAAAAGTCGAAACAATCAGCCCTTTCGATTCGCCCTTACCTAGAGTTTGCCCAACACGCTCTTTCATCTCGCGTGCCGCTTTATTAGTAAAGGTCACCGCCGCAATATTACGCGCCTTATAGCCACATTCCTGAACCAGATAAGCAATTTTATTGGTGATAACACGTGTTTTACCGGATCCAGCGCCCGCTAATACTAAGCAGGGGCCCGAAACATATTTCACGGCTTCATCTTGTCTTGGGTTCAGTTTCATTTGATTCTCAGTTTGGTCTAGAGGGGCGAATTCAATTGCGCGCCTATAATAATGCTGCAACAGCACGAATGCTACGTTCTCTTATACAAGATTTTTACGCTGATTATGTAAAACTTTGTTGCACATGTGTGTGGTTATTAGGCTATAATGAATGAACGTTCATTCATTGGTGGTTGAAATATGACAACTCATGCACCTCGGGATAAACGCCAGCAAATACTTTCTGCAGCTGAAAAGCTAATTGCAGAGGTCGGTTTCCAAGGCCTTTCAATGCAAAAATTAGCCAAAGAAGCGGGAGTGGCTGCAGGCACTATCTATCGCTACTTCGATGATAAAGAGCATTTGATAGAAGATGTTCGAATGCTCGTGACTCAAAGAGTAGCTGATGCTGTTCAACAAGGGGTTAATGATTCGGATCCAATTAAACAACGCTACCGTACTATGTGGTTGAACATATGGAACTTAGCAGGAACGAATTTAGCCGCAATAAAAAATCGGGTTCAGTATGACTCTCTACCCATCACAAATAGCCTAAACTTCAGGGAACTAGAACGTAAGATGTTTGCCCAAGTTGAGCTGCTATTTAATGAGGGGAAAGAACAAGGATTGTTTAAACCACTTAACAATGAAGTATTAGGTGGATTGAGCTTGGCGGCTAGTGTTTCTCTAGCACGCAAGCATTCTTTAGGATTTTACCAACTTGATGAGGCAGAACTAGAATCTGCAATCGAAGCCAGTTGGGACGCAATAATTAAACACTAGATCGGAGTTTTGACCATAATGAAAAAGTGGACTTTCTTCATGTTACTCATCGCTGTACTACTTTTCGGCAGCGTTATTGGGTTTAACATGTTCAAACAACAAAAAATTGCTGAGTATATGGCCAACCGCCCTGAACCCGAGTTTCCAGTAACGGTAACTGAAGTTCAGCCGATCGACTGGGTTCCCGTAATTGAAGCTATCGGCTTCATCGAACCAAATCAAGGTGTGACACTAGCGAACGAAACCAGCGGTGTTATTGACCAAATTTCTTTCGAATCGGGTACTGATGTTAAGAGTGGTCAGCAACTGGTACGTCTTGATTCTGACGTAGAGAAAGCCAACCTTAAGAGTTCTGAAGCTCGTTTGCCTGCTGCGAAAGCAAAATACAAGCGTTACCAAGGTCTATTCAAGAAAGGCTCTATTTCTAAAGAAGCGTACGATGAAGCAGAAGCTAACTACTTCTCTCTTTCAGCTGATATTGAAAGTCTAAAAGCGTCTATCGATCGTCGCGAAATTCGCGCACCATTCGATGGTACCGTTGGTATCCGCAATGTTTACCTAGGCCAATACCTACAATCAGGTACTGATATTGTTCGCCTGGAAGACACCAGTGTTATGCGCCTACGCTTCACGGTTTCTCAGACTGACATCTCTCGCATCAGTGTGGGTCAAGCAGTTGATATCTTCGTTGACGCTTACCCTGAAATCCCATTTGAGGGCTCTATCAGCGCAATTGAACCTGCAGTAAGCGTGCAAAGTGGTCTTATTCAAGTTCAAGCAGACATTCCAAACAATGATGGCAAGCTTCGTAGCGGTATGTTCGCTCGCGCTAACATCATTCTGCCTAAATTAGAGAACCAAGTAACTCTGCCTCAAACAGCGATTACTTTCACTCTATACGGCGACAATGTTTATATCCTAACTGAAGAAGACGGCGTTCAACGCGTTACTCAACATGTTGTAAAAGTAGGTGAACGTACAGCTGATATTGCACACATCCTTGAAGGCGTTAAAGCCGGCGATACGGTTGTAACTTCTGGCCAAGTACGTCTAAGTAACGGTGCCAAAGTTAAGGTTGTTGAAAGTGATGCAATCACTCCACCATCTGAAACACCTAAGCTGTAACTGGAGGCACAATGCGCTTTACTGATGTTTTTATTAAACGTCCAGTTCTAGCGGTATCCATCAGCTTTTTGATTGCGCTGCTTGGCTTACAAGCAATCTTCAAAATGCAGGTGCGTGAATACCCTGAAATGACGAATACCGTCGTAACCGTAACCACGAGTTACTACGGTGCAAGTGCCGATCTTATCCAAGGCTTTATCACCCAGCCCCTCGAACAGGCTGTGGCTCAAGCGGATAACATCGACTATATGACTTCTTCTTCTGTGCTCGGTAGTTCTACTATTACCGTGAACATGAAGTTGAACACCGACCCGAATGCGGCGCTGTCTGACATACTGGCCAAGACTAACTCGGTGCGTTCTCAGCTTCCTAAAGAAGCCGAAGATCCAACCGTAACCATGTCTACCGGTTCAACGACAGCTGTACTCTACATTGGTTTTACCAGTGATGAGTTGGTGTCGAGCCAAATTACCGACTACCTAGAGCGTGTAATCAACCCGCAACTATTCACGGTAAATGGTGTATCTAAAGTCGACCTTTATGGTGGTATGAAATACGCACTGCGCGTATGGCTAGATCCATCAAAAATGGCAGCTGTTAACCTAACTGCTACTGATGTTATGTCGGTATTGAATGCCAACAACTACCAGTCAGCGACAGGTCAAGCTACTGGCGAATTCGTTCTTTATAACGGCAGTGCCGATACACAAGTATCAAACACTGAAGAGTTAGAGAACTTAGTCGTTAGAAGTGGTGAAGGTGAGATTATCCGTCTGTCTGACATCGCTAAGGTTTCTCTAGAGAAAAGCCACGACGTTTATCGTGCAAGTGCGAACGGTCAGGAGGCGGTTGTTGCAGCAATTAATGCGGCACCAAGTGCGAACCCAATCAACATCGCTGCAGATGTACTTGAGCTTCTTCCTCAGCTAGAGAAGAACCTTCCAAGCAACATCTCAATGAACGTAATGTACGATTCAACCATTGCGATTAACGAGTCAATTCAAGAAGTTATCAAGACAATTCTTGAAGCGGCATTAATCGTATTAATCGTAATCACATTGTTCTTAGGTTCATTCCGAGCGGTACTGATCCCTATAGTTACTATCCCACTGTCGTTGATTGGTGTAGCAATGGTAATGCAGGCAATGGGCTTCTCTTGGAACCTGATGACGCTACTGGCAATGGTACTCGCCATCGGTCTGGTGGTTGATGATGCGATCGTAGTACTTGAGAACGTCGACAGGCATATCAAGCTCGGGGAGTCCCCTTTCCGCGCTGCGATCATCGGTACTCGTGAAATTGCGGTCCCTGTTATCGCAATGACACTCACGCTAGGTGCGGTATACGCTCCAATCGCGATGATGGGCGGTATCACGGGCTCGCTATTTAAAGAGTTCGCATTAACCCTAGCCGGTTCTGTATTTGTATCGGGTATCGTGGCACTTACGCTGTCGCCAATGATGTGTTCAAAAATGCTAAAAGCTCACGCTGAGCCGAGCAAATTTGAGCAGAAAGTTCATAGCGTTTTGGATGGCATGACTAACCGTTACGAGCGTATGCTTGGCGCGGTTATGAACCACCGCCCAGTATTCATTGGTTTTGCGATCATCGTATTTGCAAGCTTGCCGATGCTGTTTAAGTTCATCCCTAGTGAATTAGCACCTTCAGAAGATAAAGGTGTAATCATGCTGATGGGTACGGCACCATCTAATGCGAACTTAGACTTCATGCAAAATACCATGAACGACGTAAACAAGATTCTGTCTGATCAGCCAGAAGTAGCTTACGCGCAGGTGTTCACAGGTGTTCCTAATGCAAACCAAGCGTTTGGTATTGCATCTATGGTTCCTTGGAGTGAGCGTGAAGCAAGCCAATCTGAGGTAGCAAACCGGGTTGGTGGTTTGGTGAAAGATGTACCTGGAATGGCAGTAACAGCCTTCCAAATGCCAGAGCTTCCAGGTGCGGGTTCAGGTCTTCCAATTCAGTTTGTTATTACAACGCCAAACAGTTTTGAGAGCTTGTTCCAAATTACCACTGACATCTTGACTGATGTAGCGACAAATCCACTATTCGTATACTCGGATCTCGATCTAAACTACGACTCAGCAACGATGAAAGTACACATCGACAAGGATAAAGCGGGCGCATACGGCGTAACCATGCAAGATATCGGTATCACGCTAGGTACCATGATGTCAGATGGCTACGTAAACCGTATCGACTTGAATGGTCGTTCTTACGAGGTTATCCCTCAGGTTGAACGTAAATTCCGTTTGAACCCAGAATCGATGAATAACTACTACGTACGTGCTGCGGACGGTAATGCTGTACCACTAGGCAGTTTGATTACGATTGATGTTGTGGCAGAGCCTCGCTCTCTTCCTCACTTCAACCAATTGAACTCAGCTACGATTGGTGCAGTACCTGCTCCAGGCGCTGCAATGGGTGATGCAATTGCATGGTTTGAAGACACGGCGGCGAATAAGCTTCCAAGTGGCTACAACCACGATTACATGGGTGAAGCACGTCAATACGTAACTGAAGGTAGCGCACTTTACGCGACCTTTGGTCTAGCACTGGCTATCATCTTCTTGGTACTAGCGATTCAATTCGAATCTCTGAAAGATCCATTGGTTATCATGGTATCTGTTCCACTGGCGATCTGTGGTGCCCTAATCGCTCTGGCTTGGGGTGCGGCAACGATGAATATCTACTCGCAAGTGGGTTTGATCACCTTAGTCGGCCTAATTACCAAGCACGGTATCTTGATCTGTGAAGTTGCAAAAGAAGAACAGTTGCATCATCACAAGACTCGTATCGAAGCGGTAATGGAAGCTGCGAAGGTTCGTCTTCGTCCAATCCTGATGACAACAGCTGCGATGATCGCGGGTCTAATCCCACTGATGTACGCAAGTGGTGCGGGTGCAGCTCAGCGCTTTAGTATTGGTATCGTAATCGTTGCTGGTCTAGCGATTGGTACTATCTTCACGCTATTTGTACTGCCAGTGATTTACAGCTACTTGGCTGAAAAACACAAACCTCTACCTGTATTTGTAGAAGACAAAGACCTAGAAAAGCTAGCTCGCGTCGATGAAGCAAAAGCGGCACACAGAGAATTAGCTGATAATAAGTAATCGCTAAGTCGTATTAACAATAAAAAGGCTACTTCGGTGGCCTTTTTTTATACGCCATAGGCGACATCTCAAGTGTGATTAAATAGAATAGTGGTAAATATTCAGGAGTTTTAATTGATATGTTTGATCCAAAAAAACTAGAGCAGATTGCTAAGCAGATCCACGATTCTATGCCTCAACCAGTAAAAGAGCTTGGTTCAGACGTAGATCAAAAAGTTCGCCAAGTTATCCAAGGCCAACTAAACAAGCTAGACGTTGTGAGCCGTGAAGAGTTTGATGTTCAAACACAAGTACTGCTTCGCACTCGCCAAAAGCTAACTGAAATGGAACAAAAGCTAGCTGACTTAGAAGCAAAGATTGCCGATAAGTAAGCGCAAAGCAAGAAAACTGAAAGGGTTGGTGTGAAAACGCCAACCCTTTTGTATTTCTGAGGATCAATCAAGACCTGAAAGTCGACGAAGACTGATCAAACAATGTTCATTTGATTGATTTTTAAGACTTTGTTACTAAAAGCAAAAAGGCTTGGTCAACGGCGACCAAGCCTTTTTATTAGATGTTGTGTTGCTTATTTATAACTCAAACCTGTAAGGAGTTAGTGATACTGCTTCGCTTTTTCTGCAAATTTATCAGTATCTAAGCGACTAATTAACCGCCTACAGCGATACGCTTCATGTCGCTCATGTAGCTACGTAGCTCTTCACCAATGTACTCTACAGGGTGGTTACGGATAGCTTCGTTTACTTCAATTAGCTTAGCGTTATCAACTTGGTTAGATGTCTCACCTAGACCACGGCCGATGACGTCCGTTGCTACTGAAGGCATGAACTTCTCACGTAGTAGCGGTGTTGCTACGTTAGCGAATAGGTAGTTACCGTACTCAGCAGTATCAGAGATTACAACGTTCATTTCGTAAAGACGCTTACGAGCAACTGTGTTTGCGATTAGTGGAAGCTCATGTAGAGATTCGTAGTAAGCAGACTCATCAATGATGCCTGATGCCGTCATAGCTTCGAATGCTAGCTCAACACCGGCACGAACCATAGCAACCATTAGGATACCGTTGTCGAAGTACTCTTGCTCTGAGATTTCTACGTCAGAAGCTGGGTAGTTTTCGAATGCAGTTTCGCCTGTCTCTTCACGCCAGCCTAGTAGGTTCACGTCATCGTTCGCCCAGTCAGCCATCATTGTGCTAGAGAAGTGACCAGAGATGATGTCATCCATGTGCTTGTTGTAAAGCGGACGCATTAGGTCTTTAAGCTCTTCAGAAAGCTCAAACGCTTTAACTTTAGCCGGGTTAGATAGGCGATCCATCATGTGAGTTACGCCACCAAACTTAAGTGCTTCAGTAATCGTTTCCCAACCGTATTGTAGAAGCTTGCCTGCGTAGCCAGGTTCGATGCCATCAGCAATCATCTTCTCGTAAGATACGATAGAACCCGCTTGTAGCATGCCACAAAGGATAGTTTGCTCACCCATCAGGTCAGATTTAACTTCTGCTACGAAAGAAGACTCTAGGCAACCTGCACGGTGACCACCAGTACCTGCAGCCCAAGCTTTAGCGATATCCCAACCTTCGCCTTTAGGGTCGTTTTCTGGGTGAACAGCGATAAGTGTTGGTACACCGAAGCCACGTTTGTACTCTTCGCGAACTTCAGAGCCAGGACACTTAGGTGCAACCATTACTACAGTAAGGTCAGCACGTAATTGCATGCCTTCTTCCACAACGTTGAAGCCGTGAGAGTAACCAAGAGCAGCGCCTTGCTTCATTAGAGGCATTACTGTTTCAACAACGTTTGTGTGTTGCTTATCAGGAGTAAGGTTGATTACTAGGTCTGCTTGAGGGATTAGCGTTTCGTAGCTACCCACAACAAAGCCGTTTTCATCAGCATTTTTGAATGATTGACGCTTTTCATCAATTGCCGCTTGGCGTAGAGCGTAAGATACGTCTAGACCAGAATCACGCATGTTTAGACCTTGGTTTAGGCCTTGAGCACCACAACCAACAATTACGATTTTCTTACCTTCAAGAAATTCAGCTTCTGTCGCGAATTCCTCACGATCCATAAAGCGGCAACGACCTAGTTGGTCTAGTTGTTCACGAAGGTTTAATGTATTGAAATAGTTAGCCATTCTAGGGCACTCCTTTAAAAATAAGTCCGTAAGGTCGATATCTCTCTATCGAATGACTTCATACTAAAACAGACACTCCGTTGCTGAAAGTGATATATTCACAATTAGTTATTGCAATAAATGCAACATGGAAACGATCGCAGAACATGAACATAAAATCTCTACAATTATTTATACATTTATGTGATAGCAAGAGTTTCAGCAAAACCGCTGCTGCTATGCATGTCAGTCCTTCAGCGCTGAGCCGTCAGATACAAAAGCTTGAAGAGGAAACAGGACAAGAACTGCTTATCAGAGACAACCGCAGTGTTGATCTCACCCCAGCAGGAAAACACCTATTGCCTGTAGCATTACGCATCGTTGGAGATTGGCAGCAATACAATCTTCATTTGAAAGGTGGAGAGCAAGAGCTTAAAGGTGAGATCCGTATATTTTGTTCAGTAACAGCTAGCTACAGCCACTTACCCGAACTAATTACTGAATTCAGAGCCATTCACCCGTATATTGAATTCAAGCTCTCTACGGGCGATCCTGCTCAATCTATCGACAAAATATTAAATGATGAAGCGGATATTGCTATCTCGGCGAAGCCGGACATCCTTCCTTCAAGGTTAGAATTCGAAACGATTAGCGATATACCACTATCCGTCATAATTCCATCAGGTGTCAGCAGCTTTAGCCAGCAACTTCAGTCTGACAAGCCAAACTGGAATGAAGTGCCTTTTATCATCCCTGAAGCGGGTACGGCGCGTGAACGTGCCAATGCATGGTTCAAAAAGATGAAGATAAAACCCAACATATACGCGCAAGTTTCAGGCCATGAGGCGATAGTGAGTATGGTGGCGCTAGGTTGTGGGGTAGGAATTGCACCTGATGTGGTGATTAACAATAGCCCTGTAAGAGATAAAGTCGACCGTTTAAAGATAGAACCTATCAAGCCATTTGAGTTAGGCGTATGTTGTAAGCGAGCACAGCTAGATAACCCTCTAATTCGAGCGTTCTGGCAAGTTGCAGAAGGGAAATATTTAGCGGACTAGTCGTCATTGTTTTAAATACAAAAAAGGGAAGAGCACGTCAGTGCCCTTCCCCTTTTATTTATGTATATCGCAGATAAGAAAAAAGCCCGCTGATTTCTCAGCGGGCTTTCTAATGGTGGTGGAGGGATAGGGATTTGAACCCTAGAACCGCTATTAACGGTTGCCGGTTT
>NZ_JBFSTZ010000005.1:0-242675 GCF_041467155.1 Vibrio sp. 10N.247.310.23 | reverse complement strand
AGCTGGATAGAGTACCTGGCTACGAACCAGGCGGTCGGAGGTTCGAATCCTCCAGAGCGCGCCACATTATTAGAAAAAGCCTCATTTATACGAGGCTTTTTTTATGTCTGCTGCAAATTTGTTGCGACAATGTTAAATTTGTTCGTTGTTTAACTTGTTGTATTTAAAGTAGTTCTTGATTGCTTCTTTGTTATTCCACCTTTCTCATATCAATTCCCAGAAAAGCCCCGTTTAAGTCACAGTTTAAATATCTAAAAATGACGTATTTGACAGATTTATGTGATCTGATAGGCGAATAATTAACCTTATGTGTGCGTTATCCGTAACAGAACCTTAAACAAAATTGACAAACTTTTACCAATCGAGATAATCCATGGGTCGGGATCACTATTCGCTGAAATCCTGTACGTATGTCAGGATGACGAAGAAAGGAAGCAACATGACTAATATTGGAAGCCTGCTAGGAGATGCGGCGACTCTAATGATAACGGGGATGTCCGTTGTCTTTATTTTCCTAACTATTCTAGTTTACCTCGTTCGGTTGATGTCAAAACTGGTACCAGAAGAAGTACCAGAGCCGATCGCAGCACCTAAAAAAATTCAAAAATCACAATCAAACCCTTCAGCTGTTAGTCCACAGGTAGTGGCAGCAATTTCGGCCGCGGTTCATCAATACCGTGCGTCTACTGCTAAGTAGCATTTAAAGGATTAAAAAGGAGTTTATGAGCATGTCTAAACCACTAGCTATCACAGATGTGGTACTTCGTGACGCGCACCAGTCACTATTTGCTACTCGTATGCGTATCGAAGATATGCTGCCAATTGCGGCAGAACTGGATAAAGTCGGTTACTGGTCTCTAGAGACTTGGGGCGGCGCGACATTTGATTCGTGTATCCGTTTTCTTGGAGAAGATCCATGGGAGCGTTTACGTGAACTTAAAAAAGCGATGCCAAACACACCAATGCAGATGCTACTGCGTGGTCAAAACCTGTTGGGTTACCGTCACTACGCGGATGATGTAGTAGAAAAATTTGTTGAACGTGCCCATAAAAACGGCATGGACGTATTCCGTATCTTTGATGCGATGAATGACGTACGTAACTTTGAAAAAGCAGTGAAAGCAACGATCGACGTTGGTGGCCACGCTCAAGGTACGTTGTCTTACACAACCAGTCCGGTTCACAACTCAGATACTTGGGTTGATTTGGCCAAACGCCTAGAGGACCTAGGTTGTCACTCACTATGTATCAAAGATATGTCAGGTTTATTAAAGCCGTATGAAGCAGAAGAGCTGATTACACGTATCAAAGCATCGTGTGACGTTCCTCTAGCACTGCATAGCCACGCGACAACTGGTCTATCGACTGCAACAGCGGTTAAAGCCGTTGAAGCGGGTATCGACATTCTAGATACCGCTATTTCTTCAATGAGCTGTACTTACGGTCATACGCCAACCGAAACGGTTGTTGCGATGTTAGAAGGTACAGAGCGCGACACGAATCTTAAACTAGACCAAATCGAACCCATCGCGGCTTACTTCCGTGATGTACGTAAAAAGTACGCGAAATGGGAAGGTCAGCTAAAAGGTGTCGATTCTCGCATCTTAATCGCTCAAGTTCCTGGCGGAATGTTAACTAACATGGAAGGCCAGCTTAAAGAGCAAGGCGCCGCCGATCGCATGGATGAAGTTCTAGAAGAGATCCCACGCGTACGTAAAGAGCTTGGTTACATTCCTTTAGTAACACCAACTTCTCAGATTGTCGGTACTCAAGCGGTTATTAACGTTTTAACCGGTGAGCGCTATAAGAGCATCACGAAAGAGACTGCTGGTCTACTGAAAGGTGAATACGGTCAAGCTCCGGCTGAGGTTGATGCTGAACTGCAAGCGAAAGTTCTAGACGGCGCAGAGCCGATTACTTGTCGTCCTGCTGATTTACTTAAGTCTGAAATGGATACGTTAACGACGGATCTGTTAGAGAAAGCGAAATCAGAGGGTATCTCTCTAGCTGAAGATACGGTTGATGACGTACTGACTTACGCGCTCTTCCCACAAGTGGGCCTTAAGTTCCTTAAGAACCGTCGTAACCCTGAAGCATTTGAACCAGCACCAACGCTAGAAGTTGCAGCTCCAGTTGCTGCAGCTCCTGTACAAGCTTCTGGTGGTATTGAAAGCTACAGCGTGAAGGTTGACGGTCAAGTTTACGATGTTGAAGTTGGCCCACAAGGTGAACTGACATCGGTGGCGCCATCTGCAAAACCTGCTCAGGCTGCACCAGTAGCAGCGTCTGACGCTGAAGCGGTTCCAGCTCCATTGGCGGGTAACATCTTTAAAGTAAACGTTCAGGCGGGTACTGAGGTTTCTGAAGGCGACGTTCTACTAATCCTAGAAGCGATGAAGATGGAAACGGAAGTTCGTGCTGCTCGTGGTGGTATCGTTCAAGAATTGAATGTTAAAGAAGGCGATGCAGTTACTGTAGGCGCTCCACTACTAAGCTTAGCGTAAGGGAGTACCATGGAAGGATTGATGACCTTATGGTCTGAAACAGGGATTGCGAACTTTGAGTTCGGCCAGATCTGTATGATGCTGGTTGGTTGCTTACTGTTGTTCTTGGCAATTCGTAAAGGATTTGAACCGTTACTTCTACTGCCTATTGGTTTTGGTGCTGTATTAGCAAACATTCCAAATGCTGGGTTTACTGATCCAGGTGGTTTGCTCTACTACGTCTACTACATTGGTATTGAGACAGGTATTTTCCCACTGCTGATCTTTATGGGTGTTGGTGCGATGACGGACTTCGGTGCGTTGATTGCGAACCCTAAAACGTTGTGGCTAGGGGCTGCGGCTCAGTTTGGTATCTTCGCGACGCTATTTGGCGCGATCTTGCTGAACTACGTTCCAGGAATGGAGTTCTCGATGGCCGATGCTTCGTCAATTGCGATCATTGGTGGTGCCGATGGCCCAACTGCGATCTTCTTGGCAAGCAAGTTATCTCCGGATCTTTTAGGTGCCATTGCAGTAGCGGCTTATAGCTACATGGCTTTGGTTCCTATCATTCAGCCACCAATCATGAAAGCGTTAACGTCTCCTGAAGAGCGCAAAATTAAGATGGCTCAACTTCGTCACGTTAGCAAAGCCGAGAAGATTCTTTTCCCGCTTGCTGTACTACTGATGACGATTTTGTTCCTACCTTCAGCAACACCTCTAGTTGGTATGTTCTGTTTGGGTAACTTAATGCGTGAAGCGGGTGTGGTTGATCGCCTTTCAAAAACAGCTCAAAACGAACTGATTAACGTTGTAACTATTTTCCTAGGTCTAGGGGTTGGTTCTAAGCTTCAAGCGGATACGTTCTTGAACTTAGAAACACTGGGTATTCTAGGTTTAGGTGCGGTCGCGTTCAGTATCGGTACGGCGGGTGGTGTATTGATGGCTAAGGTGTTGAACCGATTCTCGAAAGAGGACATCAACCCACTGATTGGCGCAGCTGGCGTATCGGCGGTTCCAATGGCGGCACGTGTTGTGAACAAGGTTGGTCTTGAGGCAAACCCTCAGAACTTCTTATTGATGCATGCAATGGGTCCGAACGTAGCCGGTGTACTTGGTAGTGCGGTTGCGGCGGGCATTCTATTAGCTCTCGTGGGCTAGTGGATTTGCTGGGTCATGTATCGTTACGTTAATTGGTCGTCAATTTACGAATGAGCGGTTAACTTAGCCTTATTAAATGGTTTATAGTCAAAGGGATGCTTTCGCATCCCTTTCTTTTTATTAATTAGGGTGCTTGCTCACTAGGGCTTTTATCAATCAAGGAAATGTGGAATGGAAAATAAACAGATTGCGATTACTCAATTCGGCGGCGTCGAAAACCTAAGTATTCAAACCAGTGCGATCCCTGAGCCTAAGGCTGGAGAAGTGGTGGTTAAAGTTTCCTTTTCAGGCATTAATCCGATTGATGTCAAAACCCGAGCGGGTCTTGGTTGGGCGGCAGCACAAAACAAAGATAACCTGCCTTGGGTGCCTGGCTACGATATTTCAGGGCAAATTGTCTCGCTAGGCGAACAGGCTGAACGCTTTACTGTTGGTGATAACGTGGCTGGCTTTATTGGTTTTCCACTGCAAGGTGGCGGTTACAGCCAATATGTGTGTGTTCCAGAAGCTGCATTAAGTATGGTTCCTGATTCTGTCACTCTAGAAGCGGCAGCTGCATTACCACTTGCGAGTCAAACAGCGGCACAAGCGCTCAACAAAGCCGAAGTGAAAGAAGGCGACCGCGTGCTTATTTTAGCGGGCGCGGGCGGCGTTGGTCACCTTGCGGTTCAAATTGCAGTGGCAGCAAAAGCTGAGGTTTACACAACCTGCAGCGAAGCCAATCTTGATTACCTTGCGACGCTAGGTGCTCACGCGATTAACTATAAGTTTGCGCCAGCATCAGAAAGAGTATCTGATGTCGATGTGTTGATTGATTTGGTCGGTGGCGATACCGCGCTTGATGCATTGAAGTGCCTAAAAGATGGCGCGCGAGTAGTGACAGTACCGACTCTATCTGCAGAACTTATCTGTGAGAAAGCAACACTATTAGGTTTTACTGCATCAGGCATGCTGGTTGAACCAAACCCTGAGCAAATGGACACCATGCTTTACATGGTCAGTGTCGGATTGCTCAAAACAGAAATTCAAGGTATCTACCAGTTAGACGAGGCGCAGTCGGCGCACCTGCAGGTTGAAACCGGACACACCAGAGGCAAGGTGCTACTTAAAATGCAAGAAAGTTGATAGGCAGTGTTAGAATTTTTTAACTCCCTTTTTGAAAATATCGCGCTGTGGTTCTCGGACTCGGCGCTGTGGGTACTCTTCATCAGTGGCTTCTTGAGTGCCACGTTACTACCCGGTGGTTCAGAAGCTAGCCTTGTGGCTGCATTGAGCTTAGATCAGTTTTCAACCTCATCGATCATTCTGGTGGCGACATTAGGCAATACCTTAGGCGGCCTGACTAACTATTGGATTGGTTTGTGGTTGCCTAATCGAACTCAATCTGAAAAGCATGGTCATAAGGCTATGGCTTGGCTGAGTCGCTATGGCTACTGGACACTGTTATTTAGTTGGTTACCGATCATTGGTGACCCTTTGTGTCTCGCTGCGGGTTGGCTAAGAATGAAATTCATCCCTAGCGTTATTTTGATAGCGATTGGCAAAGCCGCTCGCTATAGCTTACTTGCTGCTATCTACTTCGGTTTTTTCTAAGGAGAACCTATGAAAAAGGTTTTACTTGGTACATTTTCTCTTATCGCCATTGCTGGCTGTTCTTACAATGTACCTAGCTCAACGCCCTTCTTTTCCTCGTTACCTGAAGGTGTCACTCTGTTAGAAGAGGTTAAGCCCTCTAAAGATAAAGTAGTGATTCCTTACACCAAGTATCAGCTTGAAAACGGTCTGACAGTTATTCTTTCCCCTGATGATTCCGATCCGTTGGTGCATGTTGATGTAACTTATCACGTCGGTTCAGCACGTGAAGAGATAGGCAAGTCGGGATTTGCTCACTTCTTTGAGCACATGATGTTCCAGGGTTCAGAGAACGTTGGTGACCAACAGCACTTTAAGATCATTACCGAAGCGGGTGGTTCGTTAAACGGCACGACCAACCGTGACCGCACCAACTATTTTGAAACTGTTCCTTCTAACCAACTTGAGAAAATGTTGTGGTTAGAATCAGACCGAATGGGCTTCTTGTTGGATGCTGTTTCTCAGAAGAAATTTGAGGTTCAAAGAGGCACGGTCAAGAACGAGCGAGCGCAGAGCTACGAAAATCGTCCTTACGGCTTGATGTGGGAACGCATGGGCGAAGCGCTTTACCCTGAAGGTCACCCTTACTCTTGGCAACCAATCGGCTATGTTGAAGATCTTGACCGTGTTGACGTGAATGATCTTAAAGCGTTCTTCCTGCGTTGGTACGGCCCAAACAATGCCGTGTTAACGATTGGTGGTGATATCGACGTTGATGACACGCTAGAATGGGTTAACAAGTACTTTGGTTCAATTCCTCAAGGCCCTGAAGTGAAGGCGGCAGAGAAGCAACCTGCTGTTCTAACAGAAGATAAATACATCACCTTAGAAGACAATATTCGTCAGCCGATGGTGCTGGTGGGGTGGCCAACAACGTATCGCGGTGAAGAGACGCAAGCTTCACTGAATGCATTGTCTAACGTGTTAGGTTCAGGTACCAACAGTTACCTATATCAAAACCTCGTAAAAACGCAGAAGGCCGTCAGCGCTGGCTCTTTCCATGATTGTGCTGAGTTGGCGTGTACCATGTACGTGTATGCAATGGGCAACTCAGGTGAAAAAGGCGATTTGACGGTTCTCAATAAAGAGCTGATGGATACCCTGGAGCAATTCTCGAAAGAGGGCGTTGAGCAAGAGCGTTTAGACCAGATCACTGGCATGGCCGAAGCGAATGCTGTTTTTGCATTGCAAAGCGTTAAAGGTAAGGTGTCGCAACTCGCGTCGAACCAAACCTTCTATGGTCAGCCTGATCGCATTGAATCACAACTCGATCAAATCCGAGCGGTGACGCCTGAGAGCGTGAGCAAGGCATACCAAGATTTCATCGAAGGTAAGCACAAGGTTACCTTGAGTGTGGTTCCTAAGAAAAAGCTCGATTTGGCGGTTCGTGAAGCGACCTTTACCACGCCACCACGTACGTTGCCGGAATACAGCAAGGTGACGGAAGATCAACTGGATTTCAGAAAGGCACCGGATACCTTTGATCGCAGTGTGATGCCAGAAGTGAACTTTGGTGTTGAGGCGACCATGCCTGAGTTGTACCGCATGCACTTTGCAAATGGCACTGACTTAATTGGTACCGTGACCAGTGAAACGCCGACAGTACAGCTGCAAATTCAATTGCCTGCAGGCGAACGCTATGTTCGCAAAGGGCAAGAAGGCCTAGCGAACCTAACGGCTTCGATGATGGAAGAAGGCTCAACTAAACGAACCGTTGAAGAGTTACAAGCGACCTTAGATAAACTTGGTAGCAGCGTGAGCATTAGTGCGGGCAGCTACACCACAGATATTTCAGTCTCGACGCTAGAGAAAAACTTGCCTCAAACCTTAGCGATTGTGCAAGAGGTTCTATTCGATCCTAAGTTCGATGAGCAAGATTTTGAGCGCGTTAAGAAACAGATGCTAGAAGGCGTTGTGTATCAGCATCAGCAGCCAAGTTGGATGGCTTCTCAAGCAACCCGTGAAGTGCTGTTTGGTGACACTGTTTTTGCTCGTGCAAGTGATGGTACTAAGGAATCTCTATCGAAATTGACCTTAGACGATGTGAAAAAATTCTATGCGCAACATTACACACCAGAAGGTGCCAATATTGTTGTTGTGGGAGACATCTCGAAGAAAGAGGTAGGGAAACAGCTACAATTCTTTGAAGAGTGGCAAGGCGATGCGGCACCATTAACGCGTCCACAGATCGTCAAAGAGCTTTCTGGTCAGCACCTGTACTTAGTCGATAAACCGGGTGCGCCGCAAAGCATTGTTCGCTTGGTTCGTAAAGGCCTGCCGTTTGATGCAACGGGTGAATTGTATTTGAGCCAGTTAGCTAACTTTAACTTAGCGGGCAACTTCAATAGCCGTATCAACCAGAACCTACGTGAAGACAAAGCCTACACTTACGGTGCAAGCGGTTACTTCGCAAGTACTCGTGAAACTGGCGCAGTGGTATTTAGCGCGCAGGTAAGGGCGAATGCGACGGTTCCATCGATTCAAGAGTTTATTAATGAGCTGAATGAGTTTAGCCAAAGTGGATTAACTGACGAAGAGGTGAAATTTATGCGCCTTGCCGTCGGTCAACAAGATGCACTTAAATACGAAACGCCAAGTCAAAAGGCGGGGTTGTTGAGTAATATTGTTGCATTGAGCCTTGATGAAGATTACCTACAACAGCGTAATCAGATAGTTGAAACGGTTTCAAAAGAGACCTTAAACGAGCTATCTAAGAAATGGTTTGACCCGAATAATTATCAAATAATCGTTGTTGGTGACGCGACTTCGCTTCGCCCGCAATTAGAAAAGTTAGATATTCCAATAGAAGAGCTTGAAATCATTCGTTAGAGTACACATTAAAGGGGGAGGGAAGAGACTCTACTTTTCTCCTCCAACCTAATTTATGATAGTTCTAATCAGAACAATATAAGATAAGTGAACTGAATTTTGACTGATTTTGCTGCGCGACTAAAGCAAGTTGCAACCAACCCTAAGACCTTCTCTCAATTTGGTCGTGGTGTTGAAAGGGAAACATTACGCTACACGGAAGATGGGCACCTTGCTACTGGGCCGCACCCTGAGGCTTTGGGATCTGCGTTGATGAACGAATGGGTAACGACCGATTTCTCTGAGTCGCTACTGGAATTTATCACGCCTGTTTCTAACGACGTTCCGACGCTTTTGAATCAGTTGTCTGATATCCACCACTTCACGCAAACCAAGTTAGACGGCGAAAAACTATGGCCGCTTTCTATGCCTTGTTACGTTGGCAGTGAAGATTACATTCAGCTAGCGCAATACGGCACCTCGAATAACGGTAAGATGAAGACCCTATATCGTGAAGGCCTAAAACGTCGTTACGGTAGCCTGATGCAGATTATCTCTGGTGTTCACTTCAACTTCTCTTTCCCAGAAAGCTTTTGGGATAGCCTGTTTGGAGAGCAAACTGAAGAAGCGCGTTGTGAATCTAAGTCAGATGCTTACTTTGGTTTGATTCGTAACTACTACCGCTTTGGTTGGTTAATCCCATACTTCTTCGGTGCTTCACCTGCGCTATGTTCTTCTTTCATCAAAGGAAGAGAAACAAACCTACCTTTTGAAAAGGTTGGTGAGACATTGTATCTGCCAAAAGCAACGGCGCTGCGCCTGAGCGACCTTGGCTACACGAACAGTGCGCAAAGTGTGTTGAAGATTGGTTTCAACAGCCTAGACCAATACCTTGAAGGTTTGAATCAAGCGATTCGCACACCATCAGAAGAATTTGCCGAGATTGGCACTAAGGTTGATGGTGAATACCGTCAGTTGAATAGCAACGTACTGCAAATTGAAAATGAGCTTTACGCTCCAATCCGCCCTAAGCGTGTCGCGAAGAGTGGTGAGAAACCATCTGAAGCATTGGCACGCGGTGGTGTTGAGTACATTGAGGTTCGTTCTTTAGATGTAAACCCATTCAGCTCAATTGGTATCAATGAGCAGCAGGTTCGCTTCCTAGACTTATTCCTAACGTGGAGTGTGCTAACGGACTCTGCTGAGATGGATAACTGCGAGCTTGAATGCTGGCGCGATAACTGGAACAAGGTGATCCTACAAGGTCGTCAGGTTGGTCTAGAGCTGCAAATCGGTTGTCATGGTGAGCGATTGTCTCTGCAAGATTGGGCGAAGCGTGTCTTCAAAGATCTGCGCTCTATTGCCGAGATGATGGACGCTGAACAAGGTGGTCGTGCATACCAAGAAACATGCGATACGCTTGAGGCTTGGATTGATAACCCTGAGCTAACTATTTCTGGCCAGTTGCTAGAAGAGACCAAAAAATTGGGCGGCTTAGGTAAAGTGGGTTGCGCGTTAGGTAAAACGTACGCTCAGCAACACAAAGCGCACCAATACAAAGTATATTCAGCTGAGTTGATGGAAGCAGAAGTTCAACGTTCTGTGATTGCTCAGCAACAAAGTGAAGAAGCAAGCACTCAAGATTTTGATAGCTTCTTAGCGGATTATTTTTCGTATTTAAAAGCATAGCGAGACTTTGGTGGAAAGGAAGCAAGCCTTATTAGGTCAGCCTACTCGAGTGAGTAGTAAATGGTTACCTGTAGTGACTGTTGGTGTTGTCTCTAGCCTGTTGGTTGGATGTGCAACGCCACCGCCAAAGCAGCAAGATAATTTGTGTAGCATCTTTCGAGAGCACCCTTCATGGTATGAAGATGCCTTGGATATGCAAGAAGAATGGGGAACGCCGATTAACGTTGCGATGGCTTTTGTGAAACAAGAGAGTAGCTATCGTCATGATGCGCGCCCACCTAAAGATTACATTCTTGGCTTTATACCGTGGGGGCGTGTAAGCAGTGCCTACGGTTATGCACAAGCTCAAGATCCTGCTTGGGAAGACTTCCAAAAGGCGACCAATAACGGTGGTTCAAGAACCAACTTTGATGATGCATTGATGTTCATCGGTTGGTATACCAGCGAGACGCGTCGTCAATTGGGCATCTCACTATGGGACCCATATAACCAATACCTGGCTTATCATGAAGGCCGTGGTGGTTATAAGCGTAAGTCATACAACAGCAAGCCATCGCTAATTAAGGTGGCGCGCAAAGTCGAACAGCAAGCAAAAGATTATGGATGGCAGCTGAAACAGTGCCGCAAAGAACTAGAAGACAATCGAAGCTGGTTTTTCTAAAGCCAGCCGTCATGGAGAAGAGCAATGCCTTTATTAGATAGTTTCACTGTTGATCACACACGCATGAACGCACCTGCCGTTCGTGTTGCTAAAACAATGCAAACCCCAAAAGGGGATACCATCACTGTGTTTGACCTGCGTTTTACTGCGCCAAACAAAGACATCCTATCTGAGAAAGGTATCCATACTCTAGAGCACCTATATGCTGGTTTCATGCGTAATCAATTGAACGGTTCAGATGTAGAGATCATCGATATCTCACCGATGGGCTGTCGCACTGGTTTCTACATGAGCCTGATTGGTACGCCTACAGAACAACAAGTGGCTGACGGTTGGTTGGCAGCGATGCAAGACGTACTGAAAGTTGAGAACCAGAATAAGATCCCTGAGCTGAACGAATACCAATGTGGTACCGCGGCAATGCACTCTTTGGATGAAGCGAAAGAGATCGCGAATGCGATCATCGCTGCAGGCATCTCTGTAAACAAGAATGATGAACTGGCACTGCCAGAGTCTATGCTGCAAGAGCTTAAGATCGACTAGTCATTGATAGCTACCCTAGATAGGGCGAGTTAGATACTAAAAGGCCCGGTTCAATGAACCGGGTCTTTTGTTTATGTGAGCTTCAGTGATAACTCAGTTAGCCGTTCACAATCTGTGGGAACACGCGAACCAGTTTGATGCGGTTCTCTTCAAGCTCAACAATTTCCATTGGGTGGCTGGCAACCTGAACACTCAGGTGACTCTCAGGAATATCTTCAAGATGTTCCAGTATCAAACCATTCAGCGTTCTTGGGCCATCGGTAGGCAGTGCCCACTGTAAGCCTTTGTTGATATCTCGGATATTGGCACTGCCTTCAATCAAGAAGCTGCCATCGCTTTGCGGAGTAATCTCTTCAGATAAGCTTGGGGTGATTGAGGTGGTAAACTCACCTACGATCTCTTCTAGAATATCTTCTAATGTAACCAAACCATTGATGTCGCCATACTCATCAACAATCAAACCGATGCGCTGCTTATTGCGTTGAAACTTAAGCAGTTGAATATTGAGTGGTGTCGCTTCAGGAATAAAGTAGATCTCATCCGCGGCACGCAACAGGGTTTCTTTATTGAATTCGTTCTTTTCAAGCATCAGACGGTAAGCTTCACGCAGCCTAAGCATGCCGACCACTTCATCTATTTGGTCACGGTACAGCACTACGCGACCATGAGGCGAGTGGGTAAGTTGACGAACGATCGATTTCCAGTCGTCATTGATGTCGATACCAGTAATCTCATTACGCGGCACCATGATGTCGTTCACGGTGACGTGCTCTAAATCCAGAATAGACACCAACATATCTTGGTGACGTTGAGGGATTAAGCTACCGGCTTCATTTACCACGGTTCTAAGCTCTTCGGAGCTCAAGTGGTCGGTTGCATCATGGCTGGCTTTAACGCCTAAGATACGAATGAAGCCGTTGGTAATGAAGTTCACTAAGATCACCAATGGTGATAGCACCTTCATCAGTATCATCAAAAGGATACTACTCGCGTAAGAGACACGTTCAGGAAATAGAGAAGCGATGGTCTTTGGGGTTACCTCGGCGAATACTAGGATCACGAGAGTCAGGGTACCAGTAGCGATAGCCACACCGATATCCCCGTAGATGCGCATACCAAGAATAGTAGCGATCGCAGATGCAAGAATGTTGACGAGATTGTTGCCGATGAGGATGAGGCCAATCAATCTGTCTGGGCGGTTCAGAAGTTTTTCTACACGTTTGGCACCTTTATGACCCGTATTGGCCAAGTGCTTTAAACGGTAGCGGTTCAGGGACATCATGCCCGTTTCGGAACCAGAGAAATAACCAGAAATTACAATGAGACACGCGAGTAGCGCAAATAAGATACCCGTTGATATGTCGTCCAAAACTATTCTTTTCCTATTTGTGTATCTTGATTAATTTATGACCGAACATGGTCGAGATGTCAATTGAATGTATTGCACTCAATATTTTAAAGGCAAGGTATGTGAGACCTTGCCTTTATTTTACAGACTAGTTCAGGATGATTTCCTGGACGAAGCGGCTACCGAAGTAGGCTAATGTGAGCATGCTGGCGCCGGCCAGTGCGAACCAAGTGACTTTCTGTCCACGCCAACCTTTCTGATAGTGACCCCACAGAAGGATGGAGTAGATAACCCAAGCGATAAAAGACAACACAGCCTTGTGTGCCTTTCCTTGAGCAAACATATCTTGCACGAAGATGAGACCCGTTAACAAGGTACCTGTTAATAAGCCATTACCAATCAAAATGATCTTGAAAAGCTGTCTTTCCACCATCATTAAAGGAGGTAGGTTAGGGTTTATCACTAAGGCTTTTTTCTTTTTAAGTTTGTGATCTAGCCACGCAAGTTGCAGGGCGTATAGCGCACCGATAGTTAACGTTGCGTATGAGAATAGAGCCAAAGAGATGTGCACGAGCAGTTTTGGGTCATTCTCTAGATGTTTGATGAAGGTGCTTGGAAGAAAAGTGGCAGCCATCAAGTTCAGCGCAGCGAAGCTATAGACGACGGGTAAGATAAACCACAGACGGGTTTTGAGCATTGCACCGCTCATTACCACAGATATGATTAAACTGATTAATGAAGCAACGTTCAAGATACTGAGGTTTTGGCCACTGGCATTAAAAATCAAATCGTCAAGCAACCAAGCATGGAAAGCTAGAGCAAGTAATGCGCTGATAAACACCGTTTTTACACGGATTCCTGTTTGGTGCACGAGACCTGGAATGATCGTGGAAATCGCCATTGTATAAAGAAAGGCTGCTGCGATCGCAATAAGACTGTCCATGGTATCCATTTTAATGATTACTAATTGGCGAATTATACCTCGCATCGCTCTTTGGGGCTATGGCGAACCTCATTCAATTCCAAGTGAATAATGTCTCACATCACAAGCACGGATGATTAACGCTCTACAACGGGTATGACTCTAATCCGCGCTAATGTATACTCACAGTAATAGTCGCAGTTTTGAGCGAAGAGAAAACTATGTTTGATAATTTAACGGATCGTCTATCCAAAACGCTGAAGAACATCAGCGGTAAAGGTCGTCTGACCGAAGACAATATTAAAGAGACGCTGCGTGAAGTACGTATGGCGCTACTTGAAGCCGACGTTGCACTGCCCGTTGTCCGCGATTTTGTTAAGCGCGTAAAAGAAGGCGCTGTGGGTGTTGAGGTTTCTAAATCTCTAACGCCTGGTCAAGAATTCATTAAGATCGTTCAAGCTGAACTTGAAGCGGTGATGGGTGAGTCTAACGAGGCTCTTAACCTAGCAGCGCAGCCGCCAGCCGTTATCTTAATGGCGGGTCTACAAGGTGCGGGTAAAACCACATCGGTAGGTAAGCTATCTAAGCTTCTAACTGAGCGTGACAAGAAGAAAGTCTTGGTTGTGTCTGCCGACGTTTACCGTCCAGCGGCGATCAAACAGCTTGAAACGTTAGCAAGCGATGTTGGCGTAGACTTCTTCCCATCTTCAGCTGATCAAAAGCCTCTTGATATTGCAAACGCTGCAATCGACCACGCGAAGAAGAAATTCTACGACGTGCTACTTGTCGATACTGCGGGTCGTTTGGCTATCGATGAAGAGATGATGGGCGAGATCAAAGAGCTTCATACTGCAATTAAACCAGTAGAGACACTGTTCGTTGTTGATGCAATGACAGGTCAAGATGCTGCGAACACTGCAAAAGCCTTTGGTGATGCGTTACCACTAACCGGTGTTATCTTGACGAAAGTTGATGGTGATGCGCGTGGTGGTGCTGCTCTGTCTGTTCGTCATATCACAGGCAAGCCGATTAAATTCTTGGGTGTTGGTGAAAAGACTGACGCACTAGAACCGTTCCACCCAGATCGTGTTGCTTCTCGTATCTTAGGTATGGGCGACGTACTGTCTCTTATTGAAGACCTACAGAAAAACGTTGATACCGAGAAAGCAGAGAAACTGGCTAAGAAGTTCAAAGAGAAGAAAGGCTTTGACCTTGAAGACTTCCGTGAACAGCTAGGTCAGATGCAAAACATGGGCGGCATGATGGGCATGATGGATAAGCTTCCAGGCATGTCTCAGCTACCAGATAACGTTAAAGATAAAGTTGATGACAAGATGTTCAAGCAGATGGAAGCGATCATCAACTCTATGACCATGAAAGAGCGTCAACGCCCTGACTTAATCAAAGGCTCACGCAAAAAGCGTATTGCCGCTGGTTCTGGTACACAGGTACAAGATGTAAACCGTATGCTTAAGCAGTTCACCCAAATGCAGAAGATGATGAAGAAGATGCAGAAAGGTGGCATGAAAGGCATGATGCGCAACATGCAAGGCATGATGGGCGGCGGTGGAGGTATGGGCGGAATGGGTGGTGGCTTTAACCCGTTTGGTCGATAATCTACAAATGTAAGCTTTAGCTACGTTACTTTTCATAGTGTTAGCCGTGTCACAGAAAGTGTACGGCAGCTATGTTGGTGAAAAAATAGCTAAAGCCCTTGCATTGCACCGGAATAAGAGTAAAATTCCGGGGCTTTAATTTGGCACGAGACCCCAAGCTATTTACTTATACTTGGGGTTAATTATTTTATTAAGAAAGCAAAGAGGACGACATGGTAACCATTCGTTTGGCACGTCACGGTGCAAAGAAGCGCCCATTTTATCAAATCGTAGTTGCGGATAGCCGTAACGCTGCAACTGGCCGTTTCATCGAGAAAGTAGGTTTCTTTAACCCTACAGCTCAAGGTCAAGAAGAAGGTCTACGTCTAGACCTAGATCGTGTTAACCACTGGGTTGGTCAAGGCGCATCTCTATCTGATCGTGTAGCTAAGCTAGTTAAAGACGCTCAAAAAGCGGCTTAATTCTTTTTTAAAGAGAAATAGCTTATGTCGATGAAGGGTAAAGAAACTATGAGCGAGCAAAATAATAGAATTGTCATGGGTAAACTTGGGTCTACCTATGGTATTCGTGGCTGGCTCAAAGTGTTCTCCTACACAGACAATGCTGAAAGCATATTTGATTACAGCCCTTGGTATTTAAACCTAAAGGGTAAGTGGGTTGAGTACAAAGTTGAGAGCTGGAAACGTCATGGCCAAGGTTATGTATGTAAGCTAGCGGGATTAGATGTTCGTGAAGACGCGCAACTGATGACTAACTTTGAAATTGCTATTGACCCTGCTTCGTTACCTGAATTGTCAGAAGATGAATTCTACTGGCGCGAATTGTTCGGTATGCAAGTTTTTACCACTAAAGGTTACGACCTTGGTGAGGTCACTGACCTATTAGAAACTGGCTCGAACGATGTTCTAGTAATCAAAGCAAATCTTAAAGATGCTTTTGGCCAAAAGGAACGGTTAGTACCGTACCTTGAAGAGCAAGTGATCAAGAAAGTTGATCGCGAAGCTCGCCGGATCGAAGTTGACTGGGATCCTGGATTCTAACTCCAAATTACAGAGCGAGAGAACACATGTGGGTTGGCATTATTAGCCTGTTTCCTGAAATGTTCCGTTCTGTTACTGATTTTGGAGTAACAGGTCAAGCGGTTAAAAAAGGTCTTTTATCTATTGAGACATGGAATCCTCGCGATTTCACTCATGATAAACATCGCACTGTTGATGACAGACCTTACGGTGGTGGTCCTGGCATGTTAATGATGGTTCAGCCTTTGCGCGATGCTATCCAAACTGCCAAGCAAGCAGCACCGGGAAAGACGAAAGTAATCTATCTTTCACCTCAAGGTCGTAAACTCGACCAGAAAGGTGTTGAAGAGTTGGCAACAAACGAGAACTTGCTTCTTATTTGTGGTCGCTATGAAGGGGTAGATGAGCGCATTATTCAATCTGAAGTCGACGAAGAATGGTCGATTGGCGATTTTGTGATGACGGGTGGCGAACTGCCAGCCATGACGTTGATTGATTCAGTCTCTCGGTTTGTTCCGGGTGTACTTGGAGATTTCGCTTCAGCAGAAGAAGATTCTTTTGCAAATGGTTTGCTAGATTGTCCCCATTATACGCGCCCTGAGGTGCTAGACGATAAAGATGTGCCATCGGTACTCAAGTCTGGAAACCATAAGGACATTCGTCGCTGGCGATTAAAACAATCGTTGGGCCGAACTTGGCTAAGAAGACCAGAGCTCCTGGAAAACCTAGCTCTGACTGACGAACAGGAACAATTACTGGCTGAATTCATTAAAGAGCAACGCTCTTAACGAAAAGCAAGCAGTAACCTATTAAATTTAGTATCAGTTTATTCTAGGAATTTATACAAATGAGCAACATCATCAAGGCTCTTGAAGAAGAGCAACTAAAATCAGACCTTCCTAAATTCGCACCAGGTGACACTGTTGTAGTTCAGGTTAAGGTAAAAGAAGGTGACCGTGAGCGTCTACAGGCTTTCGAAGGCGTTGTAATCGCTATTCGTAACCGTGGTCTACACTCTGCATTCACAGTTCGTAAGATTTCGAACGGTGAAGGCGTAGAGCGTGCGTTCCAAACTCACTCTCCAATGGTTGATAGCATCGAAGTTAAACGCCGTGGTGCAGTACGTCGTGCCAAGTTGTACTACCTACGTGAGCGTTCTGGTAAGTCAGCTCGTATTAAAGAGAAGCTTACTAAGAAGTAATTCTTTTTGCATTCTATCGATAAAAGCGGAGCCATTTGGCTCCGCTTTTTTGTGTCTGCTATTTAGAGTTTCACAGGTAAGAGATCCCGAACTCACTCGTTCCTCGCTTTTGGGGATGACGGACTAAAACGAAACTCACATTTAACTGTCATTCCCTAGACTGACGAAGGAAGGAGTAAGGAATCTCTATTCGTACCATGCTATAGGCAATAAAAAAGGATTGACGTTAAACGCCAACCCTTCAAAATTTACCCGCTATTTGCTTAGTGCGGGTCTTCCGACCAACCATCGCTATCTGACATGTCTGGTGCGCCAGCAATGCTGTTCTCTTCGTCTGCCCATTCACCGAAATCAATCATCTGACATTGCTTACTGCAAAACGGGCGGTGTGGGCTTTGTTCGCCCCATTCAACGTCGGCATTACATTGAGGGCATTTAACGATGGTGATTTTTTTCGACATAGTGATTCTTAATTAGAGGGTATTGTAAGAAAGAGTTTAGGCTCGAGTGAAGGCTCAAGCCAAACTATAAAAGGAAATTAATTAGCTGCAGACAGCCAATTCAAATTCGATGTCTTGAGTACAGGCTTGTCCTGTTTCAAAGCTCATGAACTTAACGGCAAAACGGTTTTTATGCCCGGAGATCATCGGATAAGCACCGTATTGCATTGGAATAGAAAGGCGAAGGATATTCGCTTCATCAGCATCGCTCTGGAAGAAGCCAGCGCGAGCAATTTGCTCTTTAAAGTGACCAGTCTCTCTGGTGAGCTTTAACCATAGCGTTAGCGCTTCATACAGAGGCTGTAAGCTGTCCATCCAAGCTTTAGCATCTCGCATTCTCTTATCAAGAGGAAGGTGCAGCCAATAATGCAGTGCCGGTAAATCAAAGCAGCATGAGCCACCTGGAAGATTAAAGCGCTGGCGAATCGCACTCAGGAAGCGGTCTTCTTTAAGTGATTGGCCAAAACGTTCTGCCTGCATCAGATCACGATAGATGTTACCAATGTCATTAAGTAGTGATGTCAGCATCTCTTGATCGACACCTTCAACATCCAACCAGCTTTTGTAGGTTACACGTTGCTTCTCAATATCTTTTGCGAGTTCGCTCTTGAGTTGGATCTGTTCGAAGATTTCAATCAGATCAAAGATGGAACGGAAAAAGAGTTGATACTGTTGAGCATCGGAAAATGTAGAAGACAAGTGTAGCTGCCTCAAGAGCGATTCAACTCTTAAGTAGATTCTTGTTTTCTCATTTAGAGGATGTTCAAATTTATGGGTGATCATCGAGCAAACCTTCATTCAACATTGTTCTATTCTGACCCATCTACAGCACTGATTGCCAGATACTTTTGATGTAAATCTGTGATTTGAGGCAAAAGTTCTTGGTTTTTAGTATGGTTTTTAATCACGTCATCTGCAACTGCTAAGCGTTGTTCTCTTGAAGCCTGTGATTTTAAAATTGATGCAACTTGTTCTCTAGAAACATTATCACGACTCATCGTTCGCTCTATTTGAACTTCTACTGGCACATCAACAATTAATACGCGATTGGCCATGCCTTGCATTTGGTTTTCCACCAATAGCGGCGCAACTAATAAACCATACGGGGATGTGATTTTAGACAGGTCACTGTCAATTTTGTCACGGATCATGGGATGAAGAAGATCATTGAGCCACTGCTTCTCTTTAGGATCTGAGAAGATCAGCTCACGCAGTCGACTTCGGTTGAGTGTTCCATCGTCAAGCAAGATAGACTCACCAAAGTGTTCTGTAATCTGTTTTAAGCCGACACTGCCCAGCGCAACCACTTCACGCGCCACGATATCAGCATCAACAATATCTATATTAAAATGTTCATTGAACAGGTTAGCGACCGTGGTTTTGCCACTGGCGATACCACCGCTTAATCCGATAATGATTGCCATGGTTAAATTCCTAGTACAGAAGTGAAATACCAACCCATGATGTCGTTACCCCACATCAAGCTTACCCAACCCGCAATCGCAAGGTAGGGCCCAAATGGAAAGGCTTTATCTATGCCTTGCTGTTTCAAGCGAAGTTGAATCAAACCAAACACAAGGCCAACAAGCGAAGATAAAAGGATGATCATCGGTAGGTGCTGCCAACCAAGCCATGCGCCAAGCGCAGCCAGGAGTTTGAAGTCACCGTAACCCATGCCTTCTTTGCCTGTCAGTAGTTTGAACAACCAATAAACAGACCATAAAGCGAGGTAACCAGCCATTGCGCCAACCACGGAATCTTGCAGCGATACTGGGCCGATATTAAACAGTGCTAATGCGATACCGGACCATACCAAAGGCAAGGTGATTTGATCAGGCAACAACATGGTATCGAGATCGATAAAGGTCGCGGTAATCAGTGCGAAGGTGAAAAGAATCAAAGCAATGGCGTAGTAACTGAAACCAAAGTGGCTAGCAACCATTGTGCAAAGTATTGCTGTAAGCAGTTCGACCAAAGGGTAGCGAGCGCTGATTGGATTCGCACAGCTGTGGCACTTACCCTTTAAGAGCAACCAGCTTAACACTGGGATATTGTCGACGATTCTTAATTGGGTTTTGCATTTCGGGCAGGTTGAACGAGGAATGCTGAGATTGAACTTTCCCTCTGGCGCTGGAATTTTATATTGAGAGAAATATTCCGAGCACTCTTGTTGCCACTCTCGCTCCATCATAATCGGTAAGCGGTGTATGACTACATTGAGGAAGCTGCCGATAAGAAGGCTAAAAATGAAAGCTAATACGGGGAATAGCCAAGGATAGTAGTGAAATACTTCCATAGTGTCCTTTACCACTTGATCTATATGAGCAGAAGTTTGCTACTCATGGGTGTTAAGTTGCTTTTGGCTATCCTAACACACTCATAAGATTAAAGATCGGTAAGTACATCGCAACCACAAGCCCGCCAACAACCGTTCCCAAAAATACGATGATCAATGGTTCTAAAATTTTGCCTAAATTGTCGACGGTGTTGTCTACTTCAAACTCGTAAATGGAAGCGACTTTATTGAGCATATCATCAAGGTTGCCCGACTCTTCACCAATCATCACCATCTGCAACACCATTTCAGGGAAGGCATTGGTATTGCGCATCGCGATATACATCGGCATGCCTGCTGCGGTTTCTCGGTGAACCTCAATGATTGCTGATTCATAATGTAGGTTGCCTGCGGTTTTGGCTGTGGTTTTTAGGCTCATTAAAATAGGAATACCGGAACTAAAGCTTGTTGATAAGGTTCGGCTGAATTTGGCTATTGAGGCTTTCGCTAATACGCCACCGAGAACAGGGAAGCGCAATCCTAGCCGACTGACAGACAGTCTGATCGAGTGGGAACGTTGACACAGTTGGTAAATAATCAGGACAACAAGCCCAATGCCCACAGCGGTATAAAAACTGTAAGCCTGCATCCAATGTGACAGATAGAGTACCTGCTGAGTGAACCAAGGCAGGTCGGCGCCAAAGCCTGAAAACATCGACTCAAACTCTGGAATCACCATGGTCAGCATTAAATAAGAAACGGTCAGTGCAACGGTGACCACCATCGCGGGGTAGATGAGTGCTTTGACGACTTTGGACTTTAACTGCTCGCTCTTTTCTCTATAGGTCGCCAAACGTTCGAACACTTGTGCTAGGTTACCGGAGAGTTCGCCTGTCGCGACCAAGTCGGTATAGAGGTCATCAAAGTGGCGGCTTGCGGTTCGCATCGCTTTTGAGATTGGCGTTCCGGCTTCTACACCTTTGCAGATATGCGATAGAATCGATTTCATTTCTGCTTTGCGGTGATTGTCTGACACTAGCTTGATGGCTTGCACGATCGGCACACCAGTTGCCAACATGGTAGCCAGTTGTCGAGTCAAAATAGTGATATCTTTGGCTTTGACTCGATGAGTTAAACGAGTGATTGCTGAGATACTTTTCTTTTTGATTTTCTTAATCTGAATATGCTGCTCTTTGAGCTTTTCTCGTACTTCTAATTCGGCGAGTGCCAAGGTTTGCCCTGACACCTTTTTGCCTGAGCTATTGATGCCTTTCCAGTGGTAGTTTTTTAATTGTGACTGAAGTTTGGTCGTCATGAGCGCTCCGATGAATTATAGATACAGAACACGTTGCAGTTCTTGATAACTGGTCGTGCCTTCAAGCAACTTATCGATACCGGACTCTTGCAGTGTTCTCATGCCTTCTCTACGCGCGATGTCTTCAATCTCTAACGCGTTAGGTTTATTGATCAGGCTATTTTTTAGTTTGTCGGTGAACGGCATCACTTCGTAGATGCCCACTCGACCGGAGTAACCCTGATTACACTCATTGCACCCTTTAGGGTTGGCTTTGTAGAGTGTTTGATTGTTAGGAATAGAGTGACGCAGAAATATGTCCGGCGATTTGTCAGCTGCTTTACAGTGGTTGCAGAGTCGCCTTGCCAGTCGCTGCGCGATAATTAAGCTTAATGACGAAGCGAGGTTAAAGGGCTCAATCCCCATGTGGGCGAGTCGGGTGACGGTTTCTGCTGCTGAGTTGGTGTGTAATGTTGAAAGTACTAAATGTCCGGTTTGCGACGCTTTGATCGCGATCTCTGCAGTTTCCAAGTCTCGGATCTCTCCAACCATTACAACATCGGGGTCTTGTCGTAAAAATGATCGTAGCGCTTCCGCAAACCCAAAGCCGATCTTAGGTGTCACTTGTACCTGATTGATACCACATAGGTTAATTTCCACCGGATCTTCGGCTGTTGAGATGTTGCGTTCAGTAGTGTTGAGCACTCGAAGGCCAGTATAAAGGGAGACGGTTTTTCCGCTGCCAGTTGGACCTGTCATTAAGATCATCCCTTGTGGGCGCTTCAGGGCATTGAGGTAGAGTGCTTTTTGATCTTCGGTGTAACCTAACTTATCGATATCTAGATTGGCCGCGCTGCTATCAAGCAGTCGAAGAACGATCTTTTCACCCCACAAGGTCGGCAGCGTTGATACCCGCATATCAATCGCCAAGTCGTCATTTAGACGCAGTTTAATACGACCGTCTTGAGGCAAGCGGCGTTCAGCGATATCAAGCTTGGCGAGGATCTTTAAGCGAGCTGATAGACGACGACTTAGGTGAGAGGCGGGTTGCTGTATTTCAACAAGGATACCATCACAACGCAGTCGCACTCGGTAGTGCTCTTCGTAAGGTTCGAAGTGGATATCTGATGCGCCTTTGCGTACCGCATCAACCAGTATCTGATTGATAAAGCGGCTGACAGGGGAATCGTCTTGGCTGAGATCTTCTATCGATGCTATCTCGTCGTCAGACACTTCAACAAGATTGGCGAGTTCATCTTGAGTGATCTCTTTGCGTTTAGAGTCTTGCCCTGAAATAGAGCGGCCATACAGCTTGCGTATCGCACCTTCTAATTCAGAGTAGTTGGCGACAACCAGTTCAATCTGTAATCCCGTCGCAAATCGAAAGTCATCTTCCGCTTGTAAATCGGTCGGGTCGGCAGAGGCGAGTGTGAGAGTCGAGCTAGATACTGAAATCGGGATAGCACGATATTTGGTAATCAGTTCACGAAGCCCTAATTGGTCACATAGTGTCTCATAGTCCATATTGGCAAGTTGTACTAACGGTAAGCCGAAGATGGTTTTAATGTTGTTTGCTAAGGAGTTGCCTGTGAAGAAATCTAGAACGATCAAAGCTTCAGGTGTCGAAATACCTGAAGCTTGTACATGTTCCGCAACAGCTTGTTCTTGAGTCAGGCTAAGTAAGTCAGCCTGACGGAGAACGGTTGGGAGGTTGGTTAGCATTATGTGTTTGGACAGTAATCAGTCGAGCCTAAGTCACAAGCAACGATCCAAGTCACGCCATGTGTAGTTAACTTAGGTGTTATTGTTAAGGTTCCAGATTTTTTAAGACCAGCTTTCCCTTTTGTTGCGTCAACTGTTGCTGTAATTGTTCCGGTAATTGTTGCTGCTGCAGAGCTTGTTGCTGCTGCTGTCACTGTAACAGTAGAGGCGACAGCAAATTTATCATTCGCGGATTTATCGAATGTTTGAGAGGCTGGAACTCCATTGCCGCCTGAAGAACATGCTGTGTTACCACTTAATAAACAAACACTTACGCCTGTTTTTATTGCGGATGAAGCATTTAGCATTTCAGATGCATGTGTTTTGTTTGTATAGTTTTGATAAGCAGGTACAGCAAATGCGGATAAGATCCCAATAATCGCCACCACAATCATCAATTCAATCAGCGTAAAGCCTTTCTGGTTCGTTCTTTTGTTCTTGTTATTCATTGTTCTATTCCATTGTTTAGTTTGTTTCAGCGCAAGCACTGGTTGATGGAAAGAATAGAAGTTGAGATGGGGTAGTGGAATGGTGTTCAGGTGCGGTCGCGAGCGGTTTGGTATTTATTGGTGTAGTGTTTCATATAGCAGGCAAAATTATGCGATCAGCTTAAATAACTGCTTGAAATATTGATAATTCAGGCAATAAAAAAGGCACCGTTATTAACAGTGCCTTTACAGAAATTATTTATTATTCAGTCAATTACGCTTTGAATCTCATTGATAGATCCATTGCTTTTAGGTGCTTAGTCAGCGCACCTACCGAGATGTAATCAACACCCGTCTCAGCGAACTCTGCGATAGTGTCGAGAGTGACGTTACCTGAGTTTTCTAATGCAGCGCGGCCCGCATTGATTTTAACCGCTTCACGCATCATGTCTGTGGTGAAGTTGTCTAGCATGATGATGTCTGCGCCAGCACTGATCGCTTGCTCTAGCTCTGCTAGGCTCTCTGTTTCTACTTCTACTGGTTTACCTGGGTTTAGCTCTTTTGCAGTAGAGATAGCTTTCTCAATGCCACCACAAGCGATGATGTGGTTTTCTTTGATTAGGTAAGCATCGAAAACGCCAATACGGTGGTTGAAACCGCCACCACAAGCGACAGCGTATTTTAGTGCGCTGCGAAGGCCAGGAATTGTTTTGCGAGTGTCTAACAGGCGGCATTCTGTGTGCTTAACTTTGTCTGCGTAGATCGCTGTTGTTGTCGCACAGCCAGATAGCGTTTGAATGAAGTTCATGGCATTACGCTCACCGGTTAATAGCGCACGTGCTGGGCCAGTTAGGGTGCAAAGTGTTTGGTTTGGTTCAACCTTGTCGCCATCTTCTACATTCCACTCGATAGTCACTTCACCGCCCAGTTGCTTAAACACTTCATCAGCCCAAGCTTTACCGCAGAACACGCCGTGCTCACGGGTAATAATGGTTGCGCTGTTGATTGCGTCTGCAGGGATTAGACTTGCCGTAATATCAGCCGCTGGATCTAACGTTCCACCTAGATCTTCTTTGATGGTCTCAGCGACTGCGCGAGTGATCTCTAGCGGCAGTTGCTCTTTTAAGTAATCAAGGCGTTGGTGGCTGTTATGTGTGTTTTTCATCGCAAATCTAATCTTGAAAAGGAGTGGGAATGGAATGATACTCTTGCTTAACTTCAAATTAAAGAGGCTAGCGCGACTGCTCTATGGGCAAAGTCACATCTTATTGTGCTAGCAGAAAAGAAAGCGAGACTAAGATGACGATGAGCTCCAACGGATGGTACGACAATGCTCGGCATGTTCCTTCTCCGTATTTTGATGCTCGACCGAGTGCCGACGATATCTCTCTGCTGGTGGTTCACAACATTAGCTTGCCTCCGGGTCAATTTGGTGGGCCTTACATAGAACTGTTTTTTACGGGCAAACTCGACCCGAAGGAACACCCGTTTTTTAAGGTGATTCACCAAATGGGCGTGTCGGCGCACTGTTTGATTCGTCGCGATGGGGAAGTGGTGCAGTTCGTTTCTTTCTTAGACCGAGCTTGGCATGCGGGTCAATCGAGCTTCGCTGGCCGTGAAAGGTGTAATGACTACTCTATTGGCATTGAACTGGAAGGCAGTGACTTTGTTGCTTATACCGAGCAGCAATACCAATCTTTGGCTCAATTAACGGAGACATTGGTGTCGAACTTCCCGCAGATTACGCGTCAGCGTATCACTGGCCATCAATACATCGCCCCGCTACGAAAGACTGACCCCGGTTTGGTTTTTGATTGGAAGAAATATCAAGGCCAACTGAGTTTCTAAATCCGAATTCACAACAAGACTCTGCTCATTGAAGGGCTCTAGATAATCAACGATGAGCATAATTGTTTGTGAATTTTTGTTGTGCTTTTGTAAAGGAAGTGGTCGGACGGGGAGCATCAATAAATCGAGAGTGTGACGAGCTTATCAAACACTCATTTATTAAAACTTATGAACAGAATTTCCACCCTAAATGTGCGCTTGGTTCGATTTTTAAACGAGTGACACTAATCTTTCTGAAACAATTCATTTTTATCCTGAAACTTTCTAGCACGAACACTCCCCAAAAGTATTACCCCTGTAAATGGTAAGACCAATTTGGTTGCTGTTTTAAATTTCATTTGTTAAATCATGGTTAATTCACGCTGTATTCTATGATGCAGGTCAATTTTAGGCTGGACAGTGGCGTTTTAATTATGTTAATTTCTGCCCAACTTAAAATTGGTATTACCAATTGTCAGCGAAGAAAAAGAAGAACAACAAACTATGGCTTATCAAAGGATTCGTCAGCCAAAACTCTCCGATGTTATCGAACAAGAGTTAGAAAGGTTGATAGTGGAAGGAACACTGGCTCCAGGGCAGCAGCTGCCGCCTGAGCGCGAACTGGCGAAACAGTTCGATGTGTCTCGTCCTTCAATCCGAGAAGCGATACAACGTTTAGAAGCAAAACGCTTGCTTACTCGCCGTCAAGGTGGAGGTACGTTTGTTAGCGAAAATATCTGGAAAAGCTTTTCAGATCCTTTGCTTAATTTGTTGTCGTCCCATTCTGAAACCCAACTAGACTTGTTGGAATCGCGTCATGCGATGGAAGGGATTTCGGCTTACTTCGCGGCATTGCGTGGAACTGATGAAGACTTTGCTCGAATTCAAGCATGCCAAGAAAAAATTCGCGGTGCGCAAGATAAGGTTGATATTGAAGCCGAATCTGCAGCGGTGATGGCTTTTCTTATTGCTTTAACAGAGGCAGCGCACAATGTGGTGTTATTGCACATTGTTCGTAGCTTGGCTCCGTTACTCGAACAAAACGTCTTAGAAAATTTAAAGCTGTTGCATCGTCGTAAAGACGTTGTGGAGAAAGTGAGTATACATCGAGCTAACATTGTGGATGCGATCGTTTCAGGACAGCCAGAACAGGCACGTGAAATGTCACACTCTCATTTAGCTTACATCGAAGAAACATTGATGGATTTGACCAAAGAAGAGTCGCGCCGCGAACGTTCTTTACGTCGAATTCAACAGGGTAAATAGCCGTAATACTTCGGCTATTTACGTGTTTAGTAGAATCCAACTAACAAAAAGGATAGATCGCCATGTCTGACATGAAGCATGACGTTGATGCTCTGGAAACTCAAGATTGGTTAGAAGCTCTTGAGTCAGTAGTACGTGAAGAAGGTGTAGAACGTGCACAGTTTTTACTAGAACAAGTTCTAGATAAAGCGCGTTTAGATGGTGTTGATATGGCTACAGGCATCAACACAAACTACATCAACACAATTCCAGCAGCACAAGAGCCAGCTTACCCTGGTGACGTAACTCTTGAGCGTCGTATTCGTTCGATTATTCGCTGGAACGCAATCATGATCGTATTGCGTGCTTCTAAGAAAGACCTAGACCTTGGTGGTCACATGGCTTCTTACCAGTCAGCAGCAGCGTTCTACGAAGTATGTTTCAACCACTTCTTCCGTGCTCCAAACGAGACAGACGGTGGCGATCTAGTTTACTACCAAGGTCACATCTCTCCAGGTATCTACTCTCGTGCATTCGTTGAAGGTCGTCTAACTGAAGAACAGCTAGATAACTTCCGTCAAGAAGTTGATGGTAAAGGTATCCCTTCTTACCCGCACCCGAAACTGATGCCTGAGTTCTGGCAGTTCCCGACAGTATCTATGGGTCTTGGTCCTATCTCTGCTATCTACCAAGCGCGCTTCCTTAAGTACCTTGACGGCCGTGGCCTGAAAGAAACTTCAGCGCAACGCGTATACGCGTTCCTAGGTGACGGTGAGATGGATGAGCCAGAATCACGTGGTGCTATTTCTTTCGCTGCGCGTGAGAAACTAGACAACCTATGTTTCCTAATCAACTGTAACCTACAGCGTCTAGACGGCCCTGTAATGGGTAACGGTAGCATCATCCAAGAACTTGAAGGCCTATTCAAAGGCGCAGGTTGGAACGTTGTTAAAGTTATCTGGGGTAGCAACTGGGATTCTCTACTAGCTAAAGACACTACTGGTAAGCTTCTTCAACTAATGAACGAAACTATCGATGGTGACTACCAAACATTCAAATCTAAAGATGGCGCATACGTACGTGAGCACTTCTTTGGTAAGTACCCAGAAACAGCTGCACTAGTTGCAGACATGACTGATGACGAAATCTTCGCTCTTAAGCGTGGTGGTCACGATTCTTCTAAACTGTTTGCTGCATTCAACAATGCAAAAGAGACAAACGGTAAGCCAACTGTAATCCTAGCTAAGACTGTTAAAGGTTACGGCATGGGTGATGCAGCTGAAGGTAAGAACATTGCACACGGTGTTAAGAAAATGGACATGACTCATGTTCAACACCTACGTGATCGCCTAGGCCTAGAAGACATCCTTTCAGATGAGAAGATCGCTGAACTTCCTTACCTGAAATTGGAAGAAGGTACGCCTGAGTACGAATACATGCACGCTCGTCGTAACGCTCTACACGGTTACACACCTGCACGTCTTCCTAAGTTTACTCAAGAGTTCAAGGTTCCTGAGCTAGACGCATTCGCACCTCTACTAGGTGAACAGAAGCGTGATATCTCTACAACTATGGCTTATGTACGTACGCTAAACATCCTTCTTAAAGATAAGAACATTGGTAAGAACATCGTTCCTATCATCTGTGATGAAGCTCGTACATTCGGTATGGAAGGTCTATTCCGTCAGGTTGGTATCTACAACCCACACGGTCAAGAATACACACCTGAAGATAAAGGCATCGTTTCTTACTACAAAGAAGCAACGTCTGGTCAAGTTCTTCAAGAAGGTATCAACGAACTAGGTTCTATGGCTTCATGGGTTGCTGCTGCAACTTCATACAGCACAAACGATCTACCGATGATCCCGTTCTACATCTACTACTCAATGTTCGGTTTCCAACGTATTGGTGACATGGCATGGCTAGCAGGCGACCAACAAGCTCGTGGCTTCCTACTAGGTGCTACTGCAGGTCGTACAACACTGAACGGTGAAGGTCTACAGCACGAAGATGGTCACTCGCACATCCAAGCGAACACTATCCCTAACTGTATCTCTTACGACCCAACGTTCGCTTACGAGCTAGCGGTAATCATGCAAGACGGTATCCGTCGCATGTACGGTCCTGAGCAAGAGAACGTTTACTACTACCTAACAGTAATGAACGAGAACTACGCAATGCCAGCAATGCCAGAAGGCGCTGAAGAAGGCATCCGTAAAGGTATCTACAAGCTTGAATCTCACGCTGGTGCTAAGGGCAAAGTTCAACTAATGAGCTCTGGTACTATCATGAACGAAGCGCGTAAAGCGGCTGAAATTCTAAGCGAAGAGTACGGCGTAGCATCTGACGTATTCTCAGTAACGTCGTTCAACGAACTAACTCGTGACGGCCAAGCGGTAGAGCGTGACAACATGCTTCACCCAGAAGCTGAAGAGAAAGTACCGTACATCACGACTGTTCTTGGTAAAGAACCTGCAATCGCAGTGACTGACTACATGAAGAACTACGCTGAGCAAGTACGTGCGTACATGCCAACTGAGTCTTACAAAGTACTTGGTACAGATGGTTTCGGTCGTTCTGACAGCCGTGCAAACCTACGTCGTCACTTCGAAGTGAACGCTGGCTACATCGTAGTTGCAGCTCTAACTGAACTGGCTAAACGTGGTGACATCGAGAAATCTGTAGTTGTTGAAGCAATTGCTAAATTCGATATCGACACTGAAAAAACTAACCCGCAATACGCATAAGACTGGCATTAAGGTAGGTAAATACAATGACAATCGAAATTAATGTACCAGACATCGGTGCTGACGAGGTTGAAGTAACTGAGATTCTTGTAAACGTTGGCGACAAGGTTGAAGAAGAGCAGTCACTGATCACTGTTGAAGGCGACAAAGCTTCAATGGAAGTTCCAGCGTCTCAAGCGGGTATCGTTAAAGAAATCAAAGTAGCAGAAGGCGATTCTGTTTCTACTGGTTCTCTTATCATGATCTTTGAAGAGGCAGGCTCTCCTGCGGAAGGTGCTGCAGCAGCACCGGCTGCTCCAGCAGTTGAAGCGGCGGCACCAGTTGCAGCTGCTCCTGCAGCGGCAGCTGAGCTTAAAGAAGTTCACGTTCCTGACATCGGCGGTGATGAAGTTGAAGTAACTGAAATCATGGTTGCTATCGGTGACGCAGTAGAAGAAGAGCAATCTCTTCTTACTGTTGAGGGTGACAAGGCTTCAATGGAAGTACCTGCACCATTCGCTGGTATCGTTAAAGAAATCAAGATCGCTTCTGGTGATTCAGTATCTACTGGTTCTCTAGTGATGGTATTTGAAGTGGCAGGTTCTGGCGCTCCAGTTGCAGCAGCTCCTGCTCCAGCGGCGGCACCAGTTGCAGCGGCTCCAGCAGCATCCGGAGCGCCGGCCGCAGCCGAAAAAGAAGTAAACGTTCCTGATATCGGTGGTGACGAAGTAGAAGTTACTGAAATCATGGTAGCAGTTGGCGATACAGTAGAAGAAGAGCAATCTCTAATTACTGTTGAAGGCGACAAAGCTTCAATGGAAGTTCCTGCACCATTCGCTGGTACAGTAAAAGAAATCAAGATTGCAGCTGGCGACACAGTGTCAACTGGCTCTCTAATCATGACTTTCGTTGTGGAAGGCGCAGCTCCAGTAGCAGTAGCGGCTTCCGCTCCAGCACAAGCAGCAGCTCCAGCGGCGGCACCTGCTCCTAAAGCAGAAGCACCTGCAGCGGCTCCAGCAGCAGCTGGCGACTTCCAAGAGAACGGTGACTACGCGCACGCTTCTCCAGTAGTTCGTCGTCTAGCTCGTGAATTCGGCGTTAACCTTTCTAAGGTTAAAGGTACTGGTCGTAAGAGCCGTATCCTTAAAGAAGACGTTCAGTCTTACGTTAAAGATGCACTTAAGCGCCTTGAGTCTGGTGCAGCTGCATCTGGCAAAGGCGGCGACGGTTCTGCACTTGGTCTACTACCATGGCCAAAAGTTGACTTCAGCAAGTTCGGCGAAACTGAAGTTCAGAAGCTTTCTAAGATTAAGAAGATCTCTGGCGCTAACCTGCACCGTAACTGGGTAATGATCCCTCACGTTACACAGTGGGACAATGCAGACATCACTGAGCTAGAAGCATTCCGTAAAGAACAGAACGCAATCGAAGCGAAGAAAGACACTGGCATGAAGATCACTCCACTTGTGTTCATCATGAAAGCTGTTGCTAAAGCGCTAGAAGCATTCCCAGCGTTTAACTCTTCTCTTTCTGAAGATGGCGAAAGCATCATTCTTAAGAAGTACGTAAACGTGGGTATCGCTGTTGATACACCAAACGGTCTAGTTGTTCCTGTCTTCAAAGACGTGAACAAGAAAGGCATTTACGAGCTATCTGAAGAGCTAATGGCTGTTTCTAAGAAAGCACGTTCTGGTAAGCTAACAGCGGCAGACATGCAAGGCGGTTGTTTCACAATCTCTAGCCTTGGTGGTATTGGCGGTACTGCATTTACTCCAATCGTAAATGCTCCAGAAGTAGGTATCCTAGGTGTATCTAAGTCTGAAATTAAGCCAGTTTGGAATGGTAAAGAGTTCCAACCACGTCTACAGCTTCCACTGTCTCTATCATACGACCACCGTGTGATCGATGGTGCTGAAGGTGCACGCTTCATTACTTTCCTAAACAGCGCACTATCTGACATTCGTCGTCTAGTACTGTAATTGAGAAAGTAATTATTAAGGTGACTTTCGGGTCACCTTAATTCTTTATATAAAGACTATTTTTAGAGAACAGTTTCCTGCATTTCTCATAATCTGATGGGGAATTGTTGTCTAGCTCACAGGCTAACTTAAAGCTACTTTCACACTGTTAACATCTCTGTAAAATGTTTCCTGTTTGAAAGCCCAATAATTTTAAGAACATCTACTCAGCCTGTTAGGGATAATGACTACAAGAGGTCACAATGAGCAAAGAAATTAAAGCCCAAGTTGTTGTACTTGGTTCAGGTCCTGCTGGTTACTCAGCGGCATTCCGTTGTGCGGATTTAGGTCTAGAAACAGTACTAGTTGAACGTTACAGCACTCTTGGTGGTGTATGTCTAAACGTTGGTTGTATTCCATCAAAAGCACTTCTTCACGTTTCTAAAGTAATCGAAGAAGCTAAAGCGATGGCAGAGCACGGCGTTGTATTCGGCGAGCCACAAACGGACATCAACAAGATCCGTATCTGGAAAGAAAAAGTAGTTGATCAACTAACTGGCGGTCTTGGCGGTATGGCTAAGATGCGTAACGTTACTGTTGTTAACGGTTTCGGTAAGTTCACTGGTCCTAACAGCATTCTTGTTGAAGGCGAAGGCGAAGCAACAACTGTTAACTTCGACAACGCAATCATTGCTGCGGGTTCTCGCCCAATCAAACTTCCTTTCATCCCACATGAAGACCCACGTATTTGGGATTCTACGGATGCACTAGAACTAAACGAAGTACCTGAAAAACTGCTTATCATGGGCGGCGGTATCATCGGTCTTGAGATGGGTACGGTTTACCACTCTCTAGGTTCTAAAGTTGAAGTTGTAGAGATGTTCGATCAAGTTATCCCTGCTGCGGATAAAGACATCGTTAAAGTTTTCACTAAGCGCATTAAGAACAAGTTCAAGCTAATGCTTGAAACTAAAGTGACTGCTGTTGAAGCAAAAGAAGACGGTATCTACGTTTCAATGGAAGGCAAAAAAGCACCAGCTGAAGCTGAACGCTACGATGCTGTTCTTGTTGCTATCGGTCGTGTTCCAAACGGTGCACTTATCGACGCTGAAAAAGCGGGTATCGAAGTTGATGAGCGTGGTTTCATCAATGTTGATAAGCAAATGCGTACTAACGTTCCTCACATCCACGCGATCGGTGATGTTGTTGGTCAACCAATGCTTGCTCACAAAGGTGTGCATGAAGGTCACGTAGCTGCTGAAGTTATCTCTGGTAAGAAGCACTACTTCGACCCTAAAGTAATCCCATCAATTGCGTACACTGAGCCAGAAGTTGCTTGGGTAGGTAAGACTGAGAAAGAAGCGAAAGCTGAAGGCATCAATTACGAAGTTGCTACTTTCCCTTGGGCTGCTTCTGGTCGTGCAATCGCTTCTGACTGTGCAGACGGCGTGACTAAGATGATCTTCGATAAAGATACTCATCGCGTAATCGGTGGTGCTGTTGTTGGTACTAACGGTGGTGAACTTCTTGGCGAAATCGGCCTAGCAATCGAAATGGGTTGTGATGCAGAAGATATCGCTCTTACTATCCACGCTCACCCAACTCTACACGAGTCTGTTGGTCTAGCTGCGGAAGTATTCGAAGGTTCAATCACTGACCTTCCAAACAAAAAAGCAGTGAAAAAGAAGAAGTAATTCTTTCTTAGTCACTCGCTAATGTTTTTAAAAGCCGCTGATTTGTCAGCGGCTTTTTTATGTCTGAAGTAAGGCGCAGGAACGTTTCACTCCGAGATGCGAGTACGCTGCGCTCCGGGATACGAAGAGCGAGTGCTAAAAACAAAAAAGGATTGACGCAATACGCCAATCCCTAAGTTTTTTTCGAAGACCGAATTTCAAATCTATTTATAAATGCACAGCATGTTCAAATAGCTATCCGTTAAGCTTGAAAGCTCTTCTGGCGTTTCTACACGTTTCGCTTGGATGAATAGCGAGTAGCAAATGCCGTGGAATAGATTCGCTAGATGTTTAGGGTCGTGATCGTCACAGACTTCGCCGCGTTCAATCGCTTTGCTAAACATGTTTTGTACTAACATTTGGTTAGTGCGGTTCGTTGTTACGAATAGCGGCCATATTTCATCACGAGTCGAAGCGCTCCATTCGAACCATACATTTAACCAATGGCTATCTTGAGCCACTAACGTCACCATTTCAGTCGCAATATTATGTAGGTTTTGTTTTGCGTGAATATCCAGATCGATATTGTCTGAAAGGAAGTTAGAGAATTGGCGTACAACGTGATTTAGTACTTCATCAACCAGATCTTCACGGGTTGGGAAGTAGTTAAATACCGTTGCGACAGACACCTGAGCGATGTCTGCAATATCAGCGTGTCCACCACGACCGATGCCGCGGCGAGAGAATACCTCAAGAGCGATTTCCATCAATTGAAGTTTTCTTTTTAAAGGTGAAAGCCTAGTTCTAGGTCTCTTAGATATTGAGTCCATTTTATTTTCCTTGCCAACGAAATTTTTATATTAATGATTTTATTATTATTTAAGCCAAGATGAGTGTAATGGTGCATATGCGAATGGTCAATCCTTTCAGCTTGTTTTATAGACAGTTACATCAAACTTGATACATAAAGCGTGATCCACATTGATGTGAAAGGAGACGAGTATTGGATAAGGCACCAGCGCACATTTCGTGGAGAATCTGACAGTAAATTCGAACCATAAGGTGGTGTGGGTATTTGAGCAGTGCTAGACTTACGCACAAAATTGAGCGACACAACTGACGAAACTGTCAACATTCGTCGCAATCACCAAATAGAATGAGAGCAGTATGAAGCATACAGTTGAAGTCATGATCTCTGAGCAAGAAGTTCAGGATCGAGTGAACGAACTAGGCAAACAGATCACGGAACACTACAACGGTAGTGAAGATCTAGTTTTAGTTGGCTTATTGCGTGGATCTTTTGTCTTTATGGCAGATCTTGCTCGTGCTATCGATTTAACTCACCAAGTTGATTTCATGACCGCGTCTAGCTACGGCAACGGCATGGAAAGCTCACGTGATGTTCGTATTTTGAAAGATCTTGATGATGATATCCAAGGTAAAGACGTTCTACTTGTAGAGGATATTATCGATACAGGTAACACGCTGACTAAAGTAAAAGAGATTCTGAGCCTACGTGGTCCTAAGTCTATCGAAATTTGTACGCTATTAGACAAGCCTTCTCGCCGTGAAGTGACTGTCGATACAAAATGGATTGGTTTTGAGATCCCAGACGAGTTTGTTGTTGGTGTTGGTATCGACTACGCACAAAAATATCGTCACCTACCGTACATCGGTAAGGTAGTACCTCAAGAGTAATCATTACGCTTGTGGTTTAGAAGTCATTAAAAAGCCCGCTTGATGCGGGCTTTTTGTATATATGACGGAATGGGTTAGCTTTGTTGACTAAGAAGAGGCGTCGTTAAGATCTTGTTTAATGCATCTAAGTGACTGTTCTCTAAAGTATCGTTACTTGAGCAACGTACGCCAAGGTCCTGTAGCTTGCCATCGCCAATACCATAAACCACACCATGGATTTCAACGTCTTGGCCACGCTCCCACGCATTTTGCATAATGGTTGAGTTACCTAGGTTATAAACCTGTTCTGCGACGTTAATTTCGCATAACTTGTCACCCCATTGCTCACGAGGAAGCCCCTCGATTTGCTTGCGGTATTTTAGGTAATTGTCACGGATGTGCAGTAACCAGTTGTTGATAAGACCAAGTTTAGGGTTATCAATCGCCGCGTTAACACCGCCACAACCGTAGTGACCACAGACAATAATGTGTTTCACTTTAAGCACATCTACTGCGTACTGAACAACAGATAGACAGTTTAGGTCTGTATGAACCACTTGGTTGGCCACGTTTCGGTGAACAAACAGTTCTCCAGAATATAAGCCAGTCAGGCGCTCGGCTGGAACTCGGCTATCTGAACAACCTATCCATAGAAAACCAGGGCTTTGACCCTCTTCAAGCGTTGTAAAATACTCAGGTCTTTCAGAGCGAATTTCTTCAGACCATTTGGAATTGTTCTCAAAAAGCTGTTTTATTTCTGGCATCTTGCTTCTTACATCCCTCAATTAAGATGCTTAACTATACACAATGTTACAAATTCAATCTCGTAAAAACTGCGTCAAAATGTACTCATCTGACGTGTTCTAGTACGGAAAATCATAAACTTAGCCCACTATCAATAATCCGGTTATAAGACATGAATAATGTGATTGAATTAACACTTTCTGAACACTTGATACATTTGCTAAAGTGATAAGGTTTGTCATTTCATCATCAGGAAGGTGTGTTTTGTTTGGAAGTCGTTTTACGGATATCAATCTCAAAGGGGATATGTTTGGCGGTGTAACTACAGCCATCATCTCGTTACCTTTAGCATTGGCATTTGGTGTTGCTTCTGGCGCGGGAGCTGAAGCTGGCTTGTGGGGCGCCATTATGGTTGGCCTATTTGCAGCATTGTTTGGCGGTTCGAGTAGTTTGATTTCTGAACCTACCGGCCCGATGACGGTGATCATGACTGCCGTAATGACGAGTATGGTTGCTAAATATCCTGAAACGGGTATGGCAATGACCTTTACTGTCGTGATGATGGCCGGTGCATTCCAGATATTACTTGGTACGTTAAAGCTAGGAAAATACGTCACTTTGATGCCATATAGCGTGATCTCCGGATTCATGTCGGGCATTGGCGTTATTCTGATTATCTTGCAGCTGTCTCCATTGTTAGGGCATGCCGCTCCATCCGGTGGTGTAATGGGCACGCTCTCTGCTTTACCTGATACGCTAGCAAACTTAAAAGTGAGTGAGCTATTTCTAGGTGCTCTGACACTCGGTATTCTTTTTGGCTTCCCCGCTAAGTATCGTAAGTATGTGCCTGCTCAACTGGTCGCGTTAGTGGCTGTAACGCTCTTGTCCGTCATTATTTTTGATACCGACTCTATTCGCCGTATTGGTGAAATCCCAGCTGGTTTACCTTCCCTCGTTATCCCTACGATCAGCGCTGAACAGTTTACTACTATGGTTATCGATGCCTTGGTGCTTGGTACATTAGGTTGTATTGATACGCTTTTGACCGCGGTTATCGGAGATTCATTGACTCGTAAAGAGCATGACTCAGACAAAGAGCTTCGTGGCCAAGGCATTGCCAATATGATCTCTGGTCTGTTTGGTGCACTACCTGGCGCGGGTGCCACTATGGGGACTGTAACCAATATTCAGGTGGGAGCGCGTTCTCCGCTTTCAGGTGTTATTCGAGCTTTAGTACTTGCGCTCGTGGTATTGGTTGCAGGTGGTTTAACAGAACCGATTCCTATGGCAGTGCTGGCTGGTATCGCGATGTATGTTGGTTTCAATATCCTAGATTGGAGCTTTATCCAGCGCGCGCACAAGGTTAGCTATGCCGGCATGGGCGTGATGTACGGCGTGATGCTATTGACTGTGTTTGTTGACTTGATTATTGCCGTTGGACTGGGTGTGTTTATCTCGAATATTCTGATTATTGAAAGATTAAGCCGAGAGCAAGCCAGACAAGTTAAGGCGATCAGTGATGGTGATGATGAAGACGATATCCCATTGACTGATAGCGAACGTCAGTTACTCGATAGTGCCAATGGTAAGGTGCTATTCTTCTACCTATCAGGGCCGATGATATTCAGCGTTTCAAAGGCGATTTCACGTCAGCACTCAAGTATCTCTGACTATGAAGCGATGATTCTAGACCTGACAGATGTACCTATGATTGATGTCACTGTTGGCCTAGCGCTAGAGAATGCGATTAAAGATGCATTGGATGCGCAGTGTGAGGTGTATCTGCTGTGTCCTAATGAGAATACTCGTCAACAACTAGAGAAGTTCCACGTGATTGACCTAGTACCTGAATCCAACACTTATCGATTCAGATATGAAGCCCTGACGGCAGCAACAAGCTATGTCGACAGAGATGAGCATCAATTTGAGTCAGTTTAATTTTTCAGTAATAAGCTGATATGAATGACCTGATATGAATAAGCTATAGACGCTCACGTCAAGACTGATCATTAATGCCGTTAAGTGAATCACTTAGCGGCATTTTTATATTTATTGAACGTTGATTTAGTCTTCACGTAGCCAAGACGCTTATTTGTTTTCGAAAGAAACTCTCACACGATATTTGTATTAATCGTCAATCAACGATAAACTTGTTTGCAAAATGGCCGAGTTAACAAGTTTGGGTTAGTTTTCTGCTAGCTCGTTTTAAGCATTACTCTCTTCCTCAAGCTCGGTCGTCTACATCTTATCTATAGCAAATGGCAGTCTATCTCTATGTATGCATTAGAAATTGAGCAATTAAGAAAAACTTATGCTGGGGGCTTCGAGGCTCTTAAGGGCGTTAGTTTACAAGTAGAAAAAGGCGACTTTTACGCACTACTTGGTCCCAATGGTGCGGGTAAATCAACCACCATTGGTGTTATCTCTTCACTGGTAAATAAAACGTCAGGCAAGGTTAAAGTGTTCGGCTACGACATTGATACCGATCTGGAATTGGCGAAGCAGAACTTAGGCCTTGTGCCTCAAGAGTTTAACTTTAACCCGTTTGAAACCGTTGAACAGATCGTGCTGCAACAAGCGGGTTATTACGGCGTGCCAAAAGCATTAGCGAAAGAGCGAGCGAAAAAGTACCTATCTCAACTCGATCTGTGGGAAAAGCGTGGCGAACGCGCGCGTAACTTGTCTGGTGGTATGAAGCGTCGTTTGATGATCGCGCGTGCATTGATGCATGAACCTCATTTGTTGATCCTTGATGAACCGACAGCAGGCGTTGATATTGAACTACGTCGTTCAATGTGGGAATTCCTAAAAGAGATCAATGAGAAGCAGGGCATTACCATTATCTTGACCACGCACTACCTAGAAGAAGCAGAAATGCTGTGTCGCAACATTGGTATCATCAATCGCGGTGAGCTGATTGAGAACACAACAATGAAAGCGCTGTTGGGCAAATTGAGTGCTGAGACCTTTATTCTGGATCTGGAAGAGGGCACGACTGAACCTAAGCTTGAAGGCGTGAATAGCCAAGTGATGGTCAATGGCTCGCTAGAAATCGAAATCGACAAGAACCTAGGTTTGAATACCATCTTTGCTCAATTGAGCGAGCAACAGGTTAAAGTCCTCTCTATGCGTAACAAAGCAAACCGTCTAGAAGAGCTATTTGTGAGTATCGTCCGTGAGGGGAGTAAATAATATGTACAGCCTATATTGGACCGCTTTCTGCAGTTTGTTGACCAAAGAGATCAATCGCTTTACTCGTATATGGGTGCAGACTCTGGTGCCGCCAGCGATTACCATGACGCTTTACTTCATCATCTTCGGTAACCTGATTGGTGCGCGTATTGGTGAAATGAACGGCTTTAGCTACATGGAATACATTGTTCCCGGTCTGATCATGATGTCGGTGATCACCAACTCATATTCCAACGTTGCTTCATCGTTCTTTAGTGCCAAGTTCCAGAAGAACATTGAAGAGCTGCTTGTAGCGCCTGTTCCTAACTACGTGATTATCGCCGGCTTCGTAATGGGTGGTGTGGTTCGTGGATTGTTAGTGGGTACCATAGTAACCTTCGTGTCGTTGTTCTTTGTCGACTTACAAGTTGACCATTGGGGCGTGATCATTGCGACGGTATTTTTAACGTCGGTAGTATTCGCTTTGGGTGGCTTGATTAACGCGGTATTCGCACGCACGTTTGATGATATCTCTATTATCCCAACCTTTATCTTAACGCCGCTGACGTACCTTGGTGGTGTGTTCTACTCGATCAGTCTATTGCCTGAATTCTGGCAAGGTGTATCGAAGTTGAACCCTATCGTGTACATGGTTAACGCGTTCAGATATGGCTTCTTGGGTGTGTCTGATGTGGGGATCGTGACGTCGTTTGGCGTACTAGGTGTGTTTATCGTGCTGTTGTATGGCATTGCACACTACCTAGTGACAAAGGGTATTGGCTTACGTAGCTAACCTTTGGTTCATCTAAGTAACAGGTAAAGAAAAAGGTCGATATAACATCGACCTTTTTTTTGTTTTGCGTTAAGAGCAGAAGCCGACTATTCAGTCGTTTCTTCTTTCACTTCTTCTTTGGTTTCCGTTACCAAATCGAGAACTTGGTTATCGATAAGACGCGTCTTACCTAGGAAAGCCGACATTAGAATCACTGCTTGAGTTGATTCTGAAGTGATCGCTTGCAGAGTTTTAGCATCACAAATGAAGATTTCGTCAGGTTGAAGATCTGCAGCGCGTAGCTGGTCAGTAGCATCTTCAATCACTGATGCGTAATCATCGCGACCACCACGAATAGCGCTGCTGATCCAGCGCATAGTACGCGCTAAAACGGGCGCTCGTTGGCGCTCGTCAATCGTTAGGTTGCTATTGCGAGAGCTCATTGCCAAACCATCCATTTCACGAACGGTCGCAACGCCGACAACTTCAATGTCTAATGCTAAATCAGTGGTCATCTGGCGAATAACAGCAAGTTGCTGAAAGTCTTTCTCGCCGAAGCATGCAAAGTCTGGCTGAACGATATTAAACAGTTTAGTGACAATGGTTGATACACCACGGAAGTGACCTGGACGAGAGGCACCTTCAAGCATGTGAGATATGCCAGGGACCTCAACAAACGTCTGCTTGTCTAATCCATCTGGGTACATCACCTCTGGCGTTGGTGTAAATACTAGCTCAACCCCTTCACCTGTTAGTTTGCTTAAATCTGCTTCTAACGTTCGAGGGTAGTTGTTTAGGTCGTCTGCACGGTCAAACTGCATTGGGTTTACAAAGATGCTTACCACAACGATGTCGGCCAGTTCACGAGCTTTCTTTACCAGAGTCAGGTGGCCTTCATGCAGGTTTCCCATTGTCGGTACAAAAGCAACCGTACGTCCATCACGCTTAAACTGTTTAATCTGCTCACGAAGAGCCGCTATTTCAGCAAAAGTTTGCATACTTACTCCTAAGCGATTGTATGAGCTTCATCAGGGAAGCGCGCGCTCTCTACTTCTTCTTTGTATAGAGCTACTGCCTTACGCATATCACCTGTTTCTGCTAGGAAGTTCTTAGAGAACTTCGGCATGTAGTTCGCAGAAATACCGAACATGTCATGCATAACCAAGATCTGACCATCGGTAACATTACCTGCGCCGATACCGATAACCGGTACGTCACAAGCTTCTGTAATTCGTTTTGCCAATGAAGCTGGCACACATTCAAGTAGAACGATTTGAGCGCCTGCGTTTTGCAGTGCTAACGCGTCAGCAACCATTTTGTCGGCTTGCTCGTCGTCACGACCTTGAATCTTGTAACCACCAAAAATGTTCACAGACTGGGGCGTCAAGCCTAAGTGTGCACATACTGGTACTGCACGTTCTGTTAGCATCTTCACAGTATCAACCAACCAGCTTCCGCCTTCGATTTTTACCATGTTCGCACCAGCACGCATCAAAGTCGCTGCGCTCTCACAAGCTTGTTCTGGCGTCGCGTAGCTCATGAAAGGCATGTCAGCCATAAGAAGACAATTTGGGCTACCAGCACGCACTGAGCGAGTATGGTAAGCAATGTCTTCAACGGTTACTGGTAATGTATCGTTATGGCCTTGTAAAACCATACCCAGTGAATCACCGACAAGCAGAACTGGCATTTCTTGGCTTTCGAATAATTGAGCAAAGCTCGCATCATAAGCTGTCGAAGTCGCAAATTTACGGCCTTCACGTTTGCATTTGATCAGGTCGTTAATGGTTACTTTTTTCATTGGTTTTCCTTAATGCGCTTGGCTATTGTTGCCAAACATTGAGCCCGTTCTTATCTACTATTTTCAGTAGTTCTGTCAGCTCAGTCCCATCAGGGAGTTGTAAACTTGGTGCGATTTCAGCAAGCGGGTAGAGTACAAACTCTCGTTCTTTCATTCCATAATGAGGAACGATTAAGCGCTCTGAATCGATCACCTCATTGCCGTATAGCACAATGTCGAGATCCAAGGTTCTTGGTCCCCAACGTTCGTCTTTACGGACGCGCCCTTGCTCTAGTTCGATCTTTTGAGTGCAATCAAGCAGTTCAATTGGCGTTAATTCGGTTTGGATAGCGACTACCGCGTTGATGTAGTCTGGTTGATTTTGCGGTCCCATTGGAGTGCTACTATATAGCTGAGAGGTCGCAATAAACGTTGATCGCGGTAGGCTTTTTAGCGTTTCGATAGCCAAATTTGCTTGGCTAACTGGGTCGGCAAGGTTGCTGCCGACCGCAATGTAAGCAGTTATCATTCTGATTGCTTACTCTTTTTGTTTCGGTAAGTCTTACGGCGACGATGGCCTGACTTTGATGGTGCTGCAACGTCGTTAGCCATTGCTTGACGCATGTTACGACCTGCAGTCTGATAACGCTCCCACCATTTTGCTAACTCTTTGGTTTCGCCACCTTCAATCTCACCACGCATTTCTAGGAAATCGTAGCCTGCACGGAATTTGTTTAATTCCATTAGACGAACAGCGCGTTTACCGTTGCGACGAGGCAGTCGAAGTTGCAGTTGCCAAACTTCGCGAATGGTTGCTGTGTGACGACGAGGAATCGCGATAGACTTTACTTGCTGATCTAGAATGATGTTACTCGCTTCCATGATCGCATCGTAGTGTGCCATACCCTGTTCAGCGACAAGTTTGTCTGCCAGCTTGTTCATTGGGTACCAAAGCATCGCTGCGAACATGAATGCTGGGTTTACTCGCTTACCATCTTCGATGCGAAGGTCGGTTGAATCGAGAACCAAATCAAGCATCTGCTCTGTGTGAGAGTCATAATCTTCGGTGAAGTGCTCAGCTACCGCTGGGAACATCTGTTGGAATAGATTGTACTCGCGCATCAGGTGGTAGGTTTCTAAACCGTGACCTGATTGCAGTAATTTCAGAGACTCTTCGTAAAGGCGCGCTGCTGGGATATCTCTTAGAAGGTGAGCTAACTCTTCAATCGGGTCAGCCGTGTCTTCTTCGATGTCGAAATCCAGTTTAGCGGCGAAGCGCATTGCACGTAGCATACGTACTGGGTCTTCGCGGTAACGCGTTTCTGGATCGCCAATCAGGCGGATCAGTTTATCTTCTAAATCTTCTACACCACCCGCGTAATCGTGGATGCTGTAGTCTGCAATGTTGTAGTACATCGCGTTGATTGTGAAATCACGACGCTCTGCATCTTCATCAACACTGCCGTACACGTTATCGCGAAGTAGCATGCCTTCTTTCGATTGTGCAGAAACGTTCTTCGATGGTTCTTGGTGGTGACCACGGAAAGTTGCCACTTCAATGATGTCGCGACCAAACATGATATGTGCCAAGCGGAAACGGCGACCGATAAGACGACAGTTTCTGAAGAGGTGTTTGATTTGCTCTGGCGTTGCGTTGGTCGCAATATCAAAATCTTTTGGCTGAGAGCCTAATAAGATATCGCGCACACCACCACCGACTAGAAATGCGTCAAAACCCGCACCATTCAGGCGATATAGCACTTTTAGTGCGTTGTCGCTGATCTGCTTGCGTGAAATATTGTGCTCTTGACGAGTATAAATATTCAGAGCTAATTCGTGGAATCCGCGTTGTTCGCTTGGGGTATTGTCGTTTGTATTCATTAGTTTAGAACAAAGTAGGTATCGCCAACTTTGTTTTTCTCTTAGTCCAAAGTGGTAGTGCAGAGTTTAATTGCGGCTAATAATAGCTTAGCGCGAGCCATTTGAGAACATCGTCTGCTTAACCACAGTGGTTGGTTATGGCATTTTTATGTGTCGTTTTTGCTATTTGCCGTGAGTTTCGAGCTAATTACAGTGCTCTTTTTGTAAACTATCAGGTAACTGACTGACGTTCCATTGTTGGCAGCCCCACAATAAAATCTCATCCATTGAAGCCTCATAAAGGGCCGTCGGGATATCAAAACCTAAGAATCGCATCGCGTTGAGTAACGTTGGTTTTGGGTTGTCTAGATCTATCGCGGTGGCATGGTTCTGTTTTGACAGTTTATTCCCCAAGCCATCGGTTGCCAATGGTAAGTGCAAGTAGCTCACTGTTTTTTGCTTGAGCGTATTATACAAACTGATTTGTCGACCTGTTGGTTCTATCAGGTCTGCGCCTCTTACGACTTCTGTTACTCCTTGGTCGATGTCATCAAGAACAACGGCCAAGTTATAGGCAAACAATCCATCTCTGCGTTTAATAATAAAATCTTCTTCAGCTAGTGCTTTAGGGATTTGAATGGTGCCGTGGCGAACATCATCAAAGGACTCCACTGGAAAGTCCATGCACAAGCGCACCGCCTGTTCACCTGAATCGATTAGGCCTACATCTCGACAGTGACCATTGTAAAAGCCGCCCAAAGCCTTTATCTGCTTGCGGGTGCATTGGCAGTAGTAGGCTTGATTGTCAGCAACCCATTGATCGATTTGAGCTTGATACAAGTCATGACGTTGGCTTTGATAGACGACTTCACCATCCCAAAATAGATGGTAAGCCTCAAGCGTCTTAAGAATGAGGTCTGCAGCGCCGGCCATTTCTCTTGGTGGGTCGAGGTCTTCCATACGAACTAACCATTTTCCTTGGTTAGATTTCGCTTGAAAGTAGCTACCAAGAGCAGCAACAAGTGAGCCAAAATGAAGAGGACCTGACGGTGATGGTGCAAAGCGCCCGATATAATTCATGAGTGAACAACCTAATCTAAATGGTACCGCAGTAGCCGATTCTCAAGACGTTTGACAAGAGCTTTAATGCCTAGAACTAAGGCTTAAAGCTGCTATTTACTATCAAGCGTGTGAAATACTTCGCTTGGATAACAAACAAAAAAGGGAGCCAAGGCTCCCTTTCTTTACATCTGCAAGAATTAACCTTGCATCTGTTTTTCTTTGATCTCTGCAAGTGTTTTACAGTCAATACAAAGATCAGCAGTTGGACGAGCTTCAAGGCGACGAATGCCAATCTCGATACCGCAAGAATCACAGAAGCCGAAATCGTCTTCTTCGATCTTGTCTAATGTCTTCTCAATTTTTTTGATAAGACGACGCTCACGGTCACGGTTACGTAACTCTAAGCTGAATTCTTCTTCTTGAGAAGCACGGTCAACTGGGTCTGGGAAATTCGCTGCTTCGTCCTGCATGTGGTGCACAGTACGATCAACTTCTTCCCTGAGCTGGTTGCGCCAAGCTGCTAAAATTTTTGTAAAATGTTCCGTTTGCTCAAGTGACATGTACTCTTCACCTGGCTTCTCTTGGTACGGTTCAACACCTGCGATGGCTAGGATGCCTAGCGCTTTTTTCTTAGATTCTGGCATACAGCATCTCCTATTTACACCTAGTCAACTGCAAAGCAGCTAATTTTAAGGCGGGTATCTATAGCAGAAAGAACGAATGGTGGCAAATACTCTTATTCAAACTTGCAATCAATGTGATTAGTTCAGCATCTTTGCTTAGCTATTGATAAATTCAACAGCTTGTTTTAGTTGTATTTGAGTACTGCTGAGCTCTGCTTTATAGCAAAGCACTTCAACTCCAGCGTCTTGTGCTTGTTTTAGTAATAACGAATATTTGGCGTCTATATGGTGTGCCGCAGACACTTTTTCAATACCTGAATGTAAAACAGTGAATAAAAGTACGGCTCTATTTCCAGATTCGACCATTTCTGTGAGTTCACGCAGATGTTTTTGGCCTCTGGTTGTGACCGCATCAGGGAAAAAACCTTGCCCTTTAGTTGACGTTTCTTGCTCGTCGAGCAAAGTGACGCTTTTCACTTCGATATAGCAAGGCGGCTTTTCGTTATCTTCAAGCAGAATATCAATGCGACTATTCTCACTGCCATATTTCACTTCGGTTCGTAACGCGTTATAACCTAAGAGTTCAACTATAGTCCCATTTTCAATTGCTTCCACTGCTAGCTGGTTTGCCCGCGCAGTATTTACACAAATACGATGACCTTTGTCTGTTTCTGAGATCTCCCAGCTGTTTGGGTACTTTCTCTTTGCATTATCGGAGGTTGAGTACCACACCGTATTGCCAGGAGTCGCACATCCTGTCATCGCTCCAGTGTTAGCGCAGTGGATAGTGCGCTCGCTACCGTCTGGAAGTTGGATGTCAGTGAGAAAGCGTTTATAGCGTTTAATAAGAGTCGCTGGCTCTAATGGAGGATTGAAGTGCATATTACTTATTTAGACAGGTAGGTTTTTATGTACAATGTTGCCAACATTACACCACAAGGTTCTCCCATTGCCACAACTGCCCATAGAAGCTGTGATGCCAGATCTGCTCGCTGGCGTAGAAACACACACTCAACTTATTCTAAAGGCCGCTCCCGGTGCGGGTAAGTCAACATTCCTCCCTTTACAGTTAGTTAAGACCAACGCCGTTCAAGGCAAAATCATCATGCTTGAACCGAGGCGTTTGGCTGCAAGGAATATTGCTACTTACTTAGCGAGCCAATTGGGAGAAAAGGTGGGAGAGAGCATTGGCTTTAGAGTTCGTGGTGAATCTAAAAGCAGCAGTGCGACTCGCTTAGAGATTGTTACTGAAGGGATCATGACAAGAATGATCCAAACCGACCCTGAATTAACTGGGGTTGATATGGTGATCTTTGATGAATTTCACGAGCGCAGTATTCACGCCGATACCGCATTGGCGTTTAGCTTAGAGATCCAAGAGGCGTTGCGTGACGATCTGAAAGTGGTAGTGATGTCGGCAACTTTAGATCAACAAGCTCTGCAAACTTTGCTGCCGAATGCCAAATACGTTGAATCACAAGGTCGCACCTTTCCGGTCGATTTCCGTTATCAGCCTCTTAACGCAAATGAATATCTAGCCCCTAAAATGGCTAACGTGATTCGCTCTCTGATGGAGAAAGAGTCAGGCTCACTTCTGGCCTTTTTGCCGGGCGTTTCTGCGATTAAGCAGGTGGAATCTCAACTAGAACAATTCGCCAATGATATCGATGTGTGTCCTCTGTATGGGCAACTCAGCTTTTCTCAACAGCAGAAAGCGATCGCGCCATCAGAGAAAGGGCGTCGAAAGGTGGTGTTAGCGACCAATATTGCTGAGACTTCTTTGACGATTGAAGGTATTCGATTGGTGGTTGATTCTGGGCTTGAACGTGTGGCGAAGTTCGATCTGAAAACCGGTATTACTAAGCTTGAGCAAGTGAAAATCTCGCAATCTTCAGCTGAACAACGAGCGGGCCGTGCGGGACGAATTGAAGAGGGCTTGTGCGTTCGTTTGTACAGCGAAACGCAGCTGATGCAGCAACCAGCTATACCAGAACCTGAAATTCTTCATTCTGATTTGTCTTCGCTGGTGTCTGAATTGACGCAATGGGGCGCTGCGAGTGCTGATGAACTGCAATGGTTAGACGTTCCACCCAAAGCTTCTATCGGGCAAGCCAAGCAACTCTTACAGACTCTTGAATTGTTAGACGATAATGGTCAATTTACGGCATTAGGAAAACAGGTCCAACGTTTAGGTCTAGAGCCTCGTATTGCCAGCATGTTGGTTAAAGCGCAGCAAGGTAGTCCTGCTCTGTTGAATGTCGCGATTGTTGCTGCTGCTTTGCTGGAAGAGCCGGAGCGCAATGTGACGGATATTCAACACTCTTTGCATCGACTTAAGCAAAGAAAACATTCCAAAAATAGCGTTGTGATGCAGCGAGCGAAAAGTCTCGCGAGCAAACTCAATCATCACTTAGATTTGTCACAAGCTGACGAATCATTGCTACCATTAGTGCTTTGTTTTGCCTTCCCAGACCGGATTGCACAAGTGAGAAGCGCGACCAGCAGTGCTTTCCTTTTGGCGAATGGCCACGGTGCTGAGGTTCGTGATGATGATCCACTGGCGAACAATAACTATATCGTAGTGATTGATTTGATGCGCAGCACAGGGCGAGCCAGTCAGATTTTCTTAGCCACCGCGGTTGATATCGCACAGTTAGAAGCTGAATTTCCAAAACTGTTTGTGCGTTCCGATTACGCCGATTGGGATGAGAAACGTGGCCGTTTAGTTGCTGAGCAGCGTGTATCTCTGGGCAAGTTGATTATCAGCACCAAAGCTTTACCTGATCCCGATGCGAATCAGGCGAGCCAAGCGCTGCTCAATTATGTCGCTCGATGTGGGTTGGATCGCTTAAATTGGACAGCTTCGGCTAAGCAGTTGGTTGAGCGTGTACGCAGTGCAGAGCTTTGGATGCCTGAGCATGATTGGCCAGCGATGGACGATGCGAGTTTGATTGAACACCTTGATGAGTGGCTATCTCCCTATCTGAATGGCATTAAGTCGGCAAAAGGACTGTCTAGTGTTTCGATTGAGCAAGCATTGTCGGCTTATCTTGGTTGGCCTTTGAATCAAGAAATCGACCAATGGTTGCCAACGCACTATCTGATGCCAACAGGCAGCAAGAAGGCCATTCGTTATCAATATCAATCTGAACCAGTGATCTCAGTGCGAATGCAGGAAGTCTTTGGCGAACAAGACTCGCCATTGATCGCGCAAGGGCGTAAAAAAGTAGTGCTTGAGCTCCTTTCTCCAGCACAGCGACCACTACAAATTACTCAAGATTTAGCTGGCTTTTGGGCTGGCGCGTACAAAGAAGTACAAAAAGAGATGAAGGGCCGTTACCCAAAACATCCTTGGCCGGATGACCCTGCTAACCATGTAGCAACCACTAAAACCAAACGACAGTTGAATCGATGATGACCAAAATGTTAACGCCAAAAAAGGCACCACCTAAAAAAGCGCCAGCAAAGAAGTCACCAGCGACCAAAGCCAAGCCAAGAAAACCAAGAGCGGCTGCGAAAAAGACCAAACCTAAGGCTAAGAAATCTGGCAAAAGAGGTTGGTTGAAGATCCTATGGGGCATTTCTTGGAAAGCGGGCTTAGCGCTTGCGGCATTGCTGTTGTTCGTCGGTATTTATCTTGATTCTGTGGTCAAACAGCGCTTTGAAGGTCAGCTGTTTGATTTGCCAACCGTGGTTTATGCGCGAGTGCTAGACCTGTCTCCGGGAACTCCGGTCAGTTTGGTTCAGGTTAAGAATGAGCTCGATGTACTTAATTACCGTAAGGTGAACGCGCCTCGTCACCCAGGCGAATACTCTTCTTCTTCGACCAAGATTGAAATGATTCGTCGTCCGTTCGAGTTTGTTGATGGACCGGAAGCGGATCGTCATGTGATGCTGCACTTCAATGGTAACGAATTAACTCGCATTCAGTCGCTGGAGAAGAAAGGCGACATGGGCTACCTGCGTGTTGAACCGAAAATGCTTGGCATGCTTGAGAAAAGTAACGATGAGCAGCGCCTGTTCTTAAAACGCAATCAGTTCCCAGAAGTGATGGTTGATGCCTTACTGGCAACCGAAGACCGAAACTTCTATCAACACGATGGTGTGTCGCCACTGGCCATCGCTCGTGCAATGGTCGTTAACGTCAAAGCTGGGCGAACGGTACAAGGTGGTAGTACGCTGACACAACAGTTGGCAAAAAACCTGTTCCTGTCCAGTGAACGTACATTGTGGCGTAAGGTTCGTGAAGCCTACATTGCACTTATCTTAGACCATCGTTACAGCAAAGACCGTATCCTAGAGGCTTACTTAAATGAGGTTTATCTTGGACAGAATGGTGGGCAAGCGATTCATGGCTTCGGTTTAGCGTCTCGTTTGTATTTTGGTCAACCTATTCAAGAGCTGCGCATCGATCAGCTAGCACTGCTGGTGGGTATGGTGAAAGGACCGTCGTATTACAATCCGGTTCGCTATCCTGAGCGTGCTAAGACTCGACGCGATCTGGTTCTTCGCTTATTGATGCAACAAGACATCTTAACTCCGCGACAATACGAAGAGGCGGCGAGTCGTGATTTGGATATTCAAGACAACCCACGCATTGCTAGCCGTCAGCCCGCTTATTTCCAACAAGTAAACATTGAGCTTAAGAAGTATGTCGGCGATCGATTTGAGGCGAAAAAAGGGATTCGAGTCTTTACCTCTCTGGATCCGGTATCTCAAGACAAGTTAGAGAAGTCGATTGCTCGTAAGGTGCCTGATTTATCGAAAACCGCAGGTAATAAGCTGGAAGCAGCAGCTATTGCCGTGGATAGAAATACCGGTGAAATCCGGGCGATGGTCGGTGGTAAGCGTACTGGCTACGATGGCTTTAACCGTGCCTTGAACGCGAGTCGCCCAATTGGTTCTTTGGTCAAGCCTGCAATTTACTTAACCGCACTAGAGCAGCCTCAGAAGTACACGTTGGCGACAACATTGAAAGACACGCCACTGAGCTTGAAAGGCAGTAAAGGTAGCGTGTGGAGCCCGAGAAACTTCGATCGTAAGTTCCGTGGCGATGTGCCTTTGTATGTGGCGCTTTCTAAGTCTTACAACGTACCTACTGTTCGTTTAGGCATGCAATTAGGCATTGATAGTGTCTCGGATACGATTGGAAAACTGGGGGTCGATAAAAATGAGATTCGCCCAGTGCCGTCGATGTTTTTGGGTTCGTTCTCACTGACTCCGTTCCAAGTTGCGCAGATGTATCAAACCATTACCAATTCTGGGCGTATAGCACCTTTGTCTGCGCTTCGCTCAGTTGTTGATAACGATGGCGAGGTTCTGTATCAGTCGATCCCTCGTGTATCACAAAGCGTTGACCAACAAGCCGCTTGGCTTACAACCTATGCAATGAAACGTGGCGTGTCGGAAGGCACGGGCCGTTTCCTACAAGGTCAGTTTGCATGGGCAGGATTAGCCGGTAAAACGGGCACCAGTAATGACAGCCGAGACAGTTGGTTCGTGGGTGTTGATGGTCGCGAAGTCACTACCATCTGGCTAGGGCGCGATGATAATAAGCCGACTAAACTCACGGGCTCTAGTGGTGCGCTACGTGTCTATGCCGATTACCTGAAACATCGAACTCCAGAGCAGTTACTGTTGCCTTGGCCGAATGGCATTACGACGGCAAGTTTTACTCGAACTTCTCAAGGGGCTTTAGAGTTTGACTGTGACGGTACGGTTAAACTGCCGGTTTGGGATGAGAATGGAAACATTAAAAAGGGTTGTGAAAGTCAACCAAAACAGTGGCTAAAAAAGCTTTTTCAGTGGTAAAGTCGTAAAAGAAAAGAATGACAAGGATAGTTTAAATAATGATTTCTCGTTGGATAGTGAGCAGCTTAGGCATTGTCGGTACTGTGATCAGTTTTCAGCTGTTTGCATCTACTGTGACACCGGTCGAACAATCTCAGCAAGCTGGACAAGCTCATAAAAGACCAACCGTTGCTGTTGTGCTTGCTGGTGGAGGAGCCAAAGGAGCGGCTCACATTGGTGTACTTAAAGCGCTAGAAGAGATGCAAATTCCGGTCGATTACATTACCGGTACCAGCATGGGCTCTTACGTTGGTGGGCTTTATGCGACAGGGATGAGTGCTGATGAGATTGAAAGTTTTATTTATACGGTTGATTGGAATCGCGGCTATCGTGATCGCGTTAACCGTAGTGATCGCCGAGTGCGTGACAAAGAATATGAAGACCGTTACCAACTGAACACCGATCTCGGTTTAGGTTGGGGCGAAATCAAAGCTAGGAAAGGCGTGGTTCAAGGTCAGAATATGTTGCGTATTCTGCGTGAGACCACAGGTAACCTATCTCCACTCGACTCTTTTGACCATCTTGCTATTCCCTACCGTTCAGTCGCAACCGACATTATTGAGCTTGAAGAAGTGGTCATCGACCATGGTCACCTTGTTGATGCGATGATGGCCAGTATGTCAGTTCCCGGAGCGCTTCCCCCTTATGAATTAGATGGCCGAATGCTGGTTGATGGTGGTGTCACCAATAATATGCCAGTCGACGTTGCTAGAGCGATGGGCGCGGACATCGTCATTGCGGTGGATATCAGTACCAATTACAAAGGCAAAGAAGACTTCACGAATTTTCTAGCGGCAGCTGACCAACTCTCGAATTATTTGGTCCAACGCAGCACTCAAGAGCAAGCTGAAACACTGACTGATGATGATGTTTTCCTGCGTCCTGATGTTGGGCAAATGGAGACGACTGACTTTGATAAAATGCCATCGGCTTTCCTCGCGGGCTATGAAGCCGCTAAGCAGCATACTGATGAACTTTCTAAGCTATCGCTCTCAAATGCCGATTATCAGCATTATATCGAGGACAAACAAAAAGCACGCAGACAGCTGAAACATGGCGATAAGACTGTCGTCGATAGGGTTGTCATCAACAACAACACCCACTATTCAGATAAGTTGATCGAAAACCGCTTAAATCTCGATTCTGGTGAGGTTTTGAAAACCAGTGAAATCGAATCTAAAGTGAAAGATCTCTATGCACTGGATAGATTTGAGTTGGTCACTTATGAATTTGACAACGTTGACGGTGAAGATCAACTTCAAGTCGATGTGAACGAAAAGTCTTGGGGCCCAAACTACCTCAACTTTCGATTCTTTCTTGAAGATGATTTCTCTACTACCAGTCAGTACTCGATCGGTGTCTCAGCCAACTTTACCGATATTAATAAGCATGGTGCAGAGCTAAGAACCAATATCGAGATGGGAACGGACAAGCGAATTGAAGCGGAACTATACTCGCCATTCTTTTCGAGTCAAAAGCTGTTTACTTCGGCATCGGTTGTTTACAGCAAAGAGAACAGAAACCTACCCGCAGATATTGATGATATTGAAGAACCGACACTGGACGTAACGAAAGATTATCTCCCTATGACGTATAGTGAATATGTCGGTGAATTGGCATTAGGCTATCAACCAACCTTGTGGCAGGAGCTGACATTTGGTGTTCGTTATACAGATGGGGATGTTGAGGTTTCTTCGTTACCTTCATTGGGCAGTGGTGGCTACAAGCGTATTGGTGGCTTCATGGGTTACCGACTGGATACTTTGGATAATTTCAGCTTACCGACCAAGGGTTACTTTGTCGATTTAGAGTACCTCGTTTCTCATGATGATTTTGATAATGACAGCTCTCTTGGTGAATCGGATTTAACGTCTGAGAGTGATACGGTTTATGAGTTTTCGGCCAATTTCATGGCAGCAAAGAGTATTGAGAAGCATACTTTAGTCGCAAAGCTGGATTACGGTATTGTAGAGAGCAAAAATTCGATTTTCCCTATTGATCCCAAAGAGCTTGGTGGCTTCTTAAACCTGTCAGGTATTCCAAGGAATAGTATGATTGGTCAGAACTTGGCTTACACCAGCCTTATTTATCGTTATAAGTGGTTTGAAAATGACTTCGGCCTTTTTAAATCACCGTTCTACGTAGGTGCATCCATAGAACATGGTGGTGTTTGGTCGAACAATGATTTAACCATTGATGAAGCACCAATGTACACCGCAGGTTCTGTTTTTGCTGGTGTTGATTCGCCAATAGGACCGATCATTTTAGCTTATGGCCGAACTGAAGATAACTATGATTCGGTCTATTTGATTGTCGGTACTTCCTACAAATAATCATGCGCAGAGTCGCCATTTAAGTGCGTAATTAGGCAAAAATAGTGGGACTTTCGTCTTAACTTGCTATGTTGGTCAAAATGATAAGATTTTAATTTAACGTTAAATTTGCTATTCTACCGCCCACAGTTTGGCCTCTATGACGCCGCTCATCAATACAAATTGAATGACAAAAATGGCAATGGAGAGCCAAGTTTCCAAGGATGTTCACTTCTTTATTTTACTAACAATTATGAAGGGAAGAAGTGAACCGCAATGAGAGGAAAAAAGTCGTGCTTGAAGCCTACCGTAAACACGTCGAAGAACGTGCTGCCGAAGGAGTTGTTCCAAAACCACTAGATGCTGAGCAGGTAGCTGGCCTAGTTGAACTTCTGAAGAATCCACCTCAAGGTGAAGAAGAAATCATTCTTGACCTACTAGAAAATCGCATTCCACCGGGTGTAGATGAAGCTGCTTACGTAAAAGCTGGCTTCCTTACGGCTATCACTAAAGGTGAAGTAGCTTCGCCACTAGTAAGCAAAGCAAAAGCTGCAGAACTGCTTGGTACCATGCAAGGCGGTTACAACATCGAATCTCTAGTATCTCTACTAGACGATGCTGAGCTTGCTCCAATCGCTGTTAAAGCGCTATCTCATACTCTACTGATGTTCGATGCGTTCTATGACGTAGAAGAGAAAGCGAAAGCTGGCAATGCTGCTGCACAACAAGTACTTCAATCTTGGGCTGATGCTGAATGGTTTACAGCGAAAGATAAAGTAGCAGAAAAAATCACAGTAAAAGTATTTAAAGTCACTGGTGAAACGAACACCGATGACCTATCTCCAGCGCCTGATGCATGGTCACGTCCTGACATCCCAGTACACGCGAAAGCGATGCTGAAGATGGAACGTGATGGCATTACTCCTGATGAACAGGGTAGCGTTGGTCCAATCAAACAAATTGAAGAAATGCAAAAAGATGGCATTCCACTGGCTTACGTTGGTGATGTTGTTGGTACAGGTTCTTCACGTAAATCGGCAACAAACTCAGTACTTTGGTTCATGGGTGAAGATATCCCATTCGTACCAAACAAGCGTACTGGCGGTGTTTGTCTTGGTGGTAAAATTGCACCAATCTTCTACAACACAATGGAAGATTCAGGCGCACTACCCATTGAACTGAACGTACAAGACATGAACATGGGCGATATCATTGATATCTACCCGTACGAAGGTGTTGTTCACAAGAACGGTTCTGTGATTTCAAACTTTGAGCTAAGCAAAGTACTTCTTGATGAAGTGCGTGCTGGTGGCCGTATTCCACTGATCATCGGTCGTGGTCTAACGGGTCGTGCTCGTGACGCTCTAGGTCTAGCTGAAACGGATCTGTTTGCTAAACCAATCGATCCATCTGCATCTGATAAAGGCTACACGCTAGCTCAGAAGATGGTTGGTAAAGCATGTGGCGTTGAAGGTGTTCGTGCTGGTCAGTACTGTGAACCTAAAATGACGACAGTCGGTTCTCAAGATACGACCGGTCCTATGACTCGTGATGAGCTTAAAGATCTGGCGTGTCTTGGTTTCTCTGCAGACCTTGTAATGCAGTCTTTCTGTCACACATCGGCATACCCTAAACCAGTCGATGTAAACACTCACCATACGCTACCTGATTTCATCATGAATCGTGCGGGTGTTTCACTTCGTCCGGGTGATGGCGTTATCCACTCATGGCTAAACCGTATGCTTCTTCCTGATACTGTAGGTACAGGTGGTGACTCGCATACTCGTTTCCCTCTAGGTATTTCATTCCCTGCGGGTTCTGGCTTGGTAGCATTTGCTGCAGCAACAGGCGTTATGCCTCTTGATATGCCTGAATCTATCTTGGTTCGCTTTAAAGGTGAAATGCAACCGGGTATCACGCTACGTGACCTAGTACATGCCATTCCTCTTTACGGCATCAAGCAAGGCCTACTAACGGTAGAGAAAGCCGGTAAGATCAACGAATTCTCTGGTCGTGTACTAGAAATTGAAGGTGTTGAGCACTTATCTGTTGAGCAAGCATTTGAGCTTTCTGATGCATCTGCTGAGCGTTCTGCTGCAGGTTGTACCGTTAAGCTTTCTGAAGAGTCTATCTCTGAGTACTTGAACTCGAACATCGTGATGCTGAAGTGGATGATCGCTGAAGGTTACGGTGATGTTCGTACGATTGAGCGTCGTATTACAGCAATGGAAGAGTGGCTAGCTAACCCTGAGTTGCTGTCTGCTGATTCAGATGCGGAATACGCGCACGTTATCGAGATTGACCTTGCTGATATCGATCAACCAATCCTATGTGCACCAAACGATCCAGATGATGCTCGTCTTCTTTCGGACGTTCAAGGTACTGAGATTCAAGAAGTGTTCATCGGTTCTTGTATGACGAACATCGGTCACTTCCGTGCTGCAGGTAAGATGCTAGAAGAGTTTAACGGCTCGCTAAATACTCGCCTATGGGTGGCTCCGCCAACGAAGATGGATAAAGACCAACTGACAGAAGAAGGCTACTACGGCATCTTCGGTCGTGCTGGGGTACGTATCGAAACTCCTGGCTGTTCACTATGTATGGGTAACCAAGCTCGTGTTGCTGATGCTTCGACGGTTATGTCGACGTCAACGCGTAATTTCCCGAACCGCTTAGGTAATGGCGCGAACGTTTATCTGGCTTCTGCTGAGCTTTCTGCTGTTGGCGCGATTCTAGGTCGCATCCCAACGAAAGAAGAGTACTTAGAGTACGCTGAGAAGATTAATGCAACGGCTGCTGATACATACCGTTACCTGAACTTCCATAAAATGGGTCAGTACACGGAAAAAGCAGACACGGTTATCTTCCAAGAGCCTGCGTAACGTCTGATTTTTTTGTAAATATAATTAAGGCCGCTGTGAATAGCGGCCTTAATTGCTTTTAGCATACAGCGAAAATTGCTTTTAGCTTACAGAGAGCTCGATTAGTGCTTAATCGTATACATTGCTGCAACATTGCGAGCAGTAAGTTCAATATTTTCAGCCGCTTCAGCCAAAGCTGTCGGCAAGTCTACTGAACGGTTCACTACCGCAAATACCGCGTCGATACCATGCTCATGAACCACACCACAATCACTGGCTAGACAGCCGGCAATACCGATGACAGGCAGTTTATGTTTTTTGGCTGTGCGAGCGACACCAATCGGTGTTTTGCCATGAATGGTTTGGCTATCAATGCGCCCCTCTCCTGTAATCACAAGATCAGCATCTGAGACTATTTCATCTAAATTGACGGCGTCCATTACGATGTTAATACCAGGGCGAAGCTCCGCATTTAACAGGCCAACAAGTGCCGCGCCTAGACCGCCTGCCGCGCCAGCACCAGGGAGATCAATGACATCGACGCCTAACTGGTTTTTCATGATACTGGCATAATGAGCAAGGTTAGCATCTAACAGCTCAACCATTTCTGGTGTTGCGCCTTTTTGCGGACCGAATACCTGTGATGCCCCTTTTGGTCCGCATAATGGATTATCGACATCACAAGCGACCTCTAAGCGTACGTTTTGTAGGCGTGGGTCGAGGTTGGTGAGATCAATGGTTGTCAGTTTTGACAGTTCACCACCACCAAACACCAGCTCGTGACCCTCTGCATCTAGCATACGAATGCCTAGCGCTTGAGCCATTCCTAAGCCACCATCATTGGTCGCACTACCACCAATGCCAATAATAATATGCTCAACACCTTTATCTAATACGGCTTTGATCAACTCACCCGTACCATAGGTAGTGGTTTTTAGTGGATTACGTTGTTCTGGAGAGACTAAATCTAGGCCGGAAGCGGCCGCCATTTCAATAATGGCAGTTTTACCGTCACCGAACATACCGTAGAAGCCTTCGACAATTTCACCTAATGGACCAATCACTGGATGTTGGATGATAGAGCCATTGGTCGCATCCACCAGAGATTGTACTGTGCCTTCACCACCATCAGCCATTGGTAATTTTACGTATTCGGCGTTTGGTATTAGCTGTTTAAAGCCATCTTCAATCGCTTGAGCAACGCCCATTGCTGATAGGCTTTCTTTATATGAGTCAGGAGCAATTACAATTTTCATTTTGATACCTTTAAACTTAAACAAACAGACCAAATACACCGAAGATCATTACTGAGACGAAGGCGATAACAAGACCGACCGCTGACTCATAAGGGATGAGTTTTAGACGTTCATGAATACTCATATGTACCGCACCACCCGTGGCATGGAAGAAGCTACCATGTGGCATATGGTCAAGTACTGTCGCACCAGAGTGGATCATTGCTGCGCCTGCGAGAGCTGGAACACCTAGCTCAAGAATGGTGCTGGCAAATACATTCGATGCCACTACTGTTCCGGCAGTTGTCGATGCGGTTGATAGTGCCATCAGTGCGCCAGAAAACGGAGCAAGTAAGTAAGAAGGCAGCCCAGACATCGTCAGCACTTCAATCAGATCAGCTTTTAGTCCTGAGTTAGCAATGATGCCTGCAATGGTTCCTGTGCCCAGTAGCATTACAGCAACCGGTGCCATACGTGACAAGCCTGAAACCGCAAAGCTATTGGCTTGTTTGAAGCGACCCATAGCCAGTGCACCCAGCAATCCACCCAAGGGTAATGCAATTAGAGGATCAACATTGATATCAGCGAGTGGTCGCAGCGCGAGTAGGGCAATAGCCACTAACGGTGCAACGATTGAAGAAGAAAAGCTTGGCAGTGAACTTTGATCCGCTTTGACCACTTCACTTTCCGCTACTTTTGAACCTTTATTGACGAGGCGCTTTGCCAAGAAGTAGGCGAAAAGCAGCCCAAATAGACCCGGAATCACGCCTGCAGCCATCACAGAGGTTAACGGAACATTGAACGCATCAGCCGCCGCAATGGCATTTGGGTTAGGCGACATGACATTACCTGCTTTACCGCCGCCCACCATCGCCAAAAGGATCGCGGTTTTAGAAAGGTCTGCGCGGCGAGCAATAGCCAGTGCAATAGGAGAAACCGTGATAACGGCCACATCAACGAAAACGCCAACAGCGGTTAAAATCATGGTCGCAATGGCAAGAGCAAGTAAGGCGCGAGTTTCGCCTACTTTTTTGATGATGGATTCTGCAATCGAGGTAGCCGCCCCTGATTCAATTAGTACGCCGGCCAACACACCAGCGGCGAGAATTCGCATCACTGAAGTGACGATCCCTTGGGCACCACCTATCATTAACTCAACGGTTTCGGTGAGAGAAACGCCGCCAACCACGCCGCCAACCAAAGCACCGATGATCATGCCGTAGGTGGGTGGCACTTTTTTAAGAATGAGCGCGATAGCAACAATCAATGCTGAAAGTGCGCCAAGAGTTGAAACTTCAATCATGTTCTATTTCCCAGATAACGATGTGTCATTTTCGGCAAATATAAAGATATAGGGTTGGTAAGTCTTTGTCATTCTCTACAAATAAGTGCTCAAATCGGTCCCTTTAAATTGTGCAGTTGCACATTTTTTAGCTCGACCAGTGGAATAGATTTATTGCAATGTAGAGTTGAAATAGATCGTCTATATTGTTGATATTTAATGATGTTATTTGGTTTATCTTGTCTGTTCGATAGCGTAGCGTATTGCGATGGATATGTAGTTCGTTACAGGTGAGAGCTGAATCACAGTTCTGCTTTAAATATGTCTTCAAAGTTTTGATCAGTATCCCTTTACTGTCCTATTGTTGAAGATGTAGGTAAGACTGCTCCAGTTGCTCACGAATCCATGGATCTTGTAACAGGCTACTCATAATGGCCGGCAGTCGATAGTCTTGATAGAAAAACATGTCTCCGGGGCGGTTACCGACACTGCGCATAGTGAGCTCAGCGGTATCATATGAGCGTGCTAAACCAGAAAGTCCGGTAAAGTAATCCCCAAGCGCAATCTTGATTTGAAACTTAGCTTCTTTCTTTATTCTTTTGAGTAGCAATTTCACGCGCTTGGCTTCTGCATCCTTGGACCAGCTGTTCCCTATCAGGGTTATAGGCTTGAGTACCACCACTTCGTTTTGTGAAACAGACAAGATACCGACTAAATTATCGCGCTCGGGATATTCAAGTAAATGTACTAATTGCTGTAAGTTTTCCAATGAAGGCGCAGTGTCTCCTATCGGTAACACCTTGACGATGGCGGCAATCCGCGGTTGTGCAAGGTCGAGATCCAGACGCTGTGCGATGGATTGCAGTTGCATGTCATTAAGCGTGCTACCTCGGATTAATTGCAATACCAATTCTTCACGATGCCTCTTATTCCATTCTACTTGAGACATAAGTACAGCTTGTTCAACAATAAGCTCAGCGGTCATCTTCACCAGCTCACCAAAATGATGAACTTGCTGCAGTGTCCCAGAAACCCCAATCGCCCCAATGACATTATCCTGAAATAGAATCGGTAAATTAACTCCAGGCTTAACCCCTTTTAGGTGTTCGGCAGTGGCTTCGTCAATATTAACGACTCGTGATTCGGTGATGGCAAGTACCGCTCCTTCATGTTTTTGGTATAAGCGAGTAGGATCACTGGATCCAATAATGCGACCTTTATTATCCATCACATTAATCGAGTGTGGGATGATCTTCATGGTTCGTTCGACAATTTGTTTGGCAATCATTTCGTTCAACTGCATAGAGCCCTCCTCTTCATTGACTGTGTAGGTTGGATCGTAACGATAAATTCGTCAATACGCTCGTTTCTCACAAGACAATGGTATACTCAGAAATAGTATCGCTTGAGTATTAATGCAGTATAGGTTGAGTTATGGAGTTTGAATTTACTAGAAACACTCTAATGGGTGAATACTATGTGAAATGCAGCATGGGCCATGAGATTGTTGGCCGTTGGCTTCAAGAAGAGATCGGTAAAGATAAGCAAAAATTAGATCATGTGATGGCGTTGATTGAGCAATCTCGACAGGACTTGAGCAATGAAGTGACGTTGCTTGGCAAAGAGATTAGCCTTGCGATTAATGAAGACGAAGTAACGATTCAAGAAAACGTGTTAGCGCATGAGCAAGAGATGGAAGAGGGCAGTGAGTTCGACTTCTATAACTGTGAAAGCCAAGCAAGCTGTGGAATCGACGATTTCGAACTGCTCATCGAACGCTGGATGGATTTTTTAGGTTACTAGTCCTAAGACCTATTTGTTAGTCATTCAGAGCTTTGAAGGCTCCGTTGCCCAAAACTGGAGCAATAAGAGCATCGCGCATTAAGATAGTGAAAAGGCTGCACCATGTTGGTGCGGCCTTTTTCGTTATTACGACCTTATTATCTTCATCTTATTTAAAATCAAGCACTTAACTTTTTGGCACGCTACTTGGATTGTAATAAGAGAATTAACGGATTAAGTAAGAATTTAAGGAACGAATATGAAATTAATAAATGCCATTGTTAAGCCATTCAAATTAGACGATGTACGCGAAGCGCTCTCTGATGTGGGTATTGAAGGTATGACTGTTTCTGAAGTGAAAGGCTTTGGTCGTCAGAAGGGACACACTGAATTGTATCGTGGTGCAGAGTACCAAGTGGATTTCCTACCAAAGGTGAAGCTAGAGATTGCTACCCAAGCTGAGAATGTTGACCGAGTTGTTGAAGCGATTAGCCAAGCGGCACACACCGGAAAAATCGGCGACGGCAAAATTTTTGTGTATGACCTAAGCCAAGCCGTACGAATTCGTACTGGTGAAATGGATGCTGAAGCACTTTAAAGAATTACAAGGACTGGAGACTTTAATATGGAACTTACAACAACAGTAACGGAACTACGTTACGCACTAGACACTTTTTTCTTCCTCATTTCAGGTGCGTTGGTAATGTGGATGGCAGCAGGCTTCGCGATGTTAGAAGCTGGCCTAGTTCGTTCAAAGAACACCACAGAAATTTTAACTAAGAACATCTGTTTGTACGCAATTGCTTGTACAGCTTTCTTAGTGGTTGGTTACAACATCATGTATGTCGACAACGGTGAAGGCGGTTGGTTGCCATCATTTGGTACTCTAATTGGTACACAAGGTGAAGGCGCAGATCACTCTCTAGAATCAGACTTCTTCTTCCAGGTAGTATTCGTTGCAACAGCAATGTCTGTAGTATCTGGTGCGGTTGCTGAGCGTATGAAGCTTTGGTCATTCCTAATCTTCTCTGTAGTACTAACAGCGTTCATTTACCCTGTTGAAGGTTATTGGACTTGGGGCGGTGGTTTCCTATCAGAAGCGGGTTTCAGTGACTTCGCAGGTTCAGGTATCGTACACATGGCTGGTGCAGCAGCAGCGTTAGCTGGTGTTCTACTACTCGGTGCTCGTAAAGGTAAATACGGTAAGAACGGTGAAATCTACCCGATTCCTGGTTCAAACATGCCACTTGCAACGCTAGGTACATTTATCCTTTGGTTCGGTTGGTTCGGTTTCAACGGCGGTTCTCAACTGATGGTTTCGGATTTTGAGAACGCAACAGCAGTAGGTCAAATCTTCCTTAACACCAACGCAGCAGCAGCAGCAGGCGCAATTGCAGCACTACTAGTATGTAAAACAACTTGGGGTAAAGCAGACCTAACAATGATTCTTAACGGCGCGTTAGCTGGCCTAGTAGCAATCACTGCAGACCCTCTATCACCATCACCTCTATTTGCTGTAGCGATTGGTTCGGTATCTGGTGCATTGGTTGTATTCAGCATTATCGCTCTAGACAAAGCTAAGATTGATGATCCAGTAGGTGCTATCTCTGTACACGGTGTATGTGGTTTCTTCGGTCTAATGGCTGTGCCACTAAGCAACGCTGATGCAACGTTTGGTGCTCAGCTAATGGGTGCAGCAGTCATCTTTGCATGGGTATTCGGTGCTAGCCTAGCAGTATGGGCGGTGCTTAAAGCAACAATCGGTATCCGAGTAACGGAAGATGAAGAACTTGAAGGTATGGACATGCACGATTGTGGTGTCGGCGCTTACCCTGAGTTTGTATCAGTAAAATAATCAACAGTCGTCGCCTAATCTGAATGGGTTAGGTTGGACAAAGAAAGCCCCGCAACTCTTGTTGCGGGGCTTTGTTGTATTTACGGTTGCACAATATATAAACACGAACGTTGAAGTTAGGCTCATTGTTTAAGGGGAACGACAAGACACAAAGTTGAAATGGTTTGTTACAAAAGTGAGAGTTTGAATGGTCTGAGTAGACGGATTTTTTGTTGGTCGTCATTGTAATTATGTTAATGATGAATATAATAACGCAACTGATAGACATTATCATTTCGATATAAAGGATTTTACAATGAAGAAACTGCTAACACTTTCAGCTCTAGCGTGTGGTGTAATTGCTCCGACAGCAATGGCTGCGGAAGAAGTAAACGTATACTCTTACCGTCAACCTTTCCTTGTTGAGCCAATGTTCAAAGAGTTCACAAAAGAGACTGGTATTAAAGTAAACGTTAAGTTTGCTAAAAAAGGTTTAGCAGAGAAGTTAGCTCAAGAGGGTGAATACAGCCCAGCTGACGTTGTCTTAACTGTAGATATCAGCCGTCTATCTGAATTAACTAAACAAGGTCTAGTTCAATCTGTAGAGAGCGATGTACTTGAAAAGAACATCCCAGCTCAATACCAAGATACAGATAACGAGTGGTTCGCTCTAACAACTCGTACACGTAGCGTTTATTCTTCACGTGACCGTGTTGGTCGTCTAGGTGAAGAGTTCACTTACGAAGATCTAACTAAGCCTGAATTTAAAGGCAAAATCTGTACTCGTAGTGGTAAGCACCCATACAATGTTTCTCTAGTATCTTCGATGATTGCTCACAAAGGTGAAGCTGAAACGAAAGAATGGCTAGAAGGCGTAAAAGCAAACCTAGCACGTAAGCCTCAAGGTAACGACCGCGCGCAAGTTAAAGCGATTAAAGAAGGTCTATGTGATGTTGCTCTTGGTAACAGCTACTACCTAGGTAAGATGGTTAATGATAAAGAGCAAAAAGCTTGGGCTGACTCTGTTTACATTAACTTCCCTAACCAAGAGACTACAGGTACTCACGTAAACATCTCTGGTATGGCAATGGCTAAATACTCTCCAAATGAAGAGAATGCCGTTAAGCTGATGGAATTCCTATCTGGTGACACAGCACAAAGCATGTACGCAGAAGTGAACTACGAATACCCAGTGAAAGCAGACGTTAAACCTTCTGAGCTTGTTGCTTCATGGGGCGAGTTCAAAGCGGATACTATTTCTCTAGACGAAATTGCAAACCACCACGCGGCTGCAATCAAGCTATTAGACGAAGTTAAGTTCGATCTATAATTTATTACGGTAGGCTTCGGCCTAAGTAAAATGACAACCTCAAGTCGCCATTTTGGCTACTTGGGGTTGTTTGTTATTGGAAAATCACTTTTTGATACAAAGCACCCCGTTGATCCCTTGAGTTATTAGCATCTCACCTTGAAGTCATTAGAGTATATGGGTATAAATAACCCCACCATTAAAAGGATATGAGATGTATTTGCAAATGCATTTGTGTTTCATTAAGCCTCGTTGTAGTTAGGCGATGAAAGAAAAGAATTATTTATGGAACACCAGTAGCGGCATTATTGCTGTATTACTGGTTTTACCGATCTTAGCGATTTTTACGACGGCTGTTGGAGAAACAGATGAGCTATTTTCTCATCTGATGTCCACAGTGATGCCTACCTATGCCTACAATACGGTGGTTTTAGTCATAGGAACCATGTTCCTGTCTTTAGTTTTTGGTATTCCGTCGGCTTGGGTTATGGCAATGTGCCGTGTTCCGGGAGAGCGTGTTTTGCAGTGGGCACTCGTCCTGCCATTAGCAATGCCAGGCTATATTGTTGGCTATATCTTTACCGATTGGTTCGACTTTGCCGGCCCTGTTCAGGTTCTACTGCGAGATCTTACTGGGTGGGGACCCGGTGAGTATTGGTTCCCAGATATTAGAACCTTATCCGGCGCTATTATTGTTCTGTCTCTCGTTCTCTATCCTTATGTTTATTTGCTGTGCCGCGCGGCATTTATGGAGCAAAACGTCTCCTTATTACAATCTGCTCGTTTGCTAAAATGCTCGCCTTGGGAAAGCTTCCGTCGTATCTCCTTACCACTTGTTCGTCCATCAATGGCGGTCGGTTTATCGCTTGTTGCTATGGAGACCATCGGTGACTTTGGTACCGTGAGTTACTTTGCGGTAAATACTTTAACGACTGCGGTTTATGATACTTGGCTAGGCTACTCAAGCTTAACGGCAGCTGCGAAAATATCGGCAATCATGCTGGTTATCGTGATCCTACTGTTGAGCTCAGAGCGATACAGTCGCCGTAAGCAGAAGCTATTCCAGAATCAGTTCAGCAGCCGCGAAGATTTTCGTTACGACCTTTCTGGTTGGAAAAAATGGCTGGCACTATTCTGGTGCTGGGGATTAGTTTGCGTTGCGTTCTTATTCCCTCTTGGCCAGCTCATTATTTACGCCTACAAATATTTTGCTCAAAGCTGGACCCCTGAATTCAGAGAATATGCCATCAACAGCCTTTACGTTTCGGTAGCTGCTGCGATTATTGGCGTGATTATCGCGATGATTGTTAACTTTAACCAACGCGTTAGTCCGAGTAAGAAGAATCAGGCTTATATGCGCCTCGCTTCGATGGGCTATGCCGTCCCAGGCACCGTGTTAGCGATTGGTGTGATGGTACCTGTTTTGTTCATGGATCACTTGGTCAATGACATTGCGAAAGTGATGGAGTGGGGGCGACCTGGTTTGATCTTCTCTGGCTCCATGTTCGCGCTAATCTTTGCCATGGTCGTACGTTTCTCAGCAGTGGCAATTGGCAGTATTGAAAGCAGCTTGAGCAAAGTATCCCCTTCATTGGATATGGCTTCTAAAACCATGGGCTGCAATACCAACCAGATGTTACGTCGTGTTCATTTACCTTTGATTAAACGTGGCGCATTGATCGCTGGCTTACTGGTGTTTATCGAATCAATGAAAGAGTTGAATGCGGCATTGCTGCTGCGTCCTTTCAACTTCGAGACATTGGCGACTTATGTTTATAACTATGCCTCAGATGAGCACCTAGAATTGGCGGCGATGCCTGCTGTATTATTGGTGTTGGTGGGTTTAATTCCTCTGATCATCGTAAACCGTTCCTTGGAGCAGAAAAACTAATGAGTTGTGCATTATCAATTAAAGATCTGACTTGTAAGTATGAGTCGCAAACCATTTTGGAAGCGCTCTCGTTAGAAGTTGAGCATGGTGAAATTGTTTGTCTTCTTGGTGCGAGTGGCTGCGGTAAAACGACCTTACTGAAGGCGATTGCAGGCTTACTTCCATTAAGTAGCGGTGTGATGAGTTTGAACTGTCAAACCATTGATGATGGCGAGAATTGGTTGCCACCAGAGCAGCGTAACATTGGTATGATTTTCCAAGATTACGCCCTGTTTCCGCATCTGACGGTAAACCAGAATGTCGGCTTTGGCTTGACAGACCTTTCTGAGCAGCAAAAGAAAGACAAAGTTCAAGAGATGCTGGAGTTGGTTCACTTAGATGAGTACGGTGACCGCTACCCACACCAACTTTCAGGTGGTCAACAACAGCGTGTCGCTATTGCTCGTTCTTTGGCGTACAAGCCAGACTTGCTACTGTTAGATGAACCATTCTCAAACATCGATACTCAGGTTCGTCATGAGCTGATTTCTCAGATTCGCAAGATTTTTAAGAAGCAGGGTGTTACAGCTATCTTCGTAACTCACAGCCGTGAAGAAGCGTTCGCATTTGCAGATAAAATGGCAGTAATGAACCATGGTGTGATTGAGCAGTATGGTTCGGCATCTGAGTTGTATTTCCATCCTTCAAGTAAGTTTGTTGCAGACTTTTTGGGTGGCGGTAGCTACCTCAATGCACAGCGTATTTCGGAGCATGAATTTGAAACCAGTTTGGGTATGGTTGAAGCCAAACCGCAAACGGAGATTGAGTTCGGCAATACATGTGAGCTTCTGCTAAGGCCCCAGCATATCCAAGCAAGTTACGAGCAAGATAGTGCTATTTCGGTGCTAGAACAGCAATTTATGGGTGATCACTGTCGTTATGTAATCGAAGCGCATGGTCAGAAGTTATTAGCAACCTCGTCAGAAGCACTTGAAGTGGGTATGCCGGTCAACGTAAAAGTCGATACCAAAGGCGTATTGGCTTTTTAAAGAGATATAACGCGATACTAATCGTTACAAGAATCGCGATAAAAAAGCCCAGCACTTTAATCAAAGTACTGGGCAAGAGTTCTTCACTTATAGGCTTTAACAAGGCAGTGATTTGTTAAGTCCCATACAAAACTGCTGCACTCTATAAGCCTATAGAGAGAGGAAGTCTTTCACTTTTTGAAGAACACGTTCTGCAGTGTCTTTATCTTCCATTTCTGCGAAGATTCGTAGTAACGGCTCTGTTCCTGAGAAGCGAGCAATCACCCAGCCGCCATTCTTGAAGTACACCTTGGCACCATCTTCATAGCTTACTTTTTCAATTTCGTATTCAAATTCAGGCAGTTGCTTCTCGACGTAGATCTTAGTGTAAAGCGCTTCTTTCTCTGAAGGTTTAAACTTACAATCGCCTTCTGCGGTGTAGGCATAGCCATATTTAGAGTAAATCTCATCAAGCAGTTCAGACAGCTTCTTGCCTGTCACACTGATCATCTCAACCAGTAAGCTTGAAGCAAATACGCCATCCTTACCTTTGATGTGACCACGAATGGTTAAACCACCTGAACTTTCGCCACCAATCAGAGAGTCATCGGCCTCCATTTGTGAGCTGATATGCTTAAAGCCTACAGGAACCTCAAAGCTCTTCTCACCATGATCTGCCGCCACTTTATCCAGTAGGTGTGTGGTTGCGATGTTACGAACGACAGAGCCCTTCCAGCCTTTGTATTCCAGCAAGTAGTAGTAAAGTAGGAGTAGCACTTCGTTAGGGTGAATGAAGTGACCTTTCTCATCGATTATTCCCAAACGGTCAGCATCGCCATCAGTACCAATACCAATGTCATAGCCTTCTGCTGCAACTAAGTGCTTCAAGCGATACAGCGTTGCAGCATTTGGCGACGGCATTAAGCCACCAAAATCTGGGTTTTTGCCATCGTTGATGACGTCGACATCACAGCGACCGTTAATCAGCACGGTTTGCAGAGCATTTTTTGCAACGCCAAACATTGGGTCAATCAGTACACGTAGGTTAGCTTTCTTGATCGAATCGATATCGATGAAGTTGATGATTGAATCAACAAAGTCGTTCATCGGGTTGATGATCTCGATTTCTTTGTCGTTTAATGCTTGCTCGAAATCGACACGAATAATATCTTCGTTGGTCAGTGTTGCGATTTGCTGTTCGATCTTCTCTGTGATGATCTCATCAGCATCACGGCCACCTTCAATGAATACCTTGATGCCATTGTAATCGGCTGGGTTGTGAGAGGCGGTAATACACGCCGAGTAGGTGCATCCCATCTCTTTTGCTTGGAACATCACGATAGGTGTTGGAACAAACTTATCGATGAAGCTTACTTTGATGTTGTTCGCCGCAAGTACTTCTGCAAACCAACATGCGGCTTTATCGGAAAGGAAACGACGGTCATAGCCGATCACAAACCCATTCTTGGCTGCATCTTCGTTGTTGATGATGTTAGCGAGTGCTTGCGCTACCAAACGGACGTTTTCTCTAGTGAACTCCTCACCAATGAAAGCGCGCCAGCCACCTGTACCAAATTTAATCATTAGAAAATCCTTTTAGTCTCATTGTCTCAAGCCTGTAAAGACTTGAGACAAGAGCTGTTCGTTAAATTGCGTGACTAGCCTAGAACAACGACAACATCGTTCACGCTGCCTTCTGCTTGTACTGGGATAGCGCCTTCAACTGATTCACCATTGATAGTGATAGAGGCAACGCCTTTGCTTACTGCATTCGGGTTTTGCACTGTGATGTTGTAAGTTGCGCCACGCCATTGACGAGTAACCTCGAATTCTGGCCAATCAGTCGGGATACAAGGATCAACCGTTAAGCCTTCAAAGCCTGTACGAACACCAAGAATGAAGTTGGTTACCGCGAAGTAAGCCCAACCAGAGGTACCGGTTAACCAAGGGTGGTTTGCACGGCCGTGGTCTTGGTGATCTTTACCCATGATGAACTGCACGTACGAGTATGGTTCTGCGTAACGCGTTTCAATCATGTCGTTTTGGTTGTATGGGTTCAGTGCGTCATAGAATTTCATCGCACGGTCACCACGGCCTAGTTTCGCTTCTGCTACCCAGGCCCATGGGTTAGGGTGAGAGAAGATTGCGCCGTTCTCTTTTACGCCTTGGTAAACGCGAGTTACGAAACCGATATCATCGTTTGGTGTTGCAAATGAAGGAGAGTTTAGGTGTAGGCCGTATTCTGAGAAAAGGTTCTCATCAACAGCGTCCATCGCTTTCTCACCGCGTTCTTGAGATACAGCACCAGATAGAACGGCTAGCGTGTTTGACTCAAGGTGTACACGACCTTCAGCTTGTTGAGCGGTACCGATCTTGTCGCCATTTTTAGTTAGACCACGGATGTACCAGCCGCCTTCGTCATCCCAAAGGTGCGTTTCACACGCTTCGCGAACGTTAGCTGCCATTTCAGTGTATTTCGCAACATCAGCATCGTTATTACGGAACTTAGCAAGATCTAGGAATTCTTGTAGCGCCCAGAAGTGTAGGAATGAAACCATTGAAGATTCACCACCACCTAGGTTCAAACAGTCATTCCAGTCAGCTCGAAGACCTTTACAGATACCCGTTTGACCCACGTATTCAGCAGAGAAGTTCAGTGCCGCTTTCATGTGTTCATAAACTGTCGCCTCGCCACCGTCTGCGTATGGAATCACTTCATCGAAGAAGTCGTGCTCACCGGTTTCCATTACGTATTTGATAATGGTCGGAACGATCCATAGGTGGTCATCAGAACATGTGTCTTCAATGCCGTGGATCTTGTCGTCATCTGACGGTGTTGGAACAACTGTTGGTGATTTTGATGGCTCAACGTCGGCTTTCTCTGGATCGAACCAGTCAGGATCGAACAAGTGTAGACCGTAGCCCGCTTTCACTTGGCCGCGAAGCAGGTCGATAATACGTTTCTTGGTCATTTGTGGGTTGGCATGGGGTACTGAAATAGCATCTTGAGCCGTATCACGGTAACCAAGACCAGTACGACCGCCAACTTCGATGAATGATGCAAAGCGTGACCAAACCACACAGGTTTCCGCTTGGTATAGCGTCCACGTGTTGATCATTGTGTCTAAGCCTTCGTTTGGCGACTTAACTTGGAATTTGTTGCAACGCTCGTCCCAGTGATCTTTGATGCCTTGGAAAGCGGCGTCTACGTTTGCTGTGTCTTGGTACTTCTCACGTAGGCGTTCACCGTTGCCTTTACCGATACCGAGTACATACGCAAAGCGAACTTCTTCACCGGGTTGAATCGTAAATTGCTTGTGCAGAGAACCACAATGGTTGTAACAAGTTTGAGCGCTGTTAGAACACTTACCGTTTTCAACCGCAATTGGATTTGCTTCATCACGGTACATACCAAGGAAGTTGTCACGTTGGCCATCGTAGCTGTCTGGTGAGAAAGTTGAAGCTAGGTAGTAGAAGCCTTCAAAGTCGTTAGTGTTGTAGTACAGGTCGTATTCCAGAACACCTTCTTGGTAAGACGTGCCCGCAGAGTACAAAGACATCTGATGGTTTTGATTGTCTGATTGAATATGGCTGAAAGAGAACTCAACAAACGAGAAAGTGCTGATAGTACGTGGCTTGTCAGTGTTGTTCTTTAATACAACGTCCCAAACTTCTGCATCTTCACCCTTAGGTACGAATAGCGTCTTGGTTGCGGTAATGCCGCTGTATTCACATTTGAATTTTGAGTATGACAGGCCGTGACGAACTTCGTAGTTCGCTTCATCTAGGCTCTTTGCCACTGGTTGCCAAGAGATAGACCAGTAATCACCTGTCTCATCATCACGCAGGTACACATAGTGTCCAGGACGGTCAAAGGTGCCGTTTGGACGGAACTTAGTAACACGGTTGTATTCCGGAGAATTGTAGAACGAGTAACCGCCCGCATTGTGCGAAATCACGGTACAAAACTTTTCAGTACCTAGGTAGTTTGTCCAAGGTGCTGGTACATCAGGGCGAGTGATGACGTATTCGCGATTGTCGTTATCGAAATAGCCGTATTTCATTGTCATTTCCTTTTTAACAAACTGCATCTATGCAGCTAATTTTTAAATAGTGATGCTGAGTCGTATCTAACTGAGCACCTTAATTTGAGTCAGCAACCACTCGATATGAGTGTCGCTTTGGTTTGTTTTATTGAGCTTTCCAAGGGTTGCGATAATCAACATTGAGTTTGTCGAGTAATGGCAGATGCCCCTTTAGGCGAGATAGGTAATCTAGCCAGTTTCGGTTGTTTTTATGTGTCCAACATCCTTCAGCTAAAGCGCTAATTCTTGGGAATACCATGTAATCCATACGCTTTTGGTTGGTGACGATCTCACACCATAGAGCACACTGAATTCCGCGGATCCGCTTACGAATTGGGTCGGTGTCGGATACCTCAGCAAGTGCTTCGTAGGTATAAGCTTGTTCTAATGGGATAACGGCAGCCCAATCTACGCCCGGTTCTTCCGGTGCATAATCTTGGGTCATGTCGAGATAGGTAAACTGTGCAGGTTGCAACACCACATCAAAGCCTTGGCGAGCGCAATTGACAGCCGCTTCTTCACTGAGCCATGAGTAGATGATGGTCTCTTTACTCACTTTGTCGCCGTGCTGTGCTTCTTCCCAGCCGACCATGCGTTTGCCGAGTTGCTTAAGCTTGTTTTCGGCATAGCGGAATAGGTGGCCTTGTAGGTCTTTGCTGTCTTGGTACTGGTGTTCTTTCATCAATGCTTGAGCAGCAGGGCTGTTGGTCCACACACCGGGTGGCACTTCGTCTGCACCCATGTGAATCAATTCGCTCGGGAATAGCTCTGCGACTTCTTCAATAACTGCATCTAGAAATTGGTAAGTACCGGGCAAACCTGGGTTTAGTACATTGTCGTTGTAGTGCTGAATGCTCTTGTATTGAGTGGTATCCGCTTGCTCTACCAGCATGTCAGGCAGTGATTTGATTGCGGCACGGCAGTGTCCCGGAATATCGATCTCTGGGATCACCGTGATGCTGCGTTGCTCTGCATATTCAATGACTTCACGAATTTGTTGTTGCGTGTAGAAGCCGCCGTAGTTTTCCGCAATGTGGGTATATTGCGGCTCTAGTGCATGATCAGGGCCACGCCAAGCGCCAATTTCTGTTAGCTGTGGCAGGCTCTTTATCTCAATTCTCCAACCTTCATCGTCAGTTAGGTGCCAATGAAATACGTTGAACTTGTAGTGCGCCAGTTGATTGATTAAACGCTTCACTTGCTCTACTGAGTGGAAGTGACGAGCGCAGTCCAACATCATGCCGCGGTACTTAAAGCGCGGTTGGTCGGCTATCTTGCAACATGGTAGAGAGAAGTTCTCTGCGTCCAGTTGTTGAACTAGTTGAATCAAGCTTGCCACAGCGTGTGTAAAGCCCGACTGGCTGCCTGATTCAGCAATAATCTGTTGTGCAGTGATGGTCAGTTTGTATTCGGCTTCATCTAACGTCGGGTTGCTGCGAAATAGAATGTTGCCGCTTTCGTCTTTTGAAAGTTCAGCTGAAAGCGCGGTCGAAAGAGACAGCTCAAAGGTCGAGAGCAACTCTTGCTGGAACCAAGAGACTGCCTTATCAGCAAGATGAGATTGAACCTCAATTCTGCAGTCGTTATTTAGCGCGAAGTTACTTAGCGCTAAACTACCTTGCTGAAATTCGATCTGATTAGGCTGAGGAATCAATGCAATCTCAGCAGCGTTAACTTCAGGTATTTGATTGCGTTCACGGTATGGCGAAGCCAGTACTATGGGTGATATCGCGACAGGCAGTACCGATGTTTCTCCATCATTATGTGACTGGATAAAGGCATCGTTAAGGCCATCAGAATAGAAGCGGAATGGTGCGCTTTGAATACTGAATTCAAGGTAGTAATGGTTGTTGGCCTTTAACACTGACGAACTTGGTGTGAATGAGCAAAAGCTGCCAACTTGAGTCAGCTCTCCTTGCGATAAACTCTCTGGAAGGATGAAACGATCAAATGCAAAGTGCAGAGACCAATCTTTTACGTCGAGGTCACTTAAGTTATGTACCGTAAGGCCAAATCGGCAGTTATTTTTTTGTTCAGAAAGAACAGCTAAGTCGATGCGATAATTCATATAACTTCCCTGCTAAGCCTGTTGATACAAGTTGTGTTGTGGTTTTCCGGCAAACATCAATGCGCCTTCAATAGCGTCGAATTGAGGTTTAACGATCCATTGTTGTACTGGTGGTGATAGCCAGTTGAGAATACGCTCAGCGATACTTCCCATTAAGCACACCTTGTCAGCGCCTTTTCGATGCAGTGCTAAGACAAACATTTCGATATCAGCCGCGGTTTGCTTGAGCATATCGATAGCCAGTTCGTCACCTTCGTTAGCGAGTTGAAAAATAACTGGTGAGAATTGACCGTAATCCTTTGGAATAGCACCTTTTGACCATTCGACAATGGCATCCACATCATTATTAAAGTGATTCATCACATGTAGAGTCAGCGGGGTTTTGTTGCGAATACCGTCTTCTGCAAGCAAGACTTGTTGAATCAAACGTAAGCCCATGACTGCGCCGCCGCCTTGATCTGAAATCGGAAATTCACGACCGCCAACCACATGTTGCTCACCGTCTTTTAGGAAGATACCGCAAGAACCCGTACCACCGATCATGATTGCGCCGTCTTGGCCATTGTGAGCACCAATGCAAGCGCCATAAGCGTCGGTATTTAGTGTCATGCTTGCGAAAGGGTGTGGTTGAGCCATGAAGTCGAACCATGCTGATTTTTGCTCAGCGCCAGCCAGCGCTAGGCCAACATGCATATTTGAAAAATGGTCTGAGTTGAGTTGCCCTTGTTGTGCCGCTTTTGTGATGGCATCAATAATTGAGCTCATCGCAACATCAACACCCAAAAGGATGTTGCCACTGCCACTTTTCGCTTCACCAATCAGTTTGCCTTGAGCGTCACGAATACGAGCACGACAAGAAGTACCACCACCATCAATACCTACGTAGTAAAGAGTCATTATTATTGCTCCTTACGCTGAGCTAAGAAGTTGAACTGTGCAGCGGTTGCTAATAAGAACCACGCACCATGAGGGATCCATTGCTCACCCCAGCGCCAGTTTTGAAGCATGTCATCTTTTTGTGCTGGTGGATTGAACGCAATGTCTTGTTCATCTTCAAAACCAGCTGTGATGCCATTACAGATACCGCCTTTCGCATTGAAGAACCCAAGCTGAGGTAGGTAGTCTGGGTTGTTATGGCCATGACCATCGAGCATGCACATGTGGTATGGGTTGAGGCCCAAGATCCAATCAAGGCTATTTTGTGAAAGCTGGATTAAGCGCTCTTGAAGTTCGCTATCTTTAATGTGCGGTTGAACTAGGTAAGCCATGGTTGCGAGTGAGCCAAGGCGTGCGTTCTCGCCTTGCCACCAGTAACCGGTTTCGTTCTGTTGAGCGACGAAGAAGGCATCACGTTTATCACCATCGACAGATTTAACGTATTGTCTTGGATAGCCAAATGGGTTGGTGACTTTGTCGGTGATGTTGATTTCGAACTGACAAGCTTGTTCAACAACTGTGCGCGCCTGTTCTTTTAATTCAGCATCGGTTTCGTTGTCGATGTATTCACATAGTGCAATCACAGGAAGACCGGCTTCAGCTGCGTGAAAGTATGGACGAGAGCCTTCAGAGTTTGCCGACCAGAAGTGCTCAAATGAATCATCGGATTGCTGACGAGAGATTAAACGAGTCGCCCAAGTTCTTGCTTCTGATAGGTATTGCTGGTCTTGTGTTACGCGATACAGCTCATTGGCTGCGAGTAGGGCGCAATACTCATCGATGATGTTCTCTTCACCATCGTTTAGATACTGGAGGTTGTACTCTTTTAGATGCCAGTAACCCTTAACCGCCATTTCAAGGTATGTGTGGCTCGAGTAGCTACCAGAGATTTCAAGCTCAGAAGCTGCGGCTAATGCTGCGATAGCAACACCTGCACCTTGTCGGTAGCCCGCTTGTAAGTCCGTTGATTTATGACCTTCTTGAGTCGCATAAGCGCAGATATCGCGTTGGTTGATATCTTTGCTCCATTTGTCGAATACCGTCATATAGAAGTATCCGTCAGCGTCTTGCATACGCACTAAGAAGTCGGCACCGAACAGAGCCTCTTCCGTTAGACGAGTCATGGAGAATTTCGGGAAGTCTGGGTTATGGCCAGTCAAGCGTACGCTTTTTAGCATGTTCCAAACGACCATCGGAATTTGTTGTGGGTTTAGGTAGTTACCATAAGACAGGTGGCTAAAATACTTACTGACATCACCTGATGCGTCATACCATCCACCGTGGACATCGACGTATCGGTCGGTACCTAGAATTTGTGCTTGTCGATCTTTTTTGTCGAAAATCCCGCCACAGCGTTGTGACTTAAAGTAATGAAGCACATCAGAAAACGTGTGGTTCATTAATAGGTTGCTACCAATCTCAAATACTTCTGAACGCAGGTTGTCAAAACGTAGGTAGTAGCGACCAGATTCAGTGACTGAACTGAAATCAATAGTGAAGAATTGCCCTTGATGCCAATTTGCTACGCGGCCTTGTTTAACCACATCAAAATTTCCGACAGTCATATGGTTGTCAGCACAGACGAGTAGAGCCGTAGTGCTTGATAGGCGAGCTTTCTTAGTTTGTAGGATAGCTTGCTTCGGGCCTGTGGACTCATAGCCAATATGGTTGGTCAATAACAGCATCAATATTCTCCGACAGTCCTAGTTTCTATTGGCTAGGTACTTGAATGTTTTGGATATAAATAGTTAGGGTCCGAAGACCCTAACTTGGGTTTTATTGCTTAGCTTTCGTGTAGGTAACAGCGCACAAAGTGGTTATCAGCGAGCTGCGTAACCCCTGGTAGCTGCTCTTTGCACTTATCCATTGCGTGAGTACATCGGCCTGCAAATGGGCAGCCTGCTGATACTGGTGTCCACAGAGGAATCTCACCTTTGTTGCCTGCAAGTTGCTCGTGGATCGACTTCTTAGGATCTGGAACGGCCGAAACAAGCAATTGGGTGTATGGGTGCTGAGGGTTAGCAATCACGTCATCGGTATCGCCCCATTCCACCATGTGTCCCACGTACATCACCGAAAGGTCTTCAGCGATGTAACGAGCGGTTGCGATATCGTGAGTGATGTAAAGCAGAGACATTTGCTTCTCGAACTTCATCTCTTCCATCAGGTTCAAAACACCGGCACGAATCGATACATCAAGCATTGAAGTTGGCTCATCGGCTAGTACAACTTCGGCACCTACCGCGATGTTGCGGGCTAGGTTGACACGTTGACGTTGGCCGCCAGACAGTTGGTGAGGGTACTTCTTCGCCGTCTCTTTTGGTGGGATCAGGCCCACTTGCTCTAAAAGATCGTAAACACGTTCTTCTAGTTCTCTCTTATTGCCCGGGGTTACCTTCTTGTGGATCAACAGTGGTCGAGCAATGTGGTGGAAGATATTGTGTGTTGGGTTCAATGAACCAAACGGGTCTTGCCATACCATCTGCACGCCTTCACGGTAGTGCATAAGATCTTTTCTGCTTGAGATCTCTTGGATATCACGACCTTTGTATTCGATCGTGCCGCCTGAAGGTGCGTACATTTTTGCGATCATTTTTGCGGTTGTTGATTTGCCTGAACCAGACTCACCAACCACTGCTAGGCCACGGCTTTTGTACATCTTGAATGACACGTCGTTAATCGCACGCATCATTGGGGTCTGAATGGTGGTACTGCTTATTGGGAAGTCTTTTACGACATTCTTGCCTTCTACCAATAATTGACCGAAATCTTTGCTCATAATTGTCTCCAGAATCCTTATTCGCTTTGCTTGTTTTTAGGCGGTCGAGCCGCCTTGTTCGTTATTCACGCAAGCTATAGCTTCCTTTGTACTATTGGGTCACCGTACAGGTGGCAGTTAGACAAATGTCCCGGGTCGATAGAACGCAGCTTGGTTGGCACCTTGGTACACTTTTCATGTACACGGTCACAACGAGCTTGGAAACGACACCCTTCAGGGATCTCTAACAGGTTCAGAGGGTTACCCGGAATACCTGCTAACTTTGTCTTTGGCCCTGTCAGTGGAGGGAAAGAACTTCCCAACCCTTTGGTGTAAGGGTGGTAAGGGTTTTCTAGAATATCTTGAGAGTTAGCTACTTCGATTAGCTCACCTGAGTACATGATGCCGATGCGGTCAGAGAACTCGACCATCAATGACAAGTCATGGGTGATGAACAGAATCGAGAAGCCAAACTCTTCTTTCAGTGCATAGATCTTTTGTAGGATTTCGCGTTGCACAACCACATCAAGTGCGGTTGTCGGCTCATCCATAATGATCAGCTTTGGATTCAGTGCTAACGCGATAGCGATAACTAAGCGCTGACGCATGCCGCCAGAGAATTGGTGAGGGTAATCACTCAATCGGCTCGGGTGAATATCTACGATTTCAAGTAGACCTTCAGCACGTTGTTTAGCTTGCTCACGAGTCATGTTGGTGTGACGCATGATTACGTCACAGAACTGCTCTTCCATCGGTAGTACTGGGTTGAGTGCGTTCATCGCGCTCTGAAATACCATCGACATCTCGCTCCAACGGAACGACTGCATACGGTCATCACTGTATTCAAGGATGTTCTCACCGTTGAAGATAACCTCACCACCACTGATGTAAGCGGGCGGCTTATGAAGACGCATAAGAGAGAAAGCGACCGTTGATTTACCACAGCCAGATTCACCAGCTAGGCCGAATACTTCACCTGGAGCGATGTCGAAACTTACGTTGTTACACGCACGAACATCGCCTGACTCTGTGATGTAATCCACGCATAAGTTGCGGATAGAAATTAGTGGTTCAGACATGATTATTTATCTCCGCTCCAAAGTGCATTTTGTGGTGGTAGTTCTGGTTCACGTTCTTCTTTGTCTTGTGCTGCTAGTTTCTTCCAACGCTTCATGCCTTTGTGAGAACGCAGTTGCGGGTTAGCAATTTCATCGACCGCGAAGTTAAGTAGAGCAAGGCCAGTTACAAGTAGTGTCAGTGCGATACAAGGAGCCAGCAGTTCCCACCAAGCGCCAATCAGCATTGATGAAGAGGTTTGAACGTTGTAAAGCATGATGCCCCAGCTGATTGTGTTCGGGTCACCAAGACCTAGGAACGAGATGGTTGCTTCCATCATGATTGCGTACATCACCGAACCGATGAAGCTTGCGCCAACGATAGAGATAAGGTTTGGCAGAATCTCTACGAAGATGATGCGGAATGAAGATTCACCCAAAACTTCAGCGGCTTTTACAAACTCTTTTTCACGCAGTGCTAAGGTCTGGGAGCGAACAACACGGGCGCCCCAAGCCCAGGACATAAAGCCGATAACCAAGGTTATGGTGAGTGGCCCTGCCTCACCGATAAAGGCTGCTACTACGAACAGTAATGGGTATTGAGGGATTACCAGCATGATGTTCATTGCGGCTGTTAGAACGTCATCGACACGGCCACCGAAGTAACCTGCAGAAACACCAATAACAGTTGCGAGTAAACATACGGTTAGACCCGCACCAAAACCTACAGCAAGAGATACGCGTGCGCCGTATACCACTTGAGACCAAACGTCACGACCCATACGAGTTGTACCTAGTACGTGGTCTGCCTTTTTAGACATGATCAATGTACGACGGTCGTCTGCTAGATTTTGAGCAACCCAGCCATCAGGGTTAGTTTGTGCAGACTTCACCACGAAACCAGGATATTCGTGTGGGTTACCTGTACGCTTGTCTGGTACATGTTTGGTGATTAATGGAGCTGCAATCGCGCCAAGAATAAAAATACTTAGGATGATGACGCCTGTTAGGGCCATCGGGTTACGCCAAATGAGTTTTAAAAAGTCTTTCATGATTATTTACCACCCTTACGAAGACGAGGGTCAAGAACAACGTAAAGCATGTCTGCAACTAGGTTAAAGAACAGCATGAATAGCGTCATGATAAGCAGCTGACCTTGCAGTACTTGGTAGTCACGAGCGTTAATTGCGTTGAAAAGTACGCTGCCAAGACCTGGGTAGTTAAAGATGATTTCGATAATTAACTGACCGCCGATTGCCATACCTAGCGACATTGACAGGGCTGTCACACTAGGTAGCATCGCGTTACGAGCTGCGTAGTTGAATACCACTCGGTTTTCGCTCAGGCCTTTGCCTTTCGCCATGGTGATGTAGTCTTCGGCTAATAGGTTGATCATGTTGTTACGCATGTTTACTAGGAAGCCACCAATTTGAACAACAGAAGCACAGAACAGTGGTAAGAAGGCGTGGTAAGCGACATCTTTAATGAATGCCCAGCTTGTCCAATCAGGTATAGTACCAGCGGTGTAGGCATACCCTGTTGGGAACCACTTCAAGCCAATTGCAAAGGTAAATAGTGCAATCATCGCGATAACAACTTGAGGAACGGCTTGTAGAATCAGCATCCCTGGCGTTACGAAGGCATCGTACTTACTGCCGCGTTTCCACGCTGCGAAAATACCTAGGATTGAACCAATCGAGAAAGAAAGAATAACTGCGGTGCCGGCTAAGAAAAGCGACCAACCGAATGCTCCACCCAACAGTGTGTTTACAGAAAGTGGGTAGAATTGAATTGATGTACCAAGTTCCCAGCTAAGAATGTTCTTCATGTACGCCACGTATTGAACTAAGTAGCCACCATCAACGAAGCCTAATAGTTCTTTCATTGCAGCAATACGCTCTGGAGTAACTTGTACAGAAGCGTTCGCAAACATCATGGTAACTGGGTCACCAGGCATTGCTCTTGGAATAATAAAGTTTAACGTCGCAGCAACTAATAGCGCGACAAAATAAAATGACAAACGTCTTAAAAAATAACCCATAACTCACACCTTACTCACCCAGATTGTTTCCCTGTTTCTGGATTCAGGTCGCTCCTAGCGAAATTTGGAACGAAAAATCCCCTGACGACTAGCGCCATACTTTCAATTGAGAGTGTGGGGATTTTTATAAGCGGCGTAAGAGGTTACGCCGCAAGGATTGAACGATTACTTATTTAACTGGTTTTAGGTCCAGTACATGAAGTAGACGCTCTGGAATACCAGCCCAAATGTTTGGACGGCCTTTTGGATTTTCTTCGTTCCACCAACCAGTGAAGCGAGTTGTGTTGTATTGGTACATGTAAGCACCAGACATCACAGGGATTGTCACTTGGTCTGCAGCGATGATTTGTTGGATACCGTGTGCAATGTCTAGCTGCTCGTTCTTATCAGCTGTTTTGTAGAAGCTGTTTAGAAGACCATCTAGCTTGTCGTTTTTGTAGAAGTGCATTGCGAAACGAGGCATACCATCACCAGATTGTAGTGATGAGTTGTAAGCACTGTTCCAGTACGTGTATGGATCCGCACCGTGGAAGTAGTTTGTGTATGCTACGTCGTATGTACCTTCAAGCATTGCTTGGTTGTAAACAGAGAAGTCAGGTGTACGAGCTTTTGCTTTAATACCGATTTCGTTTAGCTGTTCTACCGCTAGTTGAACTGTGTTGTTGAAGTCAGTCCAGCCGTTTGGCGATTGAATCATTAGTTCGAAAGACTTGCCTGATGGAGTGTCAACAAAACCATCTTTGTTTACATCTTTGAAGCCAGCGTCAGCAAGAAGCTTCTTCGCGCCTTCAGCGTTGTAAGTGTTGAAGCCTTTGTACTTGTCATGAGTTTTTTCATCAGACCAAGCTTCAAACGCGTAGCCAAGACCCGATGCGAAATCGTTTACAGTACCGCCACCGTAGAATGCGATGTCGATGATAGTTTGACGGTCAAGAGCCATAGAGAAAGCACGACGGAAGTCAACGTTGCTCAATGCTTCATGCTTCGCAGCATCAGGGTGCTTGAAGTTAACGATGAATGCCTGTGTACCTGCTGGCGGGTACCAGTAGTGGTGTTTAGGGCTAGCTGCTGCGTATGTACGATCGATATCTGGAACGAAAGAAGACGTCCAGTCCATTTCACTGTTTACAACTTTACCTAGGAATTGGTCGTTGTTCGCAATTTGTGGAACACGTAGACAGTCAACATCTAGGTTGTCTGCATCCCAGTAGTTCGGGTTTGCACACTGGATGTATAGCTGCGCTGTAAACGTATCGATTTCTGTAAATGGACCAGAACCTACCGGGTTCTCATTGGTAAACGTTGATGGATCTTTAACGTCTTTCCAGATGTGCTTAGGTACTACAGGTACTTTAGCAATCTCGTAAGGTACGTTTGAGTTTGCTTCTGTTAGTGTGAACTTAACTTGGTTGTCGTTCAGTTTTTCTACAGAAGTTACCCAAGAGTTGATACCAGATTGGTCAAGCTCTGGCTTCTCTTTTACAAGGTTGAAAGAAAAAACAACATCATCAGCAGAGAAAGTTTCTCCGTCTGACCATTTAACACCCTTACGAATGTCGAAAACAACGCTCATCAGATCATCTGACATCTTGAAGTTTTCAGCTAGACGGAACACTGGAGTGTTACCGTGCATTTCGTTAAATACTACTAGCGGCTCATACATGAAGTCAGTTGTAGTATGTAGGTTAGTAGCACCAAGGTACGGGTTAAAGTTACGTACGAATGTAGTGTACTCTTTCGGGTGAACGGTCAGTTCACTGCGTTCTGCAGCGGTTGCTACTGATGCAAAACCTGTTGTAGCAGTTGCAATAATTGCTGTTGCTATTGCTGTTTTTTTTATATTGGCAAGCATAGCTGTTCCTTACTATTTGCTTTCATTTCACTAATGGATTGAATGTTATCTGTCGCTAAATTGTTTAGTAGATACACACTCTGGTTAAAGGCCTACCTCTTCTTCGTTGCTCCAGATTCATCGTTGATTCTGAGAAGTGGTAAGAGTGGCCTGTAGGCCTTTGGCAGGAGTAAGAAAACACCTTATCGATGAATTAATCAAACTCGTTTCCCGTCAAAAATGTTAAAAACACACAACCCCACGTCATTAACGTCAAAATAGGTTGCTTTGGTGGTTTTTCGTACGCAATTGTTAAAGTGATGTGACTCGCATTTGGTTTTGAGGTTCTTGCAGGTTGTAAGTGGCCACTAACTTTAAAGGCTTTTTATTATAATGCCTTACCCTACGTTGGTATAATTGTAGATCTCGGTCACTTGCCAGTTTTACGTTAAATTTCCCTAGAAAATTAAATCTGCCGTTCTGTTGTGACTCGCTTCTCAAACTGCAACAAAGAGTCAGATAACGGTCAGATATGATTGAGAATAGAACGAAAAGTACTGACGGTTACCAGCACGCACTGTGAGTAATTAGCGTGAATTTCCCCTTGTTTAAAGGCGTAAAAAAAGTGCGTTGCAAGCGTTGGGATTCTACTTTTTGTGATTATTAGGCGTACAAAAAAGCCCACGCTAGGTGGGCTCCATTATTCAAAGTATCGTGATGTTGGTTCAGGGATTAACTGGTCAGTAGTTTCTGAAGTTTATCTCTTAGCATCTCAATATGGGTTCTTTCTGGCGTCTGTTCTTTACAGTGTTCCAGTATGAATTCGATTGAGCTCAGTACCGTTCGCCAGCGAGGGGTTTTCGGTAGGGTTTCTACGCGTAGGTATTTGTCTAGCGTTCGAGTTTGCAGCGTACTGCGGTCTAAGTAGACGCGCCACAAGCCACTCTTCTCGGCGAAAGCGAACTTGGTTTCACCAGTCACCGATTCCCAGTAGATGATGGCATTAGTCATCGCATCGACCAGTACCTCGCGCATTAACTCTTGCTTGTTTTTACCTTCACCGGTTGCCTTGTCAGCAAGACGAGTAAATTCTCCGCCAAGCTCCTTCAACTGTTGCAACTTATCTTTGTCGCCTTCAAAGGCATAACTAGAGAGAGCTTCAACCGCCGTTTCAAGGTTATTGATTCGGTTTGAGTTAACACCACCACCTACATTGAAGATATACATGGTGTCGAGCCCTGAGCCTTCAGGCAGCTTAAGGATGTCACTTGGTATGCGCTGACGTGTATCGTCTATATAGATATCAATATCACCGCAGTAGTGGGCTTGTTCTACCTTAAGGTATTTAGGCGCAATGATCTCGTCGGCCATTGAGCGTTTAAGTTGTTCTTGTCCGCGTCTGAATAGCTTCGCCGCAGCTTCGTTAGCAAAGCGAATACGTTGGTCGTCACGAATACAGATGATGGCTTCAGGTGCCGATTCTAGTTGCTCTAATAAGCGGCCTTGAGTTTCTAACAAGTTAGCCTCAACCATCGCTCTATGTTTGAGCTCGAGTTGCAGTTGGTCGTTTTCAAGGCGTCTTTGTTCAGCTTTGCTTGCTGATAGATGTGCTGTAATTCGAGCCGCTAGTTCTTGTTTGTTGAACGGTTTAGACAAGTAGTCATTGGCGCCAGCTTCGAAACCTCGAACACGGTCTTCTGCTTGGTTGAGTGCCGTTAGCATGATGATTGGCAACTGAGCATGATCGTATTGCTTACGCAGTGCTTCACAAACCTGATAGCCGCTCATTCCTGGCATCATGATGTCGAGTAGAAGCAGCTCTGGCTTCTCTTTCTCAATCAGTTCAATGGTTTCAGGGCCATCACATGCAGTACGTACTCGATAACCTTCTAACTTCAAGAAGCTGTCTAATACTCGCAGGTTAACCGGCTCATCATCGGCGATAACCAATAACGGGCCATCTGGGTTTTCACTGATAACACTATTTTCTTGTTGGCTGTTATCAATTAAATCAGGCGCTTGGAAGTGCGAGTAGTGACCTGATTCGTTGTAACTGTCTAACTCATCTTGAGTAGCTAGGGGCAGGGTAAAGCTAAACGTAGTGCCGAGCATTGGTTGGCTACTAACGTACAGTGAACCGCCCATTAGCTCGATCAACTGACGACTGATCGATAATCCAAGCCCTGCACCTTGGCGGTAGTTACTCGCATCTTGGCCTGCTTGAATCAATGGCTCAAAGATGTGCTCAAGGTACTCGGCCGGTATACCTTGGCCAGTATCGACAACTTGTACACGAATGTTGTCATCGATAACGCTGGCAGAGATAACAATTTTACCTTCTGAGGTGTACTTGATGGCATTGCCGACCAAGTTATACATCACTTGCTCAAGTCGTTGAGGATCCGATGAAACCAGACCTAAATCACTTGGGACTTGGTTAATAATACGGATTGGCTTATTGCCCAATAGGTGATGAGACAACTCTAGGACCAAGCTGGTGGCTGCCGACAAATCAACGGCTGATTTCTTAATATCTAAGCTGCCATAGCGCATCTTGTGATAATCAAGCAGATCATCAACCAAGGTCGCCAATCTCTGACCGCTATTGATGATGATATCCAACTGATATTTCTGATTAGCAGGAATAGGGCCGTTAGCTCCAGATATCAACGCTTCAGCGATACCCACCATGCCATGCAGTGGTGTTCTCAATTCATGTGAAGTAGTCGCTAAGAACTCATCTTTGAGTTTATTTGCCAGTTGTAACTCTTCGTTTTGCTTTTGAATGGTCTTAAGGTTGTCCTCAAGCTCATCGTTTTGGCTTTTGATGAGCTGCATTTTTTCACGAATAGATCGCTGCATTCTTTCGAAGCTCACCGCGAGTCGGCCTATCTCATCTTTGCGCTCGGTATTGATCATGGTTTCATCGAGATCACCCGCCGATACTTTTTCGGCAGCCCACGTCAGTTTAAGCAGTGGGGATGTGATGAAGTTAGACAGATAGTGCGATGCAACGACTACCAGAATGATCGCCGTTAGCATCACGATCACGAAGATCTTTTCTAACTGATGAATACGGGCAAACGCCTCTTTCTCTGGCAGCTCTACGACAAGAGCCCATGTTGCGTATTTCAGTTCAATTGGCGTATATGCCGCGATGATCGCTTGATCTAGGGTGTTGTCGAAGGTGCCAACCGCTGTTTCGCCAGCCAATGCTTTATCGACAACATCAAGGCTCAAGTTGATAGATTCTTGTGAATGAGCAAGGCTACGCGGCAGGTGATCATCACCTACAAGCAGCGTTTGAATATTCGAACTCTTGTTGAGATCCGCAATCAACTTAGTAATGCCGTTGATTGGTAGCCTAAACATCGCGTAACTGTGTAGGTAGCCTTGTTGAACGATAGGTGCGCCTAGCCATGCGGTCTGTTTGCCATTCTCGTCTTTAAAGTCAGAAACGATAACCGGCGTGTAATCTTCGTTAGATTTGCGTCGGTCGGTTACGTCTTTGGCTAGTCGTTGAAAGGTAATACCTAGGTTGGAGTCCTTGTATTTTCCTGTCAGCAGATTGGTGCCGTAATCGTCATTTTTAAAGACGGAATAAGCGACGTTACCGTTGATATCAACTAAGAGAATATCGTCAAAATCAGAGCGTTTAAGCAGTTCTAGGTAAGCATTATGGTAGCGCTTGTGGAGCAGGCGATAACGCTCGCTGCCAATAAAGCTGCTGGATTCAGGGAGGATCGACGTTTTGATTTGATCGCCAGAGCCTTGAATATAGCGCTGCTGTGCATTACTGCGTGCCTCGTCAATATCTAACCCCAATCGTTGAAATGCATTGATCAAACCATAAAATCGCCCGCCACTGGCATTGGCCAATTCTGAGCGAACAAAGCCCATCACTTGGGATTCTTGAGCTTGTAGGTAATCGACAATTTGCTGCTGCTTAGTATCACGAACCGAAACAAGGTGTGAGGTGCTTTGTTCCTGGAGATCCTGACTGTGCGATTGGAGGAAAAATATCGCGATAAGTGTCACAGGGGTAATACTGAGGACAAGAAATGCCAGCATTAGGGTATTTTGAAGGCGCTTAAACTTCTGCTTACGATAGAATCTAAACATAAATTGGGTACTACTTTCCTTTGATGTACTGCTAAAAGGGGCGAAAACAAGTACAGAGAATAGAATTAACGGGTTCCAATTTAACGAAATTAACGAGTTTTTTTACTTTGACAAGTAAGTGGTATTTAAAGCGTGTGCAAAAGCTCATTTTTATAGAGTTTTGACAAAAATATGAACAGACAGCGCAGATAATGACCCTGCGCTGTGCTAGAGAGGTTATTTGTTTGCGTGATAGATCGCGAATTTAGTGGTCTTATTTAGAGTCGCGCATTTTCCAAACGCTTGTTCAATAATTGGAATGTATTTTAAGAAACTATTCGCAACAATAATCATCTCACCAGAACGCTTCAAATGCTTAGGAGCCTGAGAAAGTAAGGTCTCAGTCGCGCTGTAGCTAGTGTCTAAACCTGAATGGAATGGTGGGTTACTGATGATGAACTGATAGTCTTCTGCAGTATCAGAATAGACATCGGATGCGAAGACTTTACCCGTTAAACCATTCGCTTCTAGCGTTGCTTGGCTTGATGCCACGGCAAATGCACTGATGTCGCACATTTCTAGCTCGATATCTGGGTTACGAGATGCCATCACCGCGCCCAATACGCCTGCACCACAGCCAAAATCCAGTACCTTGCCTTTTAGTTTTGGCAGAGTATCCAACAGAAGTTGGCTACCGACATCGAATTGACCGTGACTGAAGACGCCAGGAAGGCTTTTTACCGTAAGTGATTGCTCACCAATGTTAACCGTGTAGGTCTTAAACCAGTCTTGCAGGTTGAACGCTTGTGGTTGCTCGAAGCATTGACCCCAGTAGAAAGAGCAACGACGCGCTGAATCGTATTTAACAACTTTGCCGTAAGGAGCAAACATCTTCTCGATGCTTTTCACGCCTGAACGGTTTTCACCAACCACGACGATCTCGGTATCTTTGCCTAGCTTGGCAAATAGCATCGCCAACAAAAATTCCGCTTCCGCTTTGGCTTTTGGCCAGTACAACATCACTAAGTCGGCTTTAGTCTCTTCGGTAAATTCCGCACCATAAAAACGTTGGATGGTGTTGTAGCCTTCTAATTGACGGTAGTAGCTGTAATTAGAAGTAAACACAGAGACAGATTCACAATGCTTCGCTAACTCAACAGGGAACAAGTCTTCTGCCTCACCGGCAACTAAAACATGTTTGCCTTCAAAGTAGGCGAGTTGGCGTTGAGCAATCTGGCTTGGTGCAATATAAGCTGACATAGGACACTCTGTTGAATCGTTAGCAAAAAATGAGGGCGGATTTTCGCATAATCCGCCCAAAGCTTGAAGTGTTTAATACGGGTTCGCCAATCAAGTTGACGTCAAGTTCGTTAACTCTTGTCTTGCTGGTTTAAAAAGTCCTTAAACTCTTCATCGTAGATGTTGAATAGGACAATGGTAATCGCAAAAATCAATGGTCCGTAGATAAGACCAATTAGGCCAAACAGTTGAATACCGCCCAATAGTGAGAAGAAGATCATTAGGGTATTCATGCCTGCACTGCCTTGCATTAGCAGTGGACGTAGCAAGTTATCAATTGAACCAACAATCGCTACACAGTAAACCGTTAGGAAAATCGCCCACGTGGTATCACCAGTTAGGAACAAGTAGGTTGCTGCTGGGATCCAGATTAATGCAGTACCCACTACTGGGATGAAAGAGGCAAAGCCCATCATTGTGCCCCAGAATAGACCTGGGAAACCAGCAATCCACATACCTAAACCGCCGGCAAAACCTTGCGCGATTGCGGTTAAGAATGAGCCCATTACTGCTGATTTAGATACTTGCTCTATCTCTGTTAGAAGTTTGTCTTCTTGGCTACGAGACAGCGGCAGAATATGACGAACCACACTGATGATTTTGTCGTGATCTCTTAATAAGAAGAACAAAACGAACAGCATCAAGAAGAAATCCATCAAGAAATTGGTCGCGTCACCTAAGATTTTGGCACTGATACCAACTAGCTTAGAACCAAAGCTTGTCGCAAACTCACCGACTTTTTGTGCGATGGCTTGGGGCTCAATATTGTCGAAAGGCAGGTAGTTATTCACAAATGACAGCGCTTTGACCACTAACGGATGAGCAAACAGAGTCTGAATGCCACCGTGGGTCACCCATTGGTAAGTATTCTGAGAGAACAGAGAACCTTGCTGAACAATTGCTGCGAATACTGCCAATAAAGGGATAACAATAATGAAGGTCAGTATGATACAAGACAGCAGAGAGACGATGTTTTCTTTATTCGGGAGCTTTTTTTCAAGCCACTCATGGATTGGGAACATCAATAGTGAAATGATAAAGGCCATCACGATAGAGTTAACGTATGGCTCGATAAGCAAGTAACAAGCATAAGCCGCCGCGAGTAGGGCAATGATGATCACCCAGTGGCTGGAATTGATTTTGAGTTTTTCTGACACGGTAATGGTCTCTATATTTGCGTTCTGAGTTTATAATGGCTGCAAAACAGAGAGTTAGCAATGAGGAGTTTTGATAATGGGATGCTGTAATAAAGATAAGAAATGCCAAGACGAAGAACAGCAAACAAAAAAAGAGATCCCTTGGTTCAGAATGTTCCTTGGTACCTTGATGTTGTTGGTTTTTCTTTTCTGGGAACGTTAATCGCTTTTGGTTCAGCTTTAGCCTTAGTCGACGGCTAAATAAGCTGTCATATTTTTTGGCTGGTGAGCGCGATATATAAAAAGGGCTGCATTTAATGCAGCCCTAAATTCAATCGGTTAGCGACTTATAAAGTGCTTTCGATTATTTGCTTTCAGCAGCAATGATCGCAAGAGAGCGGTCAGCAGCTTCTAGTGTTGCATCAAGTTCTTTTGAACCATGAGCAAGAGAAGTAAAGCTTGCTTCGAATGCTGAAGGTGCAAGGTAAACACCGTGATCTAACATTAGGTGGAAGAAGCGCTTGAAGCGTTCTACATCACACTTAGTTACATCTTCGTAGCACGTCACAGTTTCTTGGTCAGTGAAGAAGAAACCAAACATACCGCCAACTTGATGAACTAGCATCGGGATGCCGTGCTTGTCAGCAAGTTGCTTGAAGCCTTTTGCCAACTGCTTAGTTTTTGAAGCTAGACGCTTTTCGTTGCCTTCTTCTCGTAGAAGGTTCAAACATGCGTAGCCAGCAGCCATTGCAACAGGGTTACCTGAAAGCGTACCCGCTTGGTAAACAGGGCCAGTTGGTGCGATGTATTGCATCACGTCTTTACGACCACCGAAAGCACCGACAGGCATGCCGCCGCCAATCACTTTACCAAGACACGTTAGGTCTGGCTTGATGTTGTAGTAAGCCTGAGCACAACCTTCAGCAACGCGGAAACCTGTCATTACTTCATCAAAGATTAGCAATGCACCTTCTTGATCACAGATTTCACGTAGACCTTCGTGGAAGCCTTCTACAGGAGGGATACAGTTCATGTTACCCGCTACTGGCTCAACGATGATACAAGCGATCTCGCCTTTGTTTGCTGCGAAGATTTCACGTACTGAATCTAGATTGTTGAAGGTTGCTGTTAGCGTTAGTTTCGCAAAATCAGCCGGTACGCCTGGAGAGCTTGGTTGACCTAAAGTCAGTGCGCCAGAACCAGCTTTTACAAGTAGGCTGTCTGCGTGGCCGTGGTAGCAGCCTTCAAACTTAAGAATTTTGTCACGACCAGTGAAGCCACGAGCTAGACGAATCGCGCTCATTGTTGCTTCTGTACCTGAGCTCACCATACGTAGCTGTTCCATTGATGGAACCATCTCAGATACCAGTTCAGCCATTTTGATTTCAGTTTCGGTTGGAGCACCGAAGCTAAGGCCGCGTTGAGCTGCTGCAATAACTGCGTCACGAATAACCGCGTGGTTGTGACCAAGGATCATTGGACCCCAAGAGCCAACGTAATCGATATACGCTTTACCATCAGCATCAAAAATAAGTGGGCCATCAGCGCGTTCAACGAAGATTGGAGAACCACCTACACCGTTAAAAGCGCGCACTGGAGAGTTAACGCCACCTGGAATAGTTTGCTGTGCCTTTTGATACAGTTCTGCTGATTTGGTCATTGATATATCCTCTTTTGACTGTCGGACCAATTGGCACGCATTGTACCTATCCAGAATCCAACTAGGAATGCTTTCGCCGATATAATCCCCCGAATCTGGTTGTTTTGTGTGGTTACACGTTTTAATTGTCAGATATGGGCGAGTTTACGACAGTAAAAGGAACGATCCTGTGGTGAATACTTGAACGTTTCAGTCAGGTATTAGATAATCACCAGAATATAAGAAAATACTCAACAACTATGGTCTCGAATTAGATTTGTATCATGTTGTTTTTGACACAGGTAAGAGAGGTTGTCGTGAGCGAAGTAAATATCCCATTGTCTTTTTCTGATGCAGCAGCTACACGCGTACAAACGCTAATTGCTGAAGAAGAAAACCCAGAACTAAAACTGCGTGTATACATTACAGGTGGCGGTTGTAGTGGTTTCCAATACGGCTTCACATTTGATGAAAAAGTAAATGATGGCGACACTACTATTGTAAACAGCGGTGTTACGCTGGTTGTTGATCCAATGAGCCTACAATACCTAATGGGCGGCATGGTTGATTACACTGAAGGCCTAGAAGGCGCACGCTTCTTTGTGAACAACCCGAACGCTACAACAACATGTGGTTGTGGTGCATCATTTAGCGTCTAACGTGAACTGAAAGGTAGCTTGAACTGAGAGCTACATTAGAAATATTTTAAACGCTGAGCTCATGCTCGGCGTTTTTGTTTTTAAGAAATACATCATATAAAACAGACAGTAACTCGACCTATTATAGCCATATACACCAAGAGGTATTTGGGCGGGGAATGTGTAATCTTTATTTCATCTACCTGGCTTATAGTAAACGCCATATTTTTTAAACTGTCGATAGAGTCCAACTTCGTTGGGTGTGGGTCTGTTAAGGTTACCGCTGTGCATCAGGATGTTGCATATGACAGTGTTAAGCTAATTAGCGCGCCTTAATAACATCGGACAAAAGGATTTGCTATGCCCACTCTATTTTCTAACTCTCCACTTTTTCAGAAACTGAAGCAGCCGTGGTTGGTTTCTCTGATTCTAGTTGTGCTGTTGTCGATTTGGCTTGGTTTAGGAGTGGGGCAAGCGGAAGAGTCGTCTGAGAAAAAAGTGACAGAAATTCCGTTGGCGAAGGTCTCTTTTCAAACATTTACTTCATCACCGACCTTTAAAACGATTGATCTCTATGGTCGAACGGCGCCCGATAGACATGCTCGTTTGGGGGCTGAAGTTGCGGGCAAGGTTGTTAGATTGAACGTTGTTAAGGGCGATGCGGTTAAAGTTGGACAAGCCATTGCTCAGATTGATAAAGGCGATTTAGAGATCCAGTTGGAGCGAGCATCTGCGTTATATCGTTTGAAGCAAAAAGAATTTAAAGCAGCACAGTCTTTGAAGAAAAGAGGGTTGCAAGGCGAGATAGCCTATACCATCGCAGAGGCTTCACTAACGGAAGCAAAGGCCATGAAGCGCAATGCGGAATTGGCTTTAAAGAATACTGTGATTACTTCGCCTTTTTCGGGTGTGGTTCAAGATTTGATGGTGGAGCTCGGTGATTTCGTTAGTGTTGGCGATCCTGTTGCTGGCGTGATTGACCTCGATCCTTTGGTTATTGAGGCGGATGTCAGTGAGCGTCATATCCAACATTTGCTAGTCAATCAATCTGCTTTGGTTCGTTTGTTAGGGCGAGAAGAAGCGGAAGGCCGTTTACGCTATGTTTCTCGTATCTCTTCTGTTGCTACTAATACCTTCCCAATAGAGATTGAAATCGATAATTCCAAAGGCCTATTACCTGCAGGTGTCAGTGCAGAAGTAACCCTCAACCTAGAAACAAGAGATGCAATCAAGATTACACCTGCCATGCTGGCACTGGATGAGGCAGGTAACCTTGGGGTCAAAACTTTGGTTTCAGTCGATGACTCACCAACCGTGAAATTTGTAGGCATTCAGCTAGTAAAGGCAGAGCAAGATGGAGTTTGGCTCACAGGACTTGGACAACGCGTCGATATCATCACAGTAGGCCAAGGGTTTGTGCGTGATGGTGATTCGGTGATTGCTGTTGAGCAAGGCGCTGCACTCTCTAACGCAGCCGCAGAGTAGGAGATAACCGATGTATTCTATTATTGATGCAGCCTTGTCTCGCGCTCGAACAATGCTCTCCCTTTTAGCGTTAATCCTTGTCGCCGGTGTCGTCACCTATATCACGATACCTAAGGAATCGAGCCCAGACATTACCATCCCAATTATCTATGTTTCGGTCGGGCACCAAGGGATCTCGCCAACGGATGCAGAACGTTTATTGGTTCGACCTATTGAGCAAGAGCTTAGGTCAATCGAAGGCGTAAAAGAGATGACAGCAACCGCAGCAGAAGGGCACGCCTCTGTGGTGTTAGAGTTTAATGTTGGCGTCGATCTTACTAAAGCGATGGCTGATGTTCGTGACGCTGTTGATCTGGCTAAGCCCAAATTGCCAGAAGATAGCGATGAGCCGACTGTAAATGAAGTTACCCTCGCTTCTGAGCAGCCTGTGTTGTCAGTGGTTCTGTTTGGTACCGTGCCTGAGCGTACCATAGTACAAATCGCTCGAGAGCTCGGAGATAAACTCGAAAGCTATCGCCAAATCCTTGAAGTCGATATTGCGGGCGATCGCGATGACATCGTCGAGATCATTGTCGATCCGCTGTTGATGGAGAGTTACAGCCTAGATCAAGCGGATATCTATAATCTGATCGCTCTGAACAATCGAGTGGTGGCCGCAGGTTTTGTTGATACTGGCTACGGACGTTTTTCTGTCAAAGTCCCTTCGGTATTTAACTCCTTAAAAGACGTGCTTGAGTTGCCTATTAAAGTGGATGGCAAGCAGGTGGTCACTTTTGGCGATGTCGCTACGGTTCGTCGAGCGTTTCGAGATCCTGAAAGTTTTGCTCGTTTAGATGGCAAATCTGCGGTGGTGTTGGATATCAAGAAGCGTGCAGGTGAGAACATCATCGAAACCGTTGAGCTAGTCAAAGCGGTAATGGCTGGTGCTCAGCAGCAAGCGGAATGGCCAAATAACCTGTTGGTCAAATACACCTGGGATGAATCTAAAGATGTGAAGATCATGCTTAATGATCTGCAAAACAATATCTTATCCGCCATTATTCTGGTGGTGATCGTTATCATCGCGATTCTTGGTGTGCGTACCGCTTTGTTAGTGGGTATTTCCATTCCAGGCTCATTCCTAACCGGGTTATTGGTTCTTTCGGTGTTTGGCTTAACCGTCAACATCGTAGTGCTGTTCTCTCTGATTATGGCGGTGGGGATGCTAGTAGACGGTGCGATTGTGGTGACCGAATTTGCAGACAGGCGAATGCAAGAGGGTGAAGGGCGCAAAGCCGCTTACCGAGATGCAGCGAAACGGATGGCGTGGCCGATAACCGCATCGACTGCCACAACCTTAGCCGCATTTGCTCCGTTACTGTTTTGGCCTGATGTGACGGGCGAATTTATGAAGTTCTTACCACTAACTCTGATCGCGACTTTAACTGCATCATTGATCATGGCGTTGTTGTTTGTGCCCGTGCTGGGCGGTTTGATTGGCAAACCTCAATACGTATCGTCTAAAAGCCAAGCTCGAATGGTCGCACTGCATAATGGTGACTTTTCACAGGCTACTGGTTTAACCAAGGCTTACTACCATACGCTTTCTTTAGCGATTAAACACCCCTTTAAGATTTTGTTCAGTGCGGCACTGCTCGCGGTTGCAGTTGGTTTTACTTATTCAAAAGCGGGTCTAGGTGCAGAGTTCTTCCCAGAAGTTGATCCGCCATTCTTTAATGTCAAAGTTCGCTCGCATGGGGATCTGTCTATCCAAGAAAAGGATGACATCATGCGTGATATTGAACTGATGATGCTCAATCATGATGAGTTCGATACCGTTTACACGCGTACTGGTGGTGACGACCAGATTGGTTTGATCTCAATTACGCCTGTTGACTGGCAATATCGACGCAGCGTTAAGGCGATTATTGATGAGTTGAAGGTACAAACCGATCAATACGCTGGTGTTGAGATTGAATATAAGTTCCCTGATGCTGGGCCTCCGGTTGAAAATGACTTAGTGATTGAGCTGTCGGCAAGAACTCCAGAGCAGCTCAATCAGGCTGCAAAAATTGTGAGAGGTTGGGCTGATGGAAATAAAGCACTGACCAATATCAGCGATACTGCGAGTAAAAATGGCATCGATTGGAAGGTGGATATTCGCCGCGACGATGCTGCGCGCTTTGCAGCTGATGCGACCTTAGTGGGTAATACCGTTCAATTCGTGACTAATGGTCTCAAGATTGGTGATTATCTGCCCGATGACTCTTCAGAAGAGGTCGATATCTTGGTGCGCTACCCTAATGATAAGCGTGATATCGGGCGCTTCGACCAGCTTAGGGTGAAAACGCCAGCAGGTTTAGTACCTATTACTAATTTCGCTCAGATCGTTCCCGACCATAAGCAAGACACCATTAAACGCCTTGATGGCAAGCGTGTGGTGAACATCATGGCGGATATGGAAGAAGGGTATAACCTTGCTCTCGAACTACCAAAGATCGAACAAGCATTGAGTGAGCTAGGGCTGCCGAGTAGCGTGGAATTTCGCATCCGTGGTCAAAACGAAGAACAAGAAAACTCGTCAGCCTTTTTACAAAGTGCTTTCTTGGTTGCTTTGGCGGTAATGGCTTTGATTCTGATTACTCAGTTCAATAGCTTCTATCAAGCGTTTTTGATTCTGAGTGCGGTGCTGTTCTCAACGGTTGGCGTGTTCGTTGGCTTACTGATCTTCCAACGTCCGTTTGGCATCGTGATGTCGGGAATTGGGGTAATAGCGCTCGCCGGCATAGTCGTGAACAACAACATCGTGTTGATTGATACTTATAATCAGCTCATCAAAAGAGGCTTGGACAAGCGAGATGCGATTCTAAGAACCGGTGTTCAGCGTTTAAGGCCAGTAATGCTCACGACGGTTACGACTATCTTAGGTTTAATGCCGATGGTGTTAGAGATGAACATCGACCTGATTAATCAAAAGATAGAGTTTGGCGCGCCAAGTACACAATGGTGGTCACAGCTTGCGACCGCTATTGCTGGTGGTTTGGCGTTTGCCACGGTGCTGACTTTAGTATTAACCCCTTGTTTGTTAATGCTTGGACGGAACAACAAACCTGAAAAACAGTAGCTAGTTGTGGTATGTGAGCATAAAAAAGAGCGCCTTGATGGGCGCTCTTTGCATTTTTCTATTTTGCAGTGAAGCTACAAACGCCTAGTTAGTCGCTAGTAACTGACCGTATCGCTCAAGGTTTCTTAATCGAATCTCTGAGTTGGCAATAAAGGTTGCTTTTGCTTTACCAGTTAACGACTTGGATTGAGGCAATTTCACGGTACGCGCATTTTTATGTACGCCATTAACCAAGAATTCATAATGTAAGTGCGGGCCAGTCACACGGCCTGTACCGCCCAAAGTACCAATGGTTTGGCCTTGTTTTACGCGCTGACCGGTTTTCACCATACGTCGCTTCATGTGCAGGTACTTGGTGATGTAGGTGTTGCTGTGGCGGATGAACACGTAGTTACCATTGAATTGGTTGTAACCTGACTTCTGAACAATACCGTCACCGGCTGCCCAGATAGGCGTGCCAACAGGGGCTGCGTAGTCAGTACCGCGGTGAGCTCGAATCTTACCGGTTACTGGGTGTCTCCTGGTAGGGTTAAAGTTCGATGTTACGCGACGAAAATCAATTGGTGAGCGCAAGAACGCCTTCTTCATCGCACGACCATTTTCATCGAAGTAGTTGCCGCTTTTATCATCCAATACCGCGGTAAATGAATCGCCTTGGTTTTTGAACACGGCTGCCATGATCTTACCGCGACCAACTACTTCACCTTCAACCACTTTCTCTTGGTATAAGATTTTGAAGCTGTCGTTCTTACGAATATCTAACGCAAAGTCGATATCCCAACCGAAGATGCCGGCCAGTTCCATAATTTGGTTTGCGGTTAAACCTGCGCTGACGCCAGCGTTCCAGAAGTTAGAGGTGATGTTGGCTTCGGCATAATTGTATTGGTATACCACTTCTTTTTTGTCGAAACTTGATGAGAACGAATCGCCAGATTTAGTGATCTTGAAGCTTTCAAACGCACTAAGTTGTCGTTTTAACTGAATAAGGTCGTTGTTTTCATCAAAGCCGAACTGCAAGACATCACCAGGTCTTAGGTTAGACAGCTGCTTCTTAATATCATTATTGGTATTGAGTAGCGTGATCAGCAGACGGTATGAGAGGCCAATACGTTCAAATAAAACAGAGGTGCTTTCGCCAGAGCGAACGGTGTATTTCTCCCAATTGAGCACTGCCGTCGGTGGAGCGTCACTTGAGCTAATAAGTGCAGAGGCATTGATAGTCAGTGGGTAATGTTTTCCCACAACTAAAGCGCCCGAATCGTCACGCAAACTGTTGACGTCGGGGAGTAAGAAAATCGCGACGAAAATTATGGCACTAAAAAATGCGATAAAAGCCCGGTGCAAAATAGGAAGGCGTGCAAAAATAGACAACATGTTCCGGTTCGTTCTGTAAATATTATGAAAATCGACGACGGAATAGTGTAACTGGTTTCAAAATACATCGCTATTCAAGTAAGATGTCTAATTAATGTATTTTTGCCAAATCTGTGGGAGTGAACAAGAATGGCGAGTATTGAAGCTGCACTAGCCGAGATCAAACGTGGCGTAGAAGAACTGATTCCAGAAGACGAACTGATTGCTAAATTAAAAGAAGGTCGTCCTTTACGCATTAAGCTGGGTGCCGATCCAACAGCTCCAGATATCCACCTAGGCCATACGGTTATCTTTAACAAGCTTCGTGCTTTCCAAGAGCTTGGTCATGAAGTGACATTCCTTATCGGTGATTTCACTGCAATGGTTGGTGACCCATCAGGTAAAAACTCAACACGTCCACCGCTAAGCCGCGAAGACGTATTGAAGAATGCTGAAACTTACAAAGAGCAAGTATTCAAGATTCTAGATCCTGCGAAGACGCAAATTCGTTTCAACTCTGAATGGCTATCTGAGCTTGGCGCTGAAGGCATGATTCGTCTTGCTTCTAACCAAACTGTTGCTCGTATGCTTGAGCGTGATGACTTCAAAAAGCGTTACGCTGGTGGTCAACCGATCGCAATCCACGAATTCATGTACCCACTTCTACAAGGTCACGACTCTGTTGCACTAGAGAGCGACGTTGAGCTTGGCGGTACTGACCAGAAGTTTAACCTTCTAATGGGTCGTGAACTGCAAAAAGCAGCAGGTCAAAAACCACAAGCGGTACTAATGATGCCACTACTTGTTGGTCTAGACGGTGTTAAGAAGATGTCTAAGTCTGCGCATAACTACATCGGTATTAGCGAAGCACCAAGCGAGATGTTTGGTAAGATCATGTCTATCTCTGACGATCTAATGTGGAGCTACTACGAGCTGCTGTCTTTCCGTCCTCTTGAAGAAGTTGCGGAACTGAAAGCTGGCGTTGATGCAGGTAAGAACCCGCGTGACGTTAAAGTGCTTCTTGCTAAAGAGATCATCGCTCGTTTCCACAGTGAAGCAGATGCTGAAGCCGCTGAGCAAGAGTTCGTTAACCGTTTTGCTAAGAACCAAGTTCCTGATGAAATGCCGGAGTTTGAATTCGAAGCAGGCCTGCCAATTGCGAACGTTCTAAAAGAAGCGGGTCTTGTAAACTCGACTTCTGATGCGATGCGTATGATCAAGCAAGGCGCTGCTAAGCTTGAAGGCGAGAAGATTGAAGACAGCAAATTCGTGCCTGAAGCAGGTACTGCCGTTTACCAAGTAGGTAAGCGTAAGTTTGCTCGTATTACTATTAAGTAATAATGCACATCAATAATTGAACCAAAGGCATCCACGGATGCCTTTTTTATTGACTTAAAATTGACGAAACTTTGAAACGCCTATTGCTACACTATGCGCGCTGTCAAATTGACAGTAATTCTGGAGATTTTTATGAACAATACCGACCATCCTCCTAGTTTGAATGGAGAAGAATAACCTGTCTCGGTATTGATCTATTGTCCTGCCGTTCAGGTAGGGTATCTTTGTTTCCCCCCGCATTCTTTTCCACACACTAGATTCTAACAAGTAGACACATCAGTAGCTTTCAGCTCTTGGTGCGCTTAGCTGTACGCTCTTGGTGTATTAGCTATAGGCTATTTGTTTTGATGGTCGTTACCTTTGCCAATCGGGAGATTCGCCATGACGGTAATGAACAACACTTTTTTATCTATTGAAGCTCTGTACTCAGAGCAAGACATCCAAGCTGTATCGAATGCATTTCAACAGTACGGACGTGAACAACAAATTAATCTTTTGAATCGAATGCCGCTCGAAGATGCGGTGCTAGTGCTGGGGCAATGCTCTTTGAGTACGATTCAGACTTTACTTAGTGAGCTAGAAGAGCAGGGCTTTGAGAAGCGCTCTCGACATCTAGCTCACCAACTAGGGCTGATCTACTCTGAGGTAGAACCTCAACAGGGTTACCTTTCGACTGGCGTCATGAGCCACGTCAGGCAGCGTATCGGTTGGATTATTTCGTTAGCACTATTGGGAATCGTCTCAGGGCTTATCATTGCTCAGTATGAAGACATTCTCAGTCAGTTGGTACTTTTGGCAATCTACATGCCGGTAATTGCTGCTGCTGGTGGTAACACCGGAACACAAGCAGCGACTTTGGTGATCCGAGCCTTAGCCACAGGTGAGTTGAAAAAACGCCAATGGGCTAACGTTCTATGGAAAGAGTTTAGAGTTGCTATTTGTTTAGCTTTAGCGATTGCTGTAGTGATGATTGGACGTATTTTGCTCTTTAGTGAAAACCAAGCGACAGGTGGTTATGATATCAACATGATTGCGTTAGCTATTGCGGTAGCGCTGTTTATTCAGGTGACCATATCAACCGTGCTGGGTGGCGGATTGCCGATAGTTGCTAGGCTATTTAAGCTTGATCCAGCGGTGTTAGTGAGCCCAGTGCTTGCTTCCATAGTTGATATCTCAGGAATGTGGATCTACTTCACTGTGGTTAACTCATTCCTCGGTATCGCTTAGCTCCTATAAAAATAGGCACCTATAAAAATAGCTAAATACATCTGAGAAACAAAAATGGCGCTGAAGATTTAAGGTCTTCAGCGCCATTTTTATTGTTTGAGTAGAAGTTTGCACAGAGCTAAGCATTACTTAGATTTGCTTTGTGTTTGACTGAACTCGACCACATCTTTGTAGAAAGCACGCTCAAACTGGGTGATAGGTGCTTCCACTGGTTTGTCTGGATCTTGTTCTTCAGGGAAGTAATCACGGACAAATTGTACAAACAGAGAGTTTGGTTTTCCCGCTTTATCTAATCCGTATCCCGCCATGTTGTAACTGCCGTATAGAGAACCACTCTTGGCGATAATGTTGCCTTGAATCGGTGCTTTTCTCATGCTCTGACGGTATTTGAGCGTTCCATCAGTGCCAGATGTAGGCATAGCCTCAATCAGGCTGAGCTGTTGATCGTTTTCCCAGATATAACGAAGCACTTGAGCCATGGTCTGTGACCTCATTCGGTTATTTCTGGATAACCCTGAACCATCGACGAGCTGCGCTTTACTGAGGTCAATATTAGCCTTGGTCAGCAGTATCTGTTTTATTGCTTCAGTGCCGTTATTGAAGCTGCCCGGTTGAACATAAAATGTTGATCCTAGCGTTTTAGTTAGATTATCTGCGATAAGGTTATCTGACTTCTTGAGCATGATATCGAGCAGTTCAGGAAGCTTTTCTGAGTTGTGACTAGCGACTAACGTGGTTTTGTCTGCTTGCGCTTTTTTACCAATAATCACATCACCTTTTACTTCTATTTTCAGTTCTTTGAGAAGCGATGTAACGACTTGATAGGTGTAAAGTTCTGGATTTTGAATCGCGAACTTGAGTGGCAGTGGCTTTTTACGCTCAACCAAGCAACCAGAGAGCTTGTAAGCGTTATCTGGTGTGGTGATGAGCTCCAAGTCGCATTGTGTTGCCTTCTGCCCAGAGCGAGTTACCGTGGCAGCGGTGGTCGTCACGTCTATCGGATAGTGAGCGGGAATATAAACGCGTGTCGCACCATTATCTTTTGTATAAATAGAGGCTTGTGCACAGTTGCTGTCTAAGGTCATTGCACTAGAGGGCGCGCTGTAACAAACGCCTAGAATGTCCCAAGGCCACCCCACCGCTCGCTGATAGCCGGTATAAGCTGTGTTATCCAGGTATAAGTTGCCTTTGATGGTTCTGGATTGAGACTTAGCATACTGAGCTAACAGGCTTTTTAGCTGTTCACGTTGTAGTGTTGGGTCACCGCTAAATGAAATGATCGAATCATTGCCAGAACGAACAATGCTGGTGATGTAATGAAAGTTGTCGCCCAGCTCTAATTTAGCCGCTAAAGCCGTCACCAGTTTTAACGTGCTGGCTGGTGGATAAAAGTCATCGCTATCGGTATTAAGTTCGCCCGAATTATCACTCAACGATTTGAGTATCAAACTCGTACTACTACCATCGGGCAGTGTTTTTAGAGGGGCGTATGCGAAAGCGTTAATCGAGAAAACGCTAATGGAAAAACTACATAGAAGTAGAGTTGGTAGAAGGCGCATAGAAGATTTTCTTGGATGGCTGATTTTTTCAGTATACAGATATAAAAAACGCCCGCTAGAGAGCGGGCGTTTTGATTCTCAATTAACTAATTAATCAATTAGATAATCAGAATTAGAAGTCGTAACGTAGACCAATAGCTAGCTCGTCTTCAGCTTGTGCTTTAGTTGCACCACGGTTAACTAAAGTATCAGCCGTACCGAACTTGTCGCCTTCAGAGATAAGGTTGAAGTTGTACGAGATGTACGTACGGAAGTTAGGCTTGAAGTAGTAAGTCGCATCTACAGCAACGTTATCAGCAGATGTATCACCATTTGTTTCTGCGTTGTTGTACGTTAGAGTGAATGCAGCTTTGTCTAGCGTGTAAGCAGTTGCGAATTCGTAGCCAGTGTAGTCGCCGTTATCTTTAGATAGTTCACCGTCAGTGAATACACCAGCAAAGTATAGAGCTTCAGTGCGGAAAGATGCCGCTAGCATGTACTCGTTTTGCTCGTCTTGGTCAGCGTAACCTGCACCTAGCTTAAAGCCAGAGTCGCCGATTGCGTAGATACCAGATAGAGAGTAGCCGTCTGCTTCGTTCTCAACGAATTCGCCACCTTGTTCAGCGCGGTCAGCAAAGCGGTAGCTTGCTTTAACCGCTAGGTCTTGGAACTCACCTTTGTAAGAAAGCATGTTGTCTGTACGGTCTGCTGCTGCAATTTTGTATGCCGCTGAGTTACCGTGGTAAGACATGATATCGGTAAAGTCTGTGATAACGCCTAGCGCACCGTCGTTTTTACCGTATGTCACTTCACCGAATGTACCGCCGATACCAGCGTATGTGTAACGGTGGTCGATATCAGAACCATTGTCGGTAGCTGTCGCGTCAGAGTCTGCAGTAGTGTATTCACCTTCGTAGAAACCAACACCGTATAGGCCGTCTTGGATTTCAACTTTACCTAGGAAGTTTAGACGTACACGAGAGTTGTCTTGTGCTTTGCCATCTTTTAGAGATAGACGAGCTTCCGCACGACCACCGATTTCTAGAGAAGTGCCGTTTGAGCTGTATACAGATGTACCTTCGATACCACCAGCTTGTTTACCGTCCGCTGCCACTGCGTTAGTAGCAAGAGCTGCAGCAGATACAGCAAGCGCGATCATAGTCTTGTTCATGTTATTATTTCCTAATTACTGTCCATAGAAGTTTTATCAAGGATTTGAACCCTTTTGTGTATTGCCTGTATTAATCAGGCTTCATAATCATGATTAGAACAGAAGTCTGAAAAATGCCAGTGCAATCCATGGGTTACTTTTTACCTCTAAAGTTCCATGGTCAGTTAGTAAAATGATATAAAACTAAAAAATGAACACTGTTTTATTATATCTCTTGTTGATTAAGTGTTTGTTTTAAATTGATTTTTATAAAAGTGTGATCTGTGTTTATTTTGTTTGTTTTTTGTTTTTTTAGGTATTTAATTCTCAACTTATTGATGGGGAGGTTATTATTCATTTTTGTGATGTCTGTAATTTAGACCTAGATAAAGCTTTTATAACGCAAAGTGGAATAAAGGTGATTTAGCCATAAAGTTTGTTTACACTAAGCCAAATCGTTTTGTTTCTATCACCCAATAAATACGTTGGGTGTATTTATGTTGGCCAAAGAAAGCTTTGGCATAGAGGTAAAAAATGGAAAAGGTTCCAATGACAGTACGTGGCGCTCAGCAGCTACGTGATGAATTAGATCGCCTACTTAAGCTACGCCCTGTTATCTCAGCAGCTATTGGTGAAGCACGTGAACTAGGTGACTTAAAAGAGAATGCTGAATACCACGCCGCTCGTGAAGAGCAAGGTATCTGTGAAGCTCAAATCCGTGATATCGAATACAAGCTATCTCTAGCTCAGATCATCGATGTAACCCAAATGGAAAACACGGGTAAGATTATCTTTGGTACAACAGTCACTCTGATTGATGTTGATACAGACGAAGAGTACCGTTACCAAATCGTTTCTGAAGACGAAGCCGATATCAAAACTGGCCGTATCTCAGTGAAGTCACCAATTGCTCGTGGTCTTATCGGCAAGATGGAAGGCGACGAAGTGATGATTTCGACTCCTGGCGGTGATAAAGATTACGAAATTGACAAAGTAGAATATATCTAATTGAATTTTCTTTGTTTCTGATAAGTAAAAAGGTCGCTAAATGCGACCTTTTTCGTTTCTCACGCTACACTAAAAGATAAGCGCTGTGGCTTCCTATTAGTGAAGTTAGCTTATATCAAACTCGCTTATTTACGTGGAATCTCGATTTTACGTGCTTCTGACTGACGGAACAGTACTAGAACTTTACCGATAGTCTGTACTTTCTCAGCTTTAGTTTCACGTACAATTGCATCGATAATCAGCTGCTTAGTTTCACGGTCTTCTGATGCAACTTTAATTTTGATCAGTTCGTGGTGATCTAGAGCTAATTCGATTTCCGCTAGAACAGCTTCAGTAAGTCCATTTGCGCCCATTAGCACTACAGGTTTTAAACTGTGAGCTAGGCCCTTTAGATGCTGCTTTTGTTTGGTACTTAGGTTCATTACGCGGCCAATTTTCTTTACTATTAGGGTTGAAAAAACCTATTTTAACGCCATCTAATGCTGAAGACTATAATTTATTCAGCAATTAGTACTTTCCTCCAATTTAGGTATCCAATGAGCAAACAGAAACACTCGGCCAGTTCAGGCCGTTGGTTGAAGGAACACTTCGACGACAAGTACGCAAATGAAGCAAGAAAGAAAGGCTATCGTTCACGTGCTTATTTCAAAATGGAAGAGATTCAAACGAAAGATAAATTGCTGTCTCCTGGGATGACCATTGTGGATTTGGGTGCAGCACCTGGCGGTTGGTCTCAATATGCTGCTAAGATTGTTGGAGACAACGGACAAATCATTGCGTGTGACTTGTTACCAATGGATCCGATTGCTGGTGTTAGCTTTTTACAAGGCGATTTCCGCGAAGAAGCTGTGCTAGATGCCTTGTTGGAACGTATACAACCAAACATGGTTGATGTCGTGATGTCAGATATGGCACCTAATATAGCAGGCAACAATTCTGTGGATCAGCCAAGAGCTATGTATTTAGTTGAATTAGCTTTGGATATGTGTCGACAAGTTCTAGCTACCAATGGTAGTTTTGTTGTAAAAGTATTCCAAGGCGAAGGGTTTGACCAATACGTTAAGGACGTCCGTGAGATGTTTAAAACAGTAAAAGTTAGAAAACCCGACTCTTCTCGAGCTCGATCTCGTGAAGTGTTTATCGTAGCCACTGGTTACAAAGGTTAACGATTCTCTTCCAAGAGTGAGAGTTAACAACATGGCTACAGGTTACAAACTGTAGTACCCTACCTTTAATTACAATTAGTTATCGAGAGGCTTACACCTTGAGTGACATGGCAAAAAATTTAATTCTGTGGCTTGTTATCGCGGTAGTGTTGATGTCGGTATTCCAGAGCTTCGGCCCTGGGGAAAGTAACGGCAGAGCAGTAGATTACACCACGTTTGTACAGGAAGTTGGCCAAGGCCAGATTCAAGACGCACAGTTCAATAACAGCGAAATCACTTTCACACGTCGTGGTGGTGGTTCTAAGTATGTAACTTACATGCCTGTTTATGATCAAAAGCTACTTGATGACTTAATTAATCAAAACGTAAAAGTTCAGGGTACACCACCTGAAGAGCAGAGCCTGCTTGGCACTATCTTCATCTCATGGTTCCCAATGATCTTACTGATTGGTGTATGGATTTTCTTCATGCGTCAAATGCAAGGCGGCGGCGGCGGTAAAGGCGCGATGTCTTTCGGTAAGAGTAAAGCTCGAATGATGAGCGAAGAACAAATCAAAACCATGTTTGCTGATGTTGCTGGTTGTGACGAAGCAAAAGAAGACGTGAAAGAGCTTGTGGACTACCTTCGTGACCCAAGCCGCTTCCAAAAGCTAGGTGGTAAGATCCCGACAGGTATCCTGTTGGTTGGTCCTCCTGGTACGGGTAAAACATTGCTTGCAAAAGCGATTGCCGGTGAAGCGAAAGTACCGTTCTTTACTATCTCTGGTTCTGACTTCGTTGAAATGTTTGTTGGTGTTGGTGCATCTCGTGTGCGTGACATGTTCGAACAAGCGAAGAAAGCGGCACCTTGTATCATCTTTATCGATGAAATTGATGCTGTAGGTCGTCAACGTGGCGCTGGTGTTGGTGGTGGTCACGATGAACGTGAACAAACACTGAACCAAATGTTGGTTGAGATGGATGGTTTCGAAGGTAACGAAGGTATTATCGTTATCGCTGCGACTAACCGTCCAGACGTACTAGACCCTGCATTACTTCGTCCTGGTCGTTTTGACCGTCAAGTTGTGGTTGGTCTACCGGATGTACGTGGTCGTGAACAGATTCTTAAAGTACACATGCGTAAAGTGCCACTATCAGGTGATGTTGAACCGTCGCTGATCGCTCGTGGTACTCCAGGCTTCTCTGGTGCAGATCTTGCGAACCTTGTGAACGAAGCGGCGCTATTTGCTGCTCGTGGTAACAAGCGCAATGTATCTATGGTTGAGTTTGAACTTGCGAAAGACAAAATTATGATGGGTGCAGAGCGCCGTTCAATGGTTATGTCTGAAGAAGTGAAAGAGTCAACGGCTTACCACGAAGCGGGTCACGCAATTGTTGGTCGTTTGGTACCTGAACACGATCCAGTGTACAAGGTGTCAATCATTCCACGTGGTCGTGCGCTTGGTGTAACCATGTACCTACCTGAGCAAGACCGCGTAAGCATGTCTCGCCAACATCTAGAATCAATGATCTCTAGTTTGTACGGTGGTCGTCTTGCTGAAGAACTTATTTACGGTAAAGACAAAGTGTCAACTGGTGCGTCTAACGATATCGAACGTGCAACTGATATTGCTCGTAAGATGGTTACGCAGTGGGGCTTCTCTGAGAAATTGGGTCCTCTTCTTTACGCAGAAGAAGAAGGTGAAGTTTTCCTAGGTCGCGGCATGAGCCAAGCTAAGCACGTTTCTGATGACACGACTAAGCTTATCGATGAAGAGATTCGTATCCTTATCGACCGTAACTACGATAGAGCTAAGAAGATTCTTGAAGATAACATGGATATCATGCATTCGATGAAAGACGCTCTAATGAAGTTCGAAACGATCGATGCAGGTCAAATTGATGACTTGATGGAGCGTAAGCAAGAGATTCGTGATCCAGCTGGTTGGGGTGATCAGGTAAAAGCTGAACCTACAAAGGAAGAAGCAAAACCTGAAGCTAAGGCAGAAGAAGCTAAAGCGGAACCTAAAGCTGAAGAGTCAAAAGTTGAAGAAGTTAAATCTGAATCAGATGATGCTCAAAACAAAGATTCTTAATCGCTAAACTATCAATTAAAACCCTGAGTACGCTCAGGGTTTTTCTGTTTATAGCCTATGGTGTTTTTCCCTTTAAGATCGGCCTTCCATGATATTAAAAGCAAAGAATAAAACTCTCGTGTTAGATCGCCCACATGTGATGGGCATCCTCAATGTCACCCCTGACTCTTTCTCTGACGGTGGGAAATTTAACTCACTTGATAATGCCTTACAGCAAGCTGAACGCATGGTTCAAGCGGGCGTTAGCATTATCGATATTGGTGGTGAGTCAACTCGACCTGGCGCTCCTGATGTTTCGTTAGAAGAGGAGCTTGCCCGTGTCATTCCTGCTATTAAAGCCATTCGTGCCAAGTTTGATGTGTGGATCTCGATAGATACCAGTAAAGCGGAAGTGATGCGCCAAGCTGTTGAAGCGGGCGCTGATTTGATCAATGATGTGCGCGCTTTGCAAGAGCCTGGAGCATTACAAGTCGCCGCTGATGCTAATGTTCCGATTTGTCTGATGCACATGAAAGGTCAGCCGAGAACCATGCAAGCTAACCCAAGTTATGATGATGTTCTTCAGGATGTAGAAGCATTCTTGCAAGAAAGGGTAGAAGCGTGTGAGGCGGTGGGTATTTCAAAAGATCAGCTGATCCTTGACCCTGGTTTTGGTTTTGGTAAAACCATTGAGCATAATTACCACCTATTAGCGCACCTTGAAAAGTTTCACAGGCTTGGGTTGCCAGTCTTAGCGGGGATGTCGAGAAAGTCGATGATTTTTAAGCTACTAGACAAAGCTCCAGCAGATTGCATGGTTGCTAGCGTCACTTGCGCTACCATCGCTGCAATCAAAGGCGCACAAATTATTCGCGTTCATGATGTTGAAGATACATTGGAAGCGATGAAGATAATCGAAGTGATGAATAACAATCACTAATCATAATTAAGGAAAATCAATATGTCTGATAAGAGACGTTACTTCGGCACAGATGGTGTGCGTGGCAAAGTAGGCCAGTACCCGATTACACCTGATTTTGTTCTGAAGCTTGGCTGGGCTGCGGGTCGTGTTCTTGCGAAGCAAGGCACAAAGAAAGTCATCATTGGTAAAGATACTCGTATCTCTGGTTACATGCTTGAGTCAGCGCTAGAAGCTGGCCTTGCTGCTGCTGGTCTTCAGGCTACGTTTACTGGCCCAATGCCAACACCTGCTGTGGCTTACCTAACTCAAACCTTCCGCGCTGAAGCCGGTATTGTTATCTCTGCATCACACAACCCATACTACGATAACGGTATCAAGTTCTTCTCTTCTGAGGGAACAAAACTGCCGGACGATATCGAGTTGGCAATTGAAGCTGAGTTGGATAAAGACATCGAATGTGTTGATTCTTCAGAGCTAGGTAAAGCAGTACGTTTGAACGATGCGGCTGGCCGTTACATCGAGTTCTGTAAAAGTACGTTCCCACATAAAATGACATTAGCTGGCATGAAGATCGTTATCGATTGTGCACATGGTGCGACTTACCACATTGCGCCTGCTGTATTTAAAGAACTGGGTGCTGAGGTCGTTGCGATTGGTGTTGAGCCAAACGGTACTAACATCAACCACGAAGTCGGTGCGACGGATGTACGTGCTCTGCAAGCAAAAGTGCTTGAAGAAAAAGCGGCATTAGGTCTTGGCTTTGATGGTGATGGTGACCGTATCATCATGGTTGACGAGCTAGGCAACAAAGTTGATGGCGACCAAATCGCTTACATTATTGCTCGTGATGCACTGCGTCGCGGTGAGTTGAAAGGCGGCGTTGTTGGTACACTAATGACCAACCTGGGTATGGAAAACGGCCTTAAGCAGTTAGGTATTCCGTTTGTACGTGCTGCTGTTGGTGACCGTTACGTAATGGAACAGCTTCTTGCTAAAGGCTGGAAGATCGGCGCTGAAAACTCGGGGCACGTTATCCTACTAGATAAAGTGACGACGGGTGATGCTATCGTTGCTGCTCTGCAAGTTTTGGCTTCAGTTGTTGATAGCGAAATGACACTGAATGAGTTGTCTCAGGGCATGACGTTGTACCCTCAAGTTCTAGAAAACGTTCGTTTCAGCGGAGATTCAAACCCACTAGAAGCCGAAGCGGTAAAAGCAGCGGTTGTTGAAGTAGAAGCTGAGCTTGGCGAGAAAGGTCGTGTGCTATTACGCAAGTCTGGTACCGAGCCACTACTGCGTGTCATGGTTGAAGGCGAAGATGCAGAGCTTGTTCAAGCATCAGCGCTTAAGATTGCAGATGCAGTAAAAGCAAACTGCTAATTTAACCTTTTACTTAGCTGGCGCAGCGAATAGCGCTTGTGATTAGAAGTGGTTGACTTATATCACGGTCAAAAGATATAACGGTCAAAAGAGACATAAATGAGTTTTGTGTCGCTTTTGACCTTTTTTTGACCATTCACTTGGTAAAGGCTTATTTTTTAGCAAATTCTCCTTGTCAGCCATCGTCGCATTCGCTAGTATTGCTCGGCCTTCAGTTAGGAGGTCGCTAGCCTTGTTCTTAAAAATAGTTTTTTGAACGGCGCTGGCTCAACAATTAGGAACATAGGTGGAAAAATGTTTACAGTTCTACTTGTGATTTACCTGTTGGCAGCGCTTGGTGTAATTGGCCTAGTGTTGATTCAACAAGGTAAAGGCGCAGATATGGGAGCCTCTTTCGGTGCTGGCGCTTCAAACACTGTGTTTGGTGCTGGTGGCTCAGGAAATTTCCTTACCCGAATGACTGCAATTTTTGCAACTACATTTTTTATCCTTAGCTTAGTGCTTGGTAATATGTCTACACATAAAACTGAGTCACAATGGATTGACCCGACCCAAGGTCAGGTGATTCAACAAGCTGATGATGCAGTGAGTGAAGTTCCGGCGCAAGGCGACGAAATTCCACAATAATCTGTAAAGATTTGATGCCGAGATGGTGAAATTGGTAGACACGCTAGCATGAGGTGCTAGTGCCTTAGGGTGTGAGGGTTCGAGTCCCTCTCTCGGCACCATGTTTACAAACTTGTAAAACATCTTGTTGGGCGTATAATGCTCGCAAGTCGGACGCGGGATGGAGCAGTTTGGTAGCTCGTCGGGCTCATAACCCGAAGGTCGTCGGTTCAAATCCGGCTCCCGCAACCAATTTCAATGCTATTATATAGCTTGTATTGGTAGCAAGTTTGCACAGTGTGAACCTCACTGTGAGTTAGGTGCGATATCGAATGTGATGGCACTTAACATATAAGGGTCCAGCAACAAAAACCCCGGCTTATACGGGGTTTTTTGTTATCTAAGCATTTGTAAATGTATTTAGATAATGTTTGCTTGGAATTTAAATTGGGCTTTGAGCCCTTTTTTTGTTTCTGGAGTGGTTAAATGACTGGTTTAGAAAGACAACTTACTGAAATGCTTGACGCTCCAGTAGCAGCATCAGGTTATGAGTTAGTTGGATTAGAATTTATTCGTGCTGGTGAGCACTCAACGCTACGTATTTACATCGATTCACCAAACGGTATCAATGTAGATGATTGCGCTGAAGTTAGCCACCAAGTAAGTGCCGTAATGGACGTTGAAGATCCAATTTCAGTGGCTTATAACCTTGAAGTGTCTTCACCAGGTTTAGAGAGACCACTGTTCAAAGCAGAGCATTACCAACAATTTATTGGTCACGAGGTAAGCATCGTTTTGAAAATGGCTGTCGGCAACCGTCGTAAATGGAAAGGTGATATCCAATCTATCGAAGGCGAGACAGTGAAAGTATTGGTTGAAGGACAAGAAGAAGAATTCGTCCTGAGCAATATTGCGAAAGCTAACCTGATCCCTAAATTTTAGTTCTCCTAGAGAGAAGAGCTTAAGAGGCTAGATTAATGAACAAAGAAATTTTGGCGGTAGTAGAAGCTGTTTCAAATGAGAAAGCAGTTCCTCGTGAGCGTATTTTTGAAGCGCTTGAAATCGCGCTTGCAACGGCAACAAAAAAGAAAAGCGAACTAGAAATTGAAGTTCGTGTTGAAATTGACCGTAAAACGGGTGATTTCGAAACTTTCCGTCGTTGGGAAGCTGTTGAGGAAGTTGAATTCCCAACAAAAGAAATCTCTATTGAAGCTGCAAAGTACGATGACCCAGAGATCGAACTTGGCGGTTTCATTGAAGATGATATCGAATCAGTAACGTTTGACCGTATTACGACTCAAACGGCTAAGCAAGTTATCGTACAGAAAGTACGTGAAGCTGAACGCGCTCAAATCGTTGAGCAGTTCATCGATAACGAAGGCGAGCTAGTAACTGGCGCAGTTAAGAAAGTTAACCGTGACACTATTATTCTAGACCTAGGTAACAACGCTGAAGCGGTAATCCTTCGTGATGACCAACTTCCTCGTGAAAACTTCCGTCCAGGTGACCGTGTTCGTGGTCTTCTTTACGCAGTTAAACCAGAAGCTCGTGGTTTCCAGCTTTTCGTTACTCGTTCGAAGCCAGAAATGCTAGCTGAACTATTCCGTGTTGAAGTGCCTGAGATTGGTGAAGAGCTAATTGAACTTAAAGGTGCTGCACGTGACGCTGGTTCTCGTGCTAAAATCGCTGTGAAAACAAACGACAAACGTATTGACCCAGTTGGTGCGTGTGTTGGTATGCGTGGCGCACGTGTACAAGCTGTTTCTAACGATCTTGGTGGTGAACGTATCGATATCGTTCTTTGGGATGATAACCCGGCTCAATTCGTAATCAACGCAATGGCTCCTGCTGATGTTGCTTCAATCATCGTTGATGAAGACGCACACTCTATGGATATCGCTGTTGAAGCGGATAACCTAGCACAAGCGATTGGCCGTAGCGGTCAAAACGTACGTCTAGCGTCTCAACTTACTGGTTGGGAACTGAACGTAATGACTGTTGCTGATCTTGAGAAGAAGCACCAAGAAGAAGCAGTTGCATCTATTGAAAACTTCATGAAGCACCTAGACATTGAAGAAGACTTTGCTCAAATGCTTGTTGAAGAAGGCTTCTCTACGCTTGAAGAAGTAGCATACGTTCCTGTGAACGAGCTTCTTGAAGTAGACGGTCTAGACGAAGGTATCGTTGAAGAACTACGTAACCGCGCAAAAGACGCACTGACTACTCTAGCGCTAGCGAAAGAAGAAACTTTCGACGGTGTTGAGCCTGCTGAAGACTTACTTGCACTTGAAGGTCTTGAGCGTGAAATGGCTTACAAGCTAGCAGCAAAAGGCGTTGCGACACTGGAAGACCTAGCTGACCAAGGCGTTGATGAACTAGAAGGCATCGAAGACCTAACTGCAGAGCGTGCAGGCGAGCTAATTATGGCTGCGCGTAACATCTGTTGGTTCGGCGACGAAGAATAATTCAGCAAGGAGAGAAAGCGGTATGACACAATTAACAGTTAAAGCACTGAGTGAAGAGATTGGTACGCCAGTTGACCGCTTAATTGAACAACTTGCTGATGCAGGCATGAAGAAAGCAGGGTCGGATCAAGTGACTGATTCAGAGAAGCAAACATTGCTAACGCACCTTAAAAAGGAGCACGGCGATACTTCAGGCGAAACAGAACCGACTCGTTTAACTCTTCAACGCAAGACCCGCAGCACGCTAAGTGTTGCCGCTGGAGGCGGTAAGAGTAAGGATGTTCAAGTAGAGGTACGTAAAAAGCGTACTTACGTGAAGCGCAGCACTATTGAAGATGAAGCGAAACGTGAAGCTGAGGAAGTAGCTAATCGTGAAGCGGAAGAGAAAGCACAACGCGATGCTGAAGAGCAAGCGAAACGTGATGCTGCAGAGAAAGCACAGCGCGAAGCTGAAGAAAAAGTAACACGTGAAGCGGATGCAAAACGTGAAGCTGAAGAGAAGGCTCAACGCGCACAAGCTGAAAAGGCTAAAAAAGACATGAATTCAAAAAATGCAGACGCTAACGCACAAGCGAAAAAAGAAGCGGATGAACTTAAAGCTCGTCAAGAGCTAGAAGCAACTCGTAAAGCAGAAGCTGAAGCAGCTAAGCTTGTTGAAGAAGCTCGTAAGTTAGCAGAAGAGAACCAAGAACGTTGGTCTGAAGAAGAGAAGAAGAAGAAAGAGCAAGAGAAATCTGCGGATTACCATGTGACTACTTCTACTTACGCTCGTGAAGCTGAAGATGCGGCAGATAAGAAAGATGAGAAAGCACCTCGTCGTCGCAAGAAGAAAGCAGCTCCTGCTAACCAACCTGCAAACAACCGTGGTGGTCGTAACCAGCGTGGTCGTGGCGGTAAAGGTAAGCTTGCTAAACCAACTTCAATGCAGCAAGGCTTCGATAAGTCAGCAACTGTTGCTAAATCTGACGTTGCTATCGGCGAAACTATCGTTGTTTCTGAACTGGCTAGCAAAATGTCAGTTAAAGCAACTGAAGTTATCAAAGTAATGATGAAGATGGGCGCTATGGCGACTATCAACCAAGTGATCGACCAAGAAACAGCACAACTTGTTGCTGAAGAAATGGGTCACAAGGTAATCCTACGTAAAGAAAACGAACTTGAAGAAGCAGTACTAGCTGACCGTGATAGCGATGCTATCGCTGAAGGTCGTGCTCCTGTTGTTACTATCATGGGTCACGTTGACCACGGTAAAACTTCAACACTTGATTACATTCGTAAAGCACACGTTGCTTCTGGCGAAGCTGGCGGTATCACGCAGCACATTGGTGCTTACCACGTAGATACTGACAACGGTATGATCACTTTCCTTGATACTCCTGGACACGCGGCGTTTACAGCTATGCGTGCTCGTGGTGCTCAAGCGACAGATATCGTTGTACTTGTAGTTGCAGCAGACGATGGCGTAATGCCACAAACAATCGAAGCAATCCAGCACGCGAAAGCGGCAGGCGTTCCTCTGATTGTTGCTGTGAACAAGATCGATAAAGAGGGTGCAAACCCAGACAACGTTAAGAATGAGCTAGCTCAATACGACGTTATCCCTGAAGAATGGGGCGGTGAGAACATCTTCGTTCACATCTCTGCAAAACAGGGTACAAACATCGATGGTCTTCTAGAAGCAATCCTTCTTCAGTCTGAAGTTCTTGAACTTACAGCGGTTAAAGAAGGCATGGCGTCTGGTGTTGTTGTTGAATCTCGTCTTGATAAAGGTCGTGGTCCAGTTGCAACAGTACTAGTACAGTCTGGTACTCTAAACAAAGGCGATATCGTTCTTTGTGGTCAAGAGTACGGCCGTGTTCGTGCAATGCGTGATGAAAACGGTAAAGACATCGAAACTGCAGGTCCATCTATTCCTGTAGAAATTCTAGGTCTTTCTGGTGTTCCTTCGTCAGGCGATGAAGCGACTGTTGTACGTGATGAGCGTAAAGCACGTGAAGTTGCGAACTACCGTCAAGGTAAATTCCGTGATGTTAAACTAGCTCGCCAACAAAAAGCGAAACTAGAGAACATGTTCGCGAACATGACGGCTGGCGAAGTTGCTGAGCTTAACGTGGTACTTAAAGCTGACGTTCAAGGTTCTGTAGAAGCGATTGCTGACTCTCTACTGAAACTGTCAACTGACGAAGTGAAAGTGAACATCGTAGGTTCTGGTGTTGGTGGTATTACTGAAACTGATGCAACGCTTGCTGCAGCTTCTAACGCTATCATCCTTGGTTTCAACGTTCGTGCTGACGCAACTGCGCGTAACACGGTTCAGAACGAAAACCTAGATCTACGTTACTACTCAATCATTTACCAACTGATTGACGAAGTTAAACAGGCGATGGGCGGTATGCTTGCTCCTGAATTCCGTCAAGAGATTATTGGTCTTGCACAAGTTCGTGACGTATTTAAGTCGCCTAAACTTGGTGCAATCGCTGGTTGTATCGTGACTGAAGGTACGATTAAGCGTAGCAACCCAATCCGCGTACTTCGTGAAAACGTTGTTATCTACGAAGGTGAACTAGAGTCACTTCGTCGCTTTAAAGATGACGTACAAGAAGTTAAGAACGGTTACGAGTGTGGTGTCGGCGTTAAGAACTACAACGACGTTCGCGTTGGTGACCAGATCGAAGTATTCGAAATCGTTGAGGTTAAACGTACTCTAGACTAATCAGTCTGTACGACTCGACATATTGACTAAGGTTACTAACATTACTAGTAAAGGTAATAAGTAATCGGTTGTTGAATACACCATGGGGGGCTGGTAATTACCAAGCCCCCCATCTTTCTAAGTGAGAAAAGAAAATGTCAAAAGAATTTAGCCGCACACAACGTGTGTCTCAGCAGCTTCAAAAAGAGCTTGCTCTTATCCTACAACGTGAAGTTCGTGACTCACGTATTGGTATGGTAACTATCTCAGACGTAGAAGTGTCTCGTGACCTTGCTTACGCAAAAGTGTTCGTGACTTTCCTGTGTGTTGGTGAGCAAACTCCTGAATCATGCCTTAAAGCTCTTAAAGAGCATGAAGTGCCAGTTCGTATGGCTCTTGGTAAGCGTATTCGCCACCGTCTAACGCCTGAAGTTCGTTTTACTTACGACAACACACTAGTAGAAGGCATGCGTATGTCTAACCTAGTAAGTGAAGTTCTGAACGACGACAAGCGTAAGCAAGAAGAAGCTGGCCGCACTGACGAAACTCAGTCTAAGGGCGAAGAGTAATGGCTCGCCGTCGTAAAGGTCGCCCTATCAACGGGGTAATTCTATTAGATAAGCCGACTGGTATTTCGTCTAATGATGCACTGCAAAAAGTAAAGCGTATTTACTTTGCAGAGAAGGCAGGGCACACCGGTGCTCTGGATCCTCTTGCGACTGGCATGCTGCCAATTTGTCTTGGTGAAGCGACGAAGTTCTCTCAGTTTCTTCTAGATTCTGATAAGCGCTACGTTGTTATCGCTAAGCTTGGTGAGCGTACCAATACCTCTGACTCTGATGGTGAAGTGGTAGAGACACGTGATGTTAACGTGACTCAAGAACAGCTTGAGCGTTGCATTGCGAGCTTCAAGGGTGAAACCGATCAGATACCATCAATGTTTTCGGCATTGAAGTATCAAGGTAAGCCTTTGTACGAATACGCACGTGCAGGTATTGAGGTTCCTCGTGAGTCTCGTAAGATCACTGTGTACTCTATTGAACTGCTTCGCTTTGAAGGTGATGAAGTTGAAATGGAAGTGCATTGTTCGAAAGGCACATACATCCGCACAATTACCGACGATCTTGGTGAGATGCTAGGTTGTGGTGCTCACGTGACCATGCTTCGTCGTACAGGTGTCGCGAAGTACCCATACGAGCGTATGGTGACTTTGGAGCAGTTAAACGAGATCTTAGAGCAAGCACAGGCGCAAGAAATTGCACCGAAAGAGCTGCTTGATCCACTGCTGATGCCAATGGACACTGCCGTTGAAGACTTACCAGAAGTAAACCTGAACGCGGAACTGACTGACCTAGTTCAGCACGGTATGCCAGTTCAGGTTGCTGGTGCGCCAACTGAAGGCACGGTTCGTATGACAAGTGGCGAAGAGAAGCTGTTTGTCGGCGTAGCTCAGATTGCTGAAGATGGCCGAGTTGCACCGAAGCGTTTGGTTGTTTTCAGAGATGAAGAGCCACAAGCGTAGCGCTTACATCGGATCTTAGCGCTGAGTCGTGAAAAGCGAGCAAATAAGATAGAAAGCGAACGCCTAATTTAGGTGGTTCGCTTTTTTCGTTTTTAATGGGTTCGATTGTTATTGCACCAACTGACAAACTTCCCTATAATCCTCGGCTCGCGTAGCGGCTGAATCAGAGATTGGCTGCTACAAATATAAACTTACTCTTATCAGGAGAGAATTATGTCTCTGAATGCAGAAACTAAAGCAGCAATCGTTGCAGAATACGCACAATCTGAAGGCGACACAGGTTCACCAGAAGTACAAGTAGCACTACTTACTGCTTCTATCAACCACCTACAAGGTCACTTCAAAGCGCACAAACACGATCACCACAGCCGTCGTGGTCTACTACGTATGGTTTCTAGCCGTCGTAAGCTTCTTGATTACTTGAAAGGCAAAAACCTTGCTCGTTACCAAGACCTAATCAAGCGTCTAGGCCTACGTCGCTAATAGCGATGTCTGCAAAGACAGTTTGAAGAAAAGGAGCATTTATGCTCCTTTTTTTGTGCCTGTAAGAAAATGCTAGGCTGGATGCTCAGAATATCATCTGGCTTTTTCTGATAGGAAATATATCTCCTAATAAAAATAGTTTATACTACGCCCGCCTATAGCGTTTTCAGCGTTTGGCAATCAACCTCTCAAGAGATTACAGTCACAGATGTCGGCCAATAGGTCGCGACTATTCAAAGGCGGATTTGGTCTTAATTCGGCGTATGAACACATACAAAGAGTCACCATCCTAAGTCCCTTTTCACTAGTCGCGATTGGTAATGTCTTGAGTCATTATTCACTTAATCTAAAGTCTGACTTTAGAGCTAAGGATATACAATGTTTGAAAAACCAGTTGTAAAATCGTTCCAGTACGGTAACCACACCGTTACTCTAGAAACGGGCGTAATTGCACGTCAAGCTACTGCTGCTGTAATGGCGACTATGGACGATACTTCAGTATTCGTTTCTGTTGTTGCTAAGAAAGAAGCAGTTGCAGGTCAAGACTTCTTCCCACTAACAGTAAACTACCAAGAGCGTACATACGCTGCGGGTAAAATCCCTGGTGGTTTCTTCAAGCGTGAAGGTCGTCCATCTGAAGGCGAAACACTAACAGCTCGTCTGATTGACCGTCCAATTCGTCCACTTTTCCCAAGTGCGTTTAAAAACGAAGTTCAAGTTATCGCTACGGTTGTTTCTATCAACCCTGACGTAAACCCAGACATGATCACTATGATCGCAACATCTGCTGCGCTTGCTATCTCTGGTGCTCCATTCAATGGTCCTATCGGTGCTGCACGTGTTGGTCACATCGACGGCGAACTTGTTCTTAACCCATCAAATACTGAGCTTGAAAACTCTAAACTAGACCTAGTTGTGTCTGGTACAGAAGGCGCAGTACTTATGGTTGAATCTGAAGCAGATAACCTATCTGAAGAAGAAATGCTTTCAGCTGTTGTTTACGGTCACGACCAACAACAAGTTGTAATCAAAGCAATCAACGAGTTTGCTGCTGAAGTTGCAACTCCATCTTGGAACTGGGAAGCACCAGCAGTTAACACTGAGCTTAAAGCTCAAGTTGCTGAACTTGCTGAAACTCGTCTATCTGACGCGTACCAGATCACTGAGAAAATGGCTCGTTACGAGCAAGTTGGCGTAATCAAGAACGACGTTGTTGAAGCTCTAATTGCACAAGACGAAAACCTAGATGAGCGCGAAATCCGCGGCATGCTTGGTTCTCTAGAGAAAAACGTAGTACGTAGCCGCATCATCGCTGGCAACCCACGTATCGATGGCCGTGAAAAAGACATGGTTCGTGCGCTAGACGTACGTACTGGTGTTCTTCCACGTACACACGGTTCTTCTCTATTCACTCGTGGTGAAACTCAAGCACTTGTTACTGCAACGCTTGGCACACAACGTGATGCTCAAATCATCGACAGCCTGATGGGTGAGAAGAAAGACAACTTCCTTCTACACTACAACTTCCCTCCATACTGTGTAGGTGAAACTGGTTTCGTTGGTTCTCCTAAGCGTCGTGAAATTGGTCACGGTAAGCTTGCTAAACGTGGTATCCAAGCAGTAATGCCTTCTGTTGAAGAATTCCCATACACAGTTCGTGTTGTATCGGAAATCACAGAATCTAACGGTTCTTCTTCAATGGCTTCTGTATGTGGTACATCTCTAGCTCTTATGGATGCTGGTGTTCCAATCAAAGCTTCTGTTGCGGGTATCGCAATGGGTCTTGTTAAAGAAGGCGACGATTTCGTTGTTCTTTCTGACATCCTTGGCGACGAAGATCACCTAGGTGACATGGACTTTAAAGTAGCAGGTACTAACGCTGGTATCACTGCACTTCAAATGGACATCAAGATCGAAGGTATCACTAAAGAGATCATGCAAATTGCACTTAACCAAGCGCAAGGTGCACGTAAGCACATCCTTTCTGTAATGGATGAAGCTATCTCTGGTGCTCGTGAAGATATCTCTGAATTCGCTCCACGTATCCACACAATGAAAATCAGCTCTGATAAGATCAAAGATGTTATCGGTAAAGGCGGCGCAGTTATCCGTGCTCTTTGTGAAGAAACTGGTACTACAATCGAAATCGAAGACGATGGCACAATCAAGATTGCTGCTACTGAAGGCGCAGCTGCTAAAGAAGCTATCCGTCGTATCGAAGAGATCACAGCTGAAGTTGAAGTTGGCCGCATTTACCAAGGTAAAGTTGCTCGTCTAGCTGACTTCGGTGCATTCGTTACTATCCTTCCAGGTAAAGATGGTCTAGTACACATCTCTCAAATCGCTGACAAGCGCGTTGAGAAAGTGTCTGACTACCTAACTGAAGGTCAAGAAGTTCCTGTTAAGGTTCTTGAAATTGACCGTCAAGGCCGTGTACGTCTAAGCATGAAAGAAGCAGTTGAAACGCCAGCTGAAGGCGAAGCACCTGCTGCTGAGTAATTCTCAGTGTGTCGATGGTGATATCGCTTTTTAGTGATTTCTAACCTATCGTCAACAAAGCATGTTATAAAGGGGAGCATATCGCTCCCCTTTTTTATTGCGGTCATAACAGGAGTAATTATTTGTGAAATGGTTTCAAACCGCGAGTATGTGTTTACTGCTTGTACTAACAGGTTGTGCGACAACATCAGATAACACCTCAAGTTGGGTTTATCCACCGATGGCTGTGCCACTGCAACCAAGCGTTCAGCAAGAAGTTCAAATTGCACGTCTTAGTCAGTTATTACAGCGCCCAGATTTGAACGATGAAGTTCGAGCTAAGATGCTGTTTGAACGTGGTAACTACTACGACAGTGTTGGCCTGCGTGATCTCGCGCGTCTCGACTTCAACCAATCTCTTTCATTGAACCCTGCTCAACCTGATATCTTCAATCTTTTGGGTGTTTACTTTACGCAGGTAGGGGAGTTTGATGCGGCTTATGAATCTTTTGATTCTACGTTAGAGCTTGATCCTGCAAACTCTTACGCAGAAAGGAACCGCTCTATCGCGCTTTACTATGGCGAGCGTTACGACTTAGCCAATGAAGAGATGATGAAGCACTATGCCGACGATCCTAGCGATCCGTTTCGCGCTCTGTGGTTGTACATCATTCAGCATGAGCTGACGCCAGAGCAGGCTAAGCTTGATTTGCAAAAACGTTACGAGAGCCGTGATGAGCAGTGGGGTTGGGTATTAGTCGCGATTATGCTTGATGACATTACTGAAGAGCAGGCTTTCAAGGCGATCTTAACCGGTACTCGTGACAACACGTTACTTGCGCAGCGTCTAACAGAGACGTACTTCTACCTTGCTAAGCGTTACCATATGAATGGTGATTACGCGAATGCTATCTCTTTGTACAAGTTAGCGGTTTCTTTTAACGTGTATGAATACGTAGAACATCGTTACTCTTTCTTAGAATTAAGCCGTATCTTCACCACACTTAAAGCTGAGCACTTAGCGCAAGTTAAGCTGGCTGAGGCCGAAGAAGAAGCCAACGCTAAGTAAGCAACACATTTTGATTCCGAAAAGCCGCTGTCTGTCAGCGGTTTTTTTATGCTCCTTTTTTATGATCTTCATCTCGTTTTGATTGCTTTTTATTTAAACAATACTAAAATAGTTAGCCTTGCTAACTAAATGCTATTCTTTGATTAGGTGAGTATGCTGAACCAGAATTTAGAAAAGATTGAGCGCTTCGCCTCTAAGATATGGCGCACTCAGGTAAATGAAGATCCTATTTGCCAATTGAGCTTCAATGAATATGACTATTTGAAGGTCATTCAAGCCTCTCCTGAACCGATCCGATTGACAGATCTGGCGATTGAAATGCAAGTAACCAAGCCTTCAGCAACTACTATGGTTCAAAGGTTAGAGAGAAAAGGTCTCGTTGAGCGTAAAGCTTCGCTCGAAGATGCGAGGTCTAAGTTGGTCGTACTGACCAGCAAAGCGGAAGTCGGCTTGGAAGAAGAAAGTAAGATCTATCAGGTCATGGCACAGATACTGGAAAGCCGTTTGTCTGAGCAAGAATCTCAGCAGTTAAACCTATTATTAAATAAAGCTTTAAAGTAAATAATTTAGATATTTAGTTAGCCTTGTTAACTAATTTTTCGAGTCATATCTTGTTGATATGCGACTCACAAATGAAAGTAGAGTAAGAAATGAGTAACTCAATTAGTCGTCAATTTTGGCGATACACAATCCCTACCGTGGCGGCCATGTTGGTTAATGGCCTGTACCAAGTGGTGGATGGCATCTTCATTGGCCGCTATGTGGGGGCTGATGGACTTGCAGGTATCAATGTTGCGTGGCCTGTGATTGGTTCGATTCTTGGTATTGGTATGTTGGTGGGTGTGGGCACAGGTGCGCTTGTCTCGATTCGCCAAGGTGAAAAAGATACTCAAGGCGCTAAGCAGATCTTAGCAACGGGCTTAACCTTGTTGTTAGCGATAACGCCTATTGTCTCTGCATTGCTGTTCTTGTTTGCTGATAACTTCTTGCTTTGGCAGGGCGCTGAAGGGCGAGTGTATGAACTTGGTCTGCAGTACTTACACATTCTGATTGGTGCTAGTGTCTTCACGCTAGGTTCGATCGCGATGCCGTTTCTACTGCGTAACGATGACAGTCCGAACTTAGCGACGATACTGATGATCGTTGGTGCGGTGATTAATATCGTGCTCGATTACCTGTTTATCGCTCTCTATGGCTGGGAGTTGATGGGTGCAGCATTAGCAACAGCGATTGCCCAGTTTGTAGTAACGGCTCTCGGCTTGGCTTACTTCTTCTCGCGTCGAGCAAACCTACGTTTACGTTGGAATGAGTTGAGATTGAAGCTGGATGTGATTCCACAAATCTTCGCCATTGGTACATCAAGCTTCTTTATGTACGCTTATGGTTCGATGATGGTGGCGTTGCACAATGCGTTGTTCTCTCAATATGGCGACCAGTTGATGATCGGTGCTTACGCGATTTTGGGCTACATCGTGACGGTTTATTATCTCACGGCTGAAGGTATCGCCAACGGCATGCAACCATTGGTGAGCTACAACCATGGTGCGCGTAACCAAGCAAACATCCGCAAGCTACTTAAGATTGCGATGATGAGTTCGGTATTGATTGGTGTGGCGTTCGTGCTGCTTCTCAATGCGTTCCCACGTGAGTTTGTATCAGTATTTAACTCAGACGAACCTCAGTTGGTTGAGTACACCGTGTTGGGTATTCGCCTTCACATGTTTGCACTGGCGCTGGATGGCTTCTTGGTAGTCGCAGCTGCTTACTATCAAGCGGTGAACAAGGGCAGCAAGGCGATGTTTGTGACTATAGGTAATATGCTTATCCAACTACCGTTCTTGTACATTATGCCTAAGTTGTATGGTGTGCCGGGGATCTGGATTGCGTACCCACTGTCTAACATCGCACTAAGTGTGGTGGTGATGGTAATGCTCTACAAAGACTTAAAGAAGCTCGATGCCTCACCGATGGAAACAGCGACGGCATAGGCCGTGTTTCTTAAGTCGCATTAAAAAGGTCTAGCGAACGCTAGACCTTTTTTGTATCTGTTGCTGGTTAGTCCAATGCGAGGAACTAGATGTTCTTAACGTCTAAACCTGCAAGCTGATGCCAGTAACCATTACATTGGCGGCTTTCAATCTTCATCGGTTTTTGACCTTGCTCGTTCGCTCTGAAGTTATTGATTTCAGAGAAGGTATCGATGCCGAGTGGGCTTAAACGAACCACATCAACCAAGTCGTGCATATTTGGCAAATCGTTGACTAGGTTGTAGCAGTAGCCTGATTGCGTCTGAATACCGTTAAGGTTGAAGACTGATTGGCCTTCTTGGCTTTCTACTTGTAGCCCTGTTGGGTACTTGATACAGCAGGTTTCGCAATCGTCTTTAGCTTTGTTTTCAGCGCGAGCGGTAAAGCAGCGTGCTGAGTAAGCAAGCGGTAGGTAGCCGTGGCTAAACACTTCAACTTCGAACTTGTTACGAATATTTAGCTCTTCGCACTGGGTCATTACGTTGCTTAGCCATTCGCGAGAAAGCTCAACCGGCATACACCAACGCGTCATACCTTGTTTCAAGAACAGGTTCAGGGTGCGTGCGTTGTAGGTGTTTACTGCCGGGCCAACCACGAAAGGTACTTTGCTTTCGCTGGCCAGTTGAATAGCAGACACATCATTGGCTTCGATCGCAAAGTCACCGTTATCGATGTACTTCTTCATGATGTTGACTTCGCTTGGTGCTTCTAGCAATGCCATGGTGGAAAGTACGACTTGCTTACCTGAAGCCGACAGCTCTTTAGCAATGTCCATCCAGTGTTTCGCTTTCATCTCACGACGCTTTGAACACACCGCTTCACCTAGGTAGATGATATCGGCAGAGCTTGATTTCGCTTGCTCATAGAAGCTTTCAACGTCTTGTTTTGGCCAAAAATAAAGTAGAGGGCCTAATGCGTATTTCATTGAGTTCTCCATTTGGCTCTATTGCCATTTACGGTGATAAGCGCCAAGCGTGGTTTGTGTACCTTCAGATACATTCGCCAGTGTCGCATTCCAAGCTTGTTCCACTTGGTATTGTTCTGGGTTCGCTAAGTAGCGATCGATAGCTGCGCGCCAAGTGCGAGTGACTTGTTCAACATAAGCCGGGCTGCGTTGGCGACCTTCAATCTTCACTGAGGCAACGTTTGCCGCGAAAAGCTCAGGCAACATGGATAGCGTGTTGAGGCTGGTGGGCTCTTCAAGTGCGTGATAGCGCTTACGTTCACCATCGATCTCGGCTTCAAAGCGGCCTTTACACAGCGTTGGGTAACCTGCGTTCTCACCTGCTTCATACTTATCGATAAGGATTTCGTTCAAGCGAGACTCGAGGCCAGTTTCTGTTTCTTGCCAGCGAACGTATTTTGCGGGAGAACAAGCACCAACAGTATTTGGTGATTCGCCTGTCATGTATGAAGAGAGGTAGCAACGACCTTCTGCCATGATGCACAAACTACCGAAAGCGAATACTTCAAGGTCAACGTCAGAAGTGATATTACGAGAAAGCTGTTTGACCTGATGAATCGACAACACACGCGGCAGTACGACACGCTTAACGTTGAAGTTTTTATGGTAGAAGTCGATAGCCGCCGCATTGGTCGCAGATGCTTGCACTGATAGGTGCAGTTCTAGATCTGGATACTTATTTGCTGCGTACTCAAGCACCGCGATGTCTGCGATGATCAGCGCATCAACACCCAGAGCAGCGGCGTTGTCTACGGCATTAGTCCAACGGTCGAAGCCATTTGGGTGAGCAAACGTATTTAGGGCAACATGAATTTTCTTGTTGTGGTCATGCACATACTGCACAGCACGATCGAGCTTTTTACCCGCAAAGTTTAGGCCTGCAAAGTGTCGGGCATTGGTATCGTCTTTGAATCCGATATAGACAGCATCCGCACCACAATCAATAGCGGTTTTCAAAGCAGGTAAGTTACCCGCTGGGCATAAGAGTTCCATTTGCTCACTACCAGTAGAATTAAGTTGAAGCGAGCATTTTATGAAGAATTGTGAATGACGGAATTGATGTAAGGCAGGTTTAGATGGATAAATCTGCTTTTACTCCGTTTGAGGTACTGACGAGTGACCGTTTTACATGTTGGCTTGGTTTAAATATGAGGTACTTGATTAGTTCTTATGACGGCGGTTTTGGGCAAACAACTCTTCGACATCTTGTTTTGGTTGCGGACGGTAGAAGTGGAAGCCTTGAATCGAACTACAGTTGAGGTTCGATAGCAGAGTTGCTTGCTCACTGGTTTCGACACCTTCAGCAACCACGGTCAAATCGAGAGATTTACCTAGGTTGATGATGTTTTCAATTACGGTGATTTGCTTTGGTAGGGTATCGATATCAGAGATGAAAGCACGGTCTATCTTAAGCTCATCAATTGGGAAGCGAGCAAGGTAAGACAGTGAAGAGTAACCTGTACCAAAATCATCAATGGAGAGAGCAAAGCCAAGTTTCTTGATGGCGTTAAGCATTTGGAGTGTGTGTTCACTATCACTCATCACCGCACTTTCCGTTAGCTCGAACGTAATCGCACTTGGATCAAGCTCGGTCGAACGCAGTAGCTTTTCCATGTAATCAATCAGTTTCGGGTTACCAAACTGTTCTGGTGAAAGGTTGATAGCCACTCGACCTGGAAGGATACCTTGCATCTTCCAGCGCTTAACCGTAGCAAATACTTCACGCATTACCACTCGGCCAAGTTGTTCAATAAGCCCTGCTCGTTCCGCCACAGGAATGAACGCGGCCGGACTGATATAACCTTCGACAGGATGCTTCCAACGTACCAGAGCTTCAGCGCCGTTGATGGTGAAATCACGGGCATTCACTTTCGGTTGATACCAAACCTCAAGTCCATTTTGTTGCAGTGCTTTTTGGAGCTCTATCTCAAGCCACAGTCGCATACGCGCTTCTTTATTCATCTGTTCGTTGAACTTGATCAGACGATTACGACCACGATCTTTCGCTTCATACATTGCTGTGTCTGCATTTTGCAGCAAGATACGAGCATCAGTACCATCTTGAGGAAAGCTCACACTACCAATAGAGCAGGCTAAGCGCTTGCTAAAGTGGTGAAGATCGAAGGGTTGATTGATCAGGGAAATGATCTTTTCAGCGAGCATTTCAGGTGTTCGCTGATGTTCAGGTTCTGGAAGGATAATACCAAACTCATCCCCGCCTAAATGTCCAATCACGGCCTTACGAGGCAGTAAGCGTTTAAGACGCGAAGCGACCTCTTTAATCACCTTGTCACCGATGTGATGACCAAGTGAGTCATTGATATTTTTAAAGTTATCAATGTCTAAGTAGAGCATCACCACCGGCGTATCGTTGTGAATGAACTGCTCAAGACGCTTAGTAAACCCAACTCGATTGTAGAGTTTGGTCAGTGCATCTATGTAGGCATCTTCACTGTTTGCTGGTGTGTATTGTTTTGCGGTTTCTTGTGCGTCTTGGATAAGCACCAACTGAGTGTTGCTTCCAAGAACAGTGGTGGAGTCGATGTTGAGCTGAACCTTACGTTCAAAGCCGCATCGTGCACCCGTTAAGCAAACCAAACCAGACTCAGAAATAATAGAGCTGAGGTTATTATTGAAGACTGTTTTGGTTTGTTCATCGATAAATAGGCGTCCCAACTCTTCACCAATTAACTCTGTGGTTGAGTTAAAGCCAAGCAAGCGCGCTGCTGCTGGGTTAGATGACAAGATGTAGTCACTTTCAACGAGCAGTAATCCATCTGGAAGTAGTTGAGATAGTTTGTGGAATTTGGCTTCGGATTCTTCTAAAGAACGGACAAGTACTTGGTTTTCTGATGTGTCGAAGGCGTGAAAGACGATGTAGTCGGTTTTGTTGCCATTGGTAAGCGGAGATAGGCTGAAATGAAGGCTGGTATCGAGGTCTGTTTCGTTGAGGGTGACTTCGGCCTCAATCGTTTCGCCACTGAATGCACGCTCATAGTAAGGCTTGAGATGTTGGTAGAACTGTTCGCCCAATGTTTGGCGATCATTCATGCCTGCAAGCTCTGTTTGACTCAAACCAGCAATATCGCAGTAACGCTCATTCACCATAAAATAGTTATGTTGAGCATCAAGTACTGCAAAAAAGAACGGACTATTTGCAGTTAGCTGGGTAAACCAATGTTGTAGTTGTTGGGGAGGCATCAAAGTACTACCAATTCTCCAAGAGCTTGAATATTCACTATCGATAAATATTTATTACTTTTTGTGTGGCTATCGATATTTACCTGTGAGTGCAGCGATCCGCTGTAATTCTCATTACCTGAGTTACTATAACTGTGATTTTCAGGATATTAAAGGTCGAGTATCAAACAGAAGTTAATTTGATACATAACAGTAACTGAGATCTCAACATCATCTATGATGCATTCCATATTATTGACAAAGTTACGGATAAGTCACGTGATAAACAAGATTCGCACTCAACTAGTTCAAAATGCCGCATCAATTTTGCGATCTCCAGTCCAGTTATTGCCTAAAACAGTACAAAAAAGAGCCTTATTGGAGGCGCTTAAGAATGTATTCAAGGAAGCTTTAGAGGACGGTGACTTTGAGTTTTTAGAAGACAAATGGCTGAAAGTCTCAATAAAAGACATGGGGTTAAGTTGGTGTATTAGCTACAAAAATGAGCAACTGGTTGTAGCTGATAAAGAGGTGGTTGAAGATGTAAGCTTTAGCGGCAATCTTAACGATCTTGTGTTGATTGCGGGGCGTAAAGAAGACCCAGATACGCTTTTCTTCCAACGTAGACTGTCTATTGAAGGCGATACCGAGCTCGGTTTAGAAGTTAAAAACTTGATGGATAGCGTAGATTTGGACTTATTGCCGACTCCTATGAAAACTTTGTTAAATCAATTAGCTGATTTTGTGCAGAAGGGAGTACAATCCCCAGATACACAAAGTGAGGTAATGAATGCTTATTCGAACTGAAGCACCGGCAGATATACTTGTCATTGATCGTTTATTGAAATCTGTTTTTGAAACAGATGCAGAAGCTAACTTGGTTATGAGCTTGCGTGAGAATAGCCATTTAACGCTATCGCTGGTGGCTTGTTCTGATGAAGGCGAGGTGGTTGGTCACCTGATGTTTAGCCCTATCACTCTTGATGGCGACGATCATAACTGGCAAGGGCTTGCGCCTCTCGCTGTGAAAGAAGAGTTCCGCAACCAAGGCATTGCCAAATCTCTAGTTGAAGATGCGTTTTCCACTTTGGTTGATTTTGGTTACCCAGCTTGCGTTGTGTTGGGTGACCCTGCTTATTACAGCCGCTTTGGTTTCAAGGCTGCGAGCGAGTTTGGCCTGAGTTGTGTTTGGGATGTGCCTGAAGGTGCTTTCCAAGCGATTGAATTGGTAAACGGTGCGTTTGCTGGACATGCTGGTGAGATTGCTTACAGCCCCGAGTTCAACGACTTATAAGCTGATTTATCACGCAACAAGATACAAACTGATTTAGTCTAAATAAAGGAGCTTGATGCTCCTTTATTTTTTGTTAGTATCAGCCCTGCTCTAATAAGCGCTCTTTCAATAGAGGCAGCTTTCACAAAACTAGTTCTAACAAACTTCTGGCTCCAATAAACTTTGGCTCCAATAAACTTAAGGTTACTACCGCTAGATATGTCACAAACACACGCGCAATACCTACATGAGATGGGCATTAGCCAATGGGAACTAAGTCACCCAGAGCGTTTAGCAGGTTATGAATCTGAATTGACTCCGCTCTCGAGCGATTGCAAGTTACTGTTGGTTTCGCCTGAAAAACCTCAGGAAGATCTCGCCGTGATGTTTGAGCGAGTACTCAAAAGTATCAAGCTCGACTTATCTCAGGCTTTACACCTTCAACCGCAACACTTGTCTACTGTGGATTTAGGTTCGGTTGAGTGGATATGGTTTGCTGGTTGTGAGTCGGCTCAAGAGCTGAAGGCTAAAACACTTCAATCGCCATTACTGTCTGACATTAACGGTAACAACCAACACCGCCGCGACTTATGGCAACAAATTTGTGCTTATGACTAATCAATTTTTACCGACTTCACAACAACACCTAGACGCCATTTGGAAGATAGAGCAGGCCGCGCATTCTCACCCTTGGTCTGAAAATATGATCCGAGATCTTGATAGCCGAGGCGCTTGTCATCATGTCCTTGAGGTTGATGGACAAGTGGTGGGCTATTTCTTCGCGCAAAACATCGTTGGCGAAGTCACATTGCTTAATATCGCGGTAGACCCAAGCCAGCAAGGCAAAGGGTATGGAAAAGCGTTAACGGAACATTTCCTTGATATGTGTGAGCAAGCTGACGCTGAAAGCGCTTGGCTGGAAGTTCGCGAAAGTAATGTGAACGCGTTTAATCTTTACGAAAAGGCAGGCTTCAACGAAGTTGATCGCCGTCGTAATTACTATCCAACTAAACAAGGCAACGAAGATGCCATCATTATGAGCTATCTTTTTATGTCTTTTAGCTAGTCATGTTACGTCTTTTCGCTAACTAGATAGCTAATCACAAAATTAGCCAAAAAATAGGGTGTAAACTGACCCTTTAGAAAGTGATACGCTTTCTGTATAATCCGCACACAGAATTCAAGGGCAAGTATTATCTACTTGCCCTTTTTACGCTTTAGATCAGCAAAGGGCGACTATGTCTTTCCAACAAGAAGTGAGCAAACGTAGAACGTTTGCGATTATCTCTCACCCGGATGCGGGTAAAACCACGATTACTGAAAAAGTTCTTTTATTCGGAAACGCGATTCAAAAAGCGGGTACCGTAAAAGGCCGTGGCTCTAACCAGCACGCTAAATCTGACTGGATGGAGATGGAAAAAGAACGTGGTATCTCGGTAACTACGTCGGTAATGCAATTCCCATACAATGATTGCCTAGTAAACCTACTAGATACTCCAGGACACGAAGATTTCTCGGAAGATACGTACCGTACGCTAACAGCGGTTGATTCATGTTTGATGGTTATCGATGCTGCGAAAGGTGTCGAGGATCGTACTCGTAAACTAATGGAAGTAACACGTCTGCGTGATACGCCAATCGTAACGTTTATGAACAAACTTGACCGTGACGTTCGTGACCCAATGGAAGTGCTTGATGAAGTAGAGAGCGAGCTAGGTATGGCTTGTGCTCCAATCTCATGGCCAATTGGTTGCGGTAAAGAGTTTAAAGGTGTTTACCACATTCACCGTGATGAAACGATCTTGTATGAATCTGGCCACGGCCACGAGATCCAAGAAGTTCGTATCATCAAAGGTCTAGATAACCCTGAGCTAGATGAAGCAGTAGGTGCTGATCTTGCGGAAAGCGTACGTGAAGAGCTAGAGCTTGTTATCGGTGCTTGTCCTGAGTTTGACCATGAATTATTCCTAGCGGGTGAACTAACGCCGGTTTACTTCGGTACTGCATTGGGTAACTTTGGTGTTGACCACATGCTTGATGGTCTAACGAAATGGGCTCCAGCACCTCAAACGCGTCAAGCGAACGAGCGTGATGTTGAAGCGACAGAAGAGAAGTTCTCTGGTTTCGTATTTAAGATCCAAGCAAACATGGACCCTAAACACCGTGACCGTATCGCATTCATGCGTATCGTATCAGGTACTTACGACCAAGGCATGAAGATGAACCATGTTCGTACTGGTAAGAACGTAAGTATTTCGGATGCGGTAACCTTCATGGCGGGCGACCGTGCGCGTGCTGAAAAAGCATACGCTGGTGATATTATCGGTCTACATAACCATGGCACAATCCAGATTGGCGATACCTTTACTCAAGGTGAGAGCCTTAAGTTCGCTGGTATTCCTAACTTCGCACCTGAGCTATTCCGTCGTATCCGTCTACGCGATCCACTGAAGCAGAAGCAACTTCTAAAAGGATTAGTTCAGCTTTCAGAAGAGGGCGCAGTACAAGTATTCCGTCCTATGCAGAACAACGATCTGATCGTTGGTGCGGTTGGTGTACTTCAGTTCGACGTGGTTGTAGCGCGCTTGAAAGCGGAATACAACGTAGAAGCTATCTACGAAGGTGTTAACGTTGCAACAGCTCGCTGGGTTGAGTGTGACGACGCTAAGAAACTGGAAGAGTTCAAACGTAAGAACCAATCTAACCTAGCGCTAGATGGCGGTGACAACCTGTCTTACATCGCACCAACTATGGTGAACTTGAACCTAGCTTCTGAACGTTTCCCTGAAGTTCAATTCCGAGCGACGCGCGAGCACTAATTTCTCCGCGATCTATTAGAGTTAAACAAAAACGTCTATTGTTCTGCAATAGGCGTTTTTTAATGCGTTTTATTTGAGGTTTAAAGGCTGAGGTTAGAGGCAGTTATGTTGGGTTGGATAAAAACTTGGGTTAAAAGATACGATAAGTGGTGTGAAGAGCTTGGGTTAACGCCTGAGAACAAGCGCAGTTGTGTTGCTTATCGCCGTGATCCTCAAGGGAAACAAACAGAGAGTAGGGAAGATGACACAGCAAATAAGTGACTTTCCGCTGTTTGATACTCATTGCCACGCGGATTTTGAGGCGTTTGAGCAAGGTTTTACACCTGAACAAAGTATTGATGGCTATCTTAAAGAAGCAAAGCAAGCTCAAGTTGAGAAGTTAATCATCCCTTCTATTGGCCAAAGTAACTGGAGGAAGCTCGATGAAATCGCTCAATCTCACCCCAATGTTTACTATGCATTAGGCTTCCATCCTTACTTTTTAGAGCAGGCCAATGACGAACAATTTTCGGAACTTCGCCAATTACTCTCTTCAAAAAACAGCCAATGTGTCGCGATAGGTGAGTGCGGGCTCGACTTTTTTGTGGACGTTGAACGAGAGAAACAAGAGCGCTTTTTCATCCAACAAATGGAGCTTGCGAAGGAGTTTGACCTGCCTTTAATCATCCATGAGAGGAAGTCTTACAACCGACTTATCGAGCTAATAAAGCAGCATAAGTTCACCTTAGGTGGTGTGATTCACGGTTTTTCTGGGAGTGAACAGCAAGCTTTGGCGTGGATCAAGCTCGGTTTCTATATTGGCGTCGGTGGAACGATAACTTACCCAAGAGCGCAAAAAACACGCACAACCATCGCAAAATTGCCCCTTGAATGTCTGGTATTGGAAACGGATGCTCCGGACATGCCCATGTATGGAAACCAAGGAAATGTTAATCATTCCAAATATTTAGTTACGATCTTAAATGAACTTTTTTTGCTTAGAAAAGAGCCAAAGCAATCGATTGCAGCGCAAATTTGGCAAAATAGCCATCGCGCATTCGGTATATGTGAATAAAATCGAAGGTTTTTGTTTATCGTTTGCGTAAATTGCACTGAGCTTGTGATTTGGGTCACATTTGTGTGTGAATGGTACATGAATCTTCTACGAAAGTGTGAGGACGGCATTACTTTATTAGTGGTCGCATGAGTATAATTGCCTCCGCTTTATAGCCCCATTTTGTAACACGCCAATAAATAACTAATAAGGAAGTCATAAACTATGAGCCTGTTTATGAGCCTAGTCGGAATGGTTGCACTGATCGCAATCGCAGTACTACTATCTGACAACCGCAAAGCTATTAATCTAAGAACAGTGGGTGGCGCTTTCGCTATCCAATTCGCACTTGGTGCATTCGTACTTTACATCCCTTGGGGTCGTGATCTACTTGCAGGTTTCTCTGCTGGTGTAGCAAACGTGATCGACTACGGTAAAGACGGTACTGGTTTCCTATTCGGCAGCCTAGTTAACTTCTCAGTTGACGGTATCGGTTTCATCTTTGCGTTCCAAGTACTACCAACTCTGATTTTCTTCTCTGCACTTATCTCTGTACTTTACTACATTGGTGTTATGCAAATTGTAATCAAAGTTCTTGGTGGTGGTCTTCAGAAAGCTCTAGGTACTTCTCGCGCCGAGTCTATGTCTGCAGCAGCAAACATCTTCGTTGGTCAAACTGAAGCACCTCTAGTTGTTCGTCCATTTGTTCCTAAAATGACTAACTCTGAACTATTCGCAGTAATGTGTGGTGGTTTGGCTTCTGTAGCTGGTGGTGTACTAGCAGGTTACGCATCTATGGGTGTACCTCTAGAGTACCTAGTTGCAGCGTCATTCATGGCAGCACCTGGTGGTCTACTATTCGCTAAAATCATCAAGCCTGAAACAGATACGCCAGACGACAACATCGCTGACGAAATGGACGGTGGCGATGACAAACCAGCTAACGTTATCGACGCAGCAGCAGGTGGCGCATCAGTTGGTCTACAACTAGCACTTAACGTTGGTGCAATGCTACTAGCATTCATCGGTCTAATTGCTCTAATCAACGGTATCCTAGGTGGCATCGGTGGTTGGTTCGGTATGGAAAACCTAACTCTAGAACTTCTTCTAGGTTGGATCTTCGCACCGCTAGCATTCATCATTGGTGTTCCATGGGAAGAAGCAACTATCGCTGGTTCTTTCATTGGTCAGAAGACAGTTGTTAACGAATTCGTTGCATACCTAAACTTCGTACCATACGTTGGTGAAAACGCTCAAGTTGTTGCAGCAACTGGTCAAGTGATGTCTGAGAAGACTCAAGCTATCATCGCATTCGCACTATGTGGTTTCGCAAACCTTTCTTCAATTGCGATTCTTCTAGGTGGTCTAGGTGGTATTGCACCAAGCCGTCGCCACGACATCGCACGTATGGGTGTTAAAGCGGTAATTGCTGGTACTCTATCTAACCTGATGGCAGCAACAATTGCTGGCTTCTTCCTGTCTTTCTAATTAGTTAGAAATCGATATATAGACGCCATAATAATATCGCCCCGTAGCAAGAAATTGCTGCGGGGCTTTTTTGTTTTTAGGCCTGCCGTTTTTAGTATATGCACGCGCTTATGCTTAGATTCGATGTAGGGTCTAGAATGTTTTTTTGAGATACAAACCGTTTGCGTTCTAAGGAGCACTACAATTTATTGATGGATACCTATAATGTATAAGCTAAAGGGATAGGATGTCTCTGTTGGCAAGAAAGTAACCTCGAAATCAACTCGAACGTTATTCTTCTGGGATTAAGCCAAAATTAGCGATACGCTATAGATGTTAGACACAACATGACTGATTTGTTGTGCCATAGACCAAACTGGTACTGTGCGGTGACAAGGATTGCAATTGGTAGTGAAAGTTATCAAGTCTTCAGGGAACCAAGTCCGTTCATTTGTGGCTACTGAGCATTACTAAAATATCCATCTATACTGGATGGAGGGCGAAGTAGTTAACTATTTGAATATATTGATCGGAGATAGAAATGAGCGATTTAAAAGCAGCAGCTCTACGTGCACTTAAACTTATGGACCTAACTACGCTAAATGACGACGATACTACTGAAAAAGTAGTGGCGCTTTGTCATGACGCGAAGACTGCAGTAGGCAACACCGCTGCAATCTGTATTTACCCTCGCTTTATCCCAGCAGCTAAGAAAGCGTTGCGTGAGCAAGGTACTCCAGAAGTACGCATTGCGACTGTAACTAACTTCCCTCATGGTAATGACGACATCGAAATTGCTGTTGCAGAAACAAAAGCAGCGGTAGCGTACGGCGCAGACGAAGTTGACGTAGTATTCCCATACCGTGCTCTTATTGCTGGCAACGAAGAAGTTGGCTTTGAGCTAGTTAAACAGTGTAAAGCAGCTTGTGGTGACATCACGCTTAAAGTGATCATCGAAACAGGTGAACTGAAAGAAGAAGCACTAATCAAGAAAGCTTCTCAAATCTGTATCGAAGCAGGTGCAGACTTCATCAAAACTTCAACAGGTAAAGTGCCAGTAAACGCGACTCCAGAGTACGCGCGCATGATGCTTGAAGTTATCCGTGACATGGGCGTTGCTAAAACAGTTGGTTTCAAACCAGCTGGTGGCGTACGTACTGCTGAAGATGCAGCACTATACCTAGCAATGGCTGATGAGCTACTAGGCGCTGAGTGGGCAGACAACATGCACTACCGTTTTGGTGCTTCAAGCCTACTAACTAACCTTCTTAATACATTAGAAGTGACAGACCAGACTGCTGATCCAGCAGCATACTAATATCCCAATCGGGTGTAACAAGATTTAGTCTGTTTGATGGAGTGGCGTTAAGTCACTCCACATTACCTCTTTCCCTACAAACCATACTCACTAGAGTTTGGGAGGCACTAATGTATCTACCTCAAGAAATTATTCGCAGAAAACGTGACGGTGAAGTCCTAACAGCTGAAGAGATTAACTTCTTCATTCAAGGCGTAGCTAAGAACACGGTTTCTGAAGGCCAAATTGCCGCATTCGCAATGGCTATCTTTTTTAATGAAATGACGATGCCAGAACGTATCGCACTAACGTGTGCAATGCGTGATTCAGGCATGGTGATTGACTGGAGCCACATGAACTTTGATGGCCCAATCGTTGATAAACACTCTACTGGTGGTGTTGGCGACGTTACTTCTCTGATGCTTGGCCCAATGGTGGCAGCATGTGGCGGTTTCGTTCCAATGATCTCTGGTCGTGGTTTAGGCCACACTGGCGGTACGCTAGACAAGCTGGAATCTATTCCGGGTTACAACATTACACCAACCAACGATGTGTTCGGTGAAGTAACGAAAGATGCTGGCGTGGCTATCATCGGTCAAACAGGCGATCTAGCTCCTGCTGACAAGCGTGTTTACGCAACTCGTGATATCACAGCAACAGTCGATAACATCTCGCTGATCACGGCTTCAATCCTATCTAAGAAACTGGCTGCGGGCCTTGATTCTCTAGTGATGGATGTAAAAGTAGGTTCAGGCGCATTCATGCCGACTTACGAAGCATCTGAAGAGCTAGCGAAATCTATCGTTGCAGTAGCAAACGGTGCGGGTACTAAAACAACAGCAATCCTAACGGACATGAACCAAGTGCTGGCTTCTTCAGCGGGTAACGCAGTAGAAGTTCGTGAAGCGGTTCAGTTCCTAACGGGTGAATACCGTAACCCTCGCTTGTTAGAGATCACTCTAGCATCGTGTGCTGAAATGCTGGTGCTCGGTAACCTAGCTAAAGACTCAGACGAAGCGCGCGAAAAACTGATGGCAGTACTGGATAACGGTAAGGCAGCAGAGTGCTTCGGTAAAATGGTAGCGGGCCTTGGTGGTCCAGTTGATTTCGTAATGAACTACGATAACTACCTAGAAAAAGCAGACATTATTAAGCCAGTGTACGCGTTAGAAAGCGGTGTGGTATCAGCAATGGATACTCGTGCAATTGGTATGGCTGTGGTTGGTATGGGCGGCGGTCGTCGTGTAGCAACTGACAGCATTGATTACGCAGTCGGTTTTGATCACTTCATTCGCCTAGGTGAAGTAGCAAGTGAAGATAAGCCATTAGCAATGATTCATGCTCGTAACGAACAACAGTGGCAAGAAGCTGCAACTGCATTACAAAATGCAATCACTGTGGGCGGAGAATATACAGCAACGCCAGACGTTTACCGTCAGATTCGTTCTGAAGACGTGTAAATAACAGATATCGGTATGCCTCGCGTATACCGATAAACAGAGTTCTGGTGCAAAGAGCAATAAGTTGGTGAAGAAAATGAAAAGAGCATTTATTTTAGTTTTAGATTCATTCGGTATCGGTGAAACAGCGGATGCAGACAAATTTGGTGATGTAGGTTCTGACACTATGGGCCACATCGCAGATCATTGTGACCAAGGTCTTGCAGACAATGCAGATCGTAAAGGTTCACTGACGCTGCCAAACCTGTCTAAGCTAGGTCTAGCGATGGCTCACAAAGAGTCTACGGGTCGTTTTGCTCCTGGTATGGATGCAGACGCTGAGATCATTGGCGCTTACGGTCACGCTGCTGAGCTGTCTTCTGGTAAAGACACGCCATCAGGTCACTGGGAAATCGCAGGTGTTCCTGTACTGTTTGACTGGGGCTACTTCACCGACAAAGAGAACAGCTTCCCAAAAGAACTGACTGACCGCATCCTTGAGCGTGCAGGCCTGTCTGGTTTCTTGGGTAACTGCCACTCATCTGGTACGGAAATCCTAGATAACCTAGGTGAAGAGCACATGAAGACTGGTCTGCCAATCTTCTATACTTCTGCAGACTCTGTTTTCCAGATCGCTTGTCACGAAGAGACATTCGGCCTGCAAAACCTATTAGATCTTTGTCAGATTGCTCGTGAAGAGCTAGAAGATTACAACATTGGTCGTGTTATCGCTCGTCCGTTCATTGGCCCAGGTAAAGGTCAATTCGAACGTACTGGTAACCGTCGTGACCTTTCTGTTGAGCCACCTGCAGCTACCATTCTTCAGAAGTTGGTTGATGAGAAGGGCGGTAACGTTCACTCAATCGGTAAGATCTCTGATATCTACGCGGGTTGTGGCATCACTCAGAAAACCAAAGCAACAGGTATCCCTGCGCTATTTGAAGCAACCAAAGATGCGATCAATGAAGCGGGCGACAACACTATCGTGTTCACTAACTTCGTTGATTTTGACTCAGCTTACGGCCACCGCCGTGATGTTGCTGGTTACGCAGCGGCACTTGAGTACTTCGATGGTCGCATCAATGAAATCATCGATATGATGAAAGAAGACGATGTGCTTATCTTAACTGCTGACCACGGTTGTGATCCGACATGGCCAGGTACAGACCATACTCGTGAGCACATCCCTGTGATTGTTTACGGTCAGAAGGTTCCAGCCGGTTCTTTAGGCCGTCGCGATACATTTGCTGATATCGGTCAAAGCTTAGCGTCATACTTTGGTACATCGCCAATGGGACACGGTACAAGCTTTCTATAATAGTTAACGAAGAGAGAGGGAAACTTCTCTCTTCTTTTTTTGTTTTGAGATTAAGGATATTTTCAATGGCTACTCCACATATTAATGCTGAAATGGGTGATTTCGCTGACGTAGTTTTAATGCCAGGCGATCCGCTACGTGCTAAATACATCGCTGAAACCTTCTTAGACGAAGTGGTTCAAGTGTGCGACGTTCGCAACATGTTTGGTTACACCGGTACTTACAAAGGTCGTAAGGTTTCGGTAATGGGACACGGTATGGGCATTCCATCTTGTTCTATTTACGCGACTGAGCTTATCAAAGACTTTGGTGTGAAGAAGATCATTCGTGTGGGCAGTTGTGGTGCAGTGAGCGAAGATATCAAAGTGCGTGATGTGGTGATCGGCATGGGCGCATGTACTGACTCTAAAGTGAACCGTATTCGCTTTAAAGATCATGACTTTGCGGCGATTGCGGATTACAAAATGGTGCGCGCGGCAGAAGATGCAGCCAAAGCTCTCGGTGTCGGCGTAAAAGTCGGTAACCTGTTCTCGGCTGAGCTGTTCTACACGCCAGATCCAGAGATGTTCGAAGTAATGGACAAATACGGCATTGTTGGCGTAGAGATGGAAGCGGCTGGCATCTATGGTGTATGTGCTGAATACGGCGCAAAAGCTCTAACGATCTGTACTGTTTCTGACCACATCAAGACTGGTGAGCAAACGACATCAGATGAACGTCAAACGACTTTCAACGACATGATGGTTATCGCACTAGACTCAGTGTTGCTTGGTGACCAAGAATAATCTTGATTTGTCTTAGCTTGATAAGTGAACAGATAACAAAAAGCCCCGTTGCTGCCTGAGCGTCGGGGCTTTTTATTGGATTGCTGTACTTATTCTGAGTCTAGTATTTATTGTCAGCCTAGTGTGTTTATGAGCTTACATTTTTCAATAGTAAGTTCTCACCAGACTTAGTTGGTCTTCTGCGAATCAGCATGATGAACAACACGCCACTCACAAACCCCATCAACACCATACCGATCATGTAGCGATCACTTTTGCGGTAGTGGTGATCAGAAATCGCCGTCATCTTACCGGTTTCAAAAGTCACTCGAATAAAGCCGATGATCGTTTTCTCTGGTGAATAAATAGGTTCAACTAATTGTTGTCTGCCGATACTTGCTGTTGAAAGTGGCGTATCTAAGCCAAGAACCTCACGTACCGAGAGGGCTTTTTCGCTCGAAGCCAGTCGAATACCCTCTGCATCATAGATGGTGGTATCGAACACCAGTCGGTCTTGAGATAGCTGGTTAGTCAGATCAAGCAATCGCTCTTGGTCTTGTTGCGTGATCATCTTGCTGGCTGAAAGTGATGCCTGAGAGATAAGCAGCTTGGTAAGAGTTTCCAACTGTTTTGCTTGGATCTTCTCGTTACCTTTACTGATCACGACCGTATTTTTAATCGTTACAACGAACATGGTAGCCAACAAAATGAGGGCTAGCATTCGTAAAGCGTTACGTATTGAGAACAATGATTCATTCATGTTTCACGAAGCCTGAAATAAACAAATGTTATGATTAAGACATATTGAGACTTGCGTTTTCAAATTGCAATAGGTTAACGTTTAGCATAGTTAATTAGGAATCATACACATGGACGCTCAGAAATATCTGCCGATAAAAAGGCATACGACATTATTAACTCGACTCCCCGAGACTCGTTTCGCTTCTCAACTCGCTAAATCCAAGGCCAATTGGATTGTGTTTGGTGAGTACCTATCTCCACAATCTTTCGATGACATCGACTTTTTCACTGGCACTTACAACACCATCCTCGATACGTGGAAGGTTGGGCATTATGAAGTGGCTTTGATGTCAGGCAATCTAACGCCAGCACACGAAGAAATCCTCCAAGCGCTAAAGCTTGATTATGCTTGCCTTAGCGAGGTACCAGACTTATCTAAGCCAGGTTTGATCGTGATGGATATGGATTCCACAGCGATTCAAATTGAATGCATCGATGAGATTGCCAAGCTAGCTGGAGTGGGAGAGTTAGTCTCTGAAATCACAGAACGAGCAATGCAAGGCGAGCTCGACTTTGAACAGAGCCTACGCCAGCGAGTAGGAGCACTGAAAGGTGCGGATGAATCGATATTAGAGCAAGTGCGTCAGTCATTGCCATTCATGCCAGACTTGGTCGGGCTGGTGAATACTCTAAATAAGCTTGGCTGGAAAACGGCGATTGCATCAGGCGGTTTTACTTACTTCTCTGACTACCTGAAAGATACCCTTGATCTAGACCATGCTCAATCAAACACGCTTGAGATCGTCAACGGTAAGTTGACGGGTGAAGTCTTAGGCGATGTTGTTTCGGCGCAGACCAAAGCGGATATCTTGGTAGAGTTGGCTGAAGAGTACGAATTGGAACTACATAATACCGTTGCCGTTGGTGATGGTGCCAATGACTTGGTGATGATGGGCTCTGCAGGTTTAGGCATTGCCTACCACGCAAAACCAAAAGTAGAGCAGCAAGCTCAAACTGCTGTTCGTTACGCAGGTTTAGGCGGTGTGCTGTGTATCTTGTCGGGTGTATTGGCTAAGCAACAGAAGATCAGCTGGCAAGCGAAACCTTAGGGGCTCTACCTAAGTGCTATTGGCTATGTATCTTATTTAGCAATAGTGGCTCAGACACAAAAAAAGCAGGCTATCAGCCTGCTTTTTCAATTTTCATGCTTAAGTTAATACGCCACTCGAGGCTAGCGTGTTAGCTCCAATCGAATCAGCACTTCATCGGTAATGTCCTCTATCTCGCCATAACCGATAAACGCCGTCACCTCATTCTCTAGCTTCTTAGCTTGATGCATACTGATGCGTGAAAGCTCTTCTAAATCCGACTGGAATAAACTCGTTAGCGGATTAAAGATAGGTGCCGTGGTGACTCGCAATACATACACATCACCTAAGTGCTGCGCTTTCTTGATGAATAAGATGCGTTCCTTTGCTGAGGCGAAGTCTTTGACCAACTTGGTGTGTACCGACTGGATTTTGTCGCCAAACTTCACTGCAGCAATGTACACGTCATGATGCTTAGGCTCCGCACCTTCAATTCTTTTTAGTGGCTCAGCCAACAGTGAGTTGGTGTGACCCTTGAAGATTGGCTCGAGTGAGAACTTTTGATTATGGCCAAGCTTAGCAAGTAACGTTAGATGCTTATTCAGTGGGAAATTCACACCAATGATCTTACAGCGCAGCGTTGAACTTGGCTTATCAATGAATATTGGGTTACTGACCATCTTGCTCAACAAAATGTTGTGCAGTGATTCGAGTAGCGAATGTGTTGGCAGTATCTCTTGCTTCTTAATCAGCTTACTTTGGTTTTGATCGATAAGCCCATTAAGGAAAGCGATGGTACGCATTGTCTTGGCGTTCTCGGCAATAACCAACTGCACGTTGCGACCATTCGGACTCACTCGAATTACGTGGTAAGGCACTGTGCTCAGTGGCAGGTTCTTGTCATAGAGCTGCAGTTCATTGAAGTTCACTAATACCGGATCATTAATCTTGAGTACCATTGGGTGTTCAAGGCTAATGCTCAGTCCACGCTTCGAAATATCTAAGGTGTGTCCGTTCGCCGCTGTGCCATCTTGTGATGTAAGTTGCAACGGTGACTTAAATTGGTATCTCGGCTCTTTACGACGAGTCTGAGAGTCAAAGTAGATGCTTTGAATATTGCCGACGACAGTACGCGGGTGACGGAAGCGGTTCAATTCACTGCTTGGAATGCGTGGCTTTTCACTCAGAAGATAGTCCGCCGCACTTTCGTGATCGCCAATCTCTTGCAAGATTCCGCAATGCGTCAGTTGAGCTGAGCTTTGAGCCAGCGTATCCGAGTGTTTAGCTAATGCTTGTCGCTCAGTGTCTGAAAGTTCGAAAACCGAGAACTTGAACGCCTTCCAACTTTTACGTTTGCCACCGATGTGCCAGAACAGCTGTCTTTGTTCACGAGAGGCTTCAGGCAGCATCATTGAATAGAACAAGGTCTTGTTTTGGTGTTCATGGGTAAAAGAGTAGATAACGTTACTGGTTCCCTTCACTCCTGGTTTCGCCAACAGGTTCATACGTTGCTCGTTGAACAGGGTACCCAGCGCTTGTTGATTTCGTTCGTCGTGCCAATATTGCCATAATGGATGGTTGTTATCCGTCAGTAGGGCAAGCTTTAGTTCGCTGCCGCTGAAAAACAGGGGTAGGTTACAAGTATGCTTTAGATAGGTATGTTCGATTCCTCGAGTACGAGTTCGAATAATCCTATCTTGATTCTCATGGCTGGTTTTCTTACTGGTGCTATTTAAAGACTCATCGAGTAAGCGAGCCACAATATTGTTGTCGCTTACCTTGATGGTTCTTAGAAATTTGACCGCGTTGTTCTCATAAGATTCGTCGATACCCAAAACACGAAATTCAACCGCTTGGTTAACATCGTTTTCTTGGGACTTTTCGATAAGCTCTGAGAACTTAACGCTGATGATCTCGCCGAGGTTGTATCGAAAGGCGCTCGGTACTTTGAACTTTGCACCCGACGGGGAGATATCAACCGTTACACCATGTAGGCTTTGCCCTTTCGATGTGGTGATCTCGACCTGCGAGCTAATCTTGAGTCTGTTCTCTTGGCGTTTTAAGTCGTAACCTAGGTTAATAGCTTCCGCTTCGTACGGGCTATTGGCGCTAGTAATGTCGTGGTTACCTTGAGAAGATGTTTTAACAACGCTCAGAGGCTGAGTTCGCGGAGTCATTACTAACTCCCATGCGCCTTCTGTGTAACCTTTAAACTTTTTCGTACCACGTTGATATGCGTTTAAAGCGATATCATCGAGCCAGTGCTTACGGCCATCGAGAGTGAACTGACGACACTCATTATCAATACGCCCGCGTAAATCAATGCTCTTTGTACACGGAGCCATGATACGATTCAGTTCCATTTTAACGAGCAGTTTTAGAGACGGAGATTCGCCTTCTGTCATTTGAGAAAGAAGGAATTCGAAATCTTCGGCGTGGTAGGCCGGGATAAGACGTTCTGCTACAGATAGAATTTCAGATTGCTGCATACTTTTCTTGTTAGAATGGACGGTGCATTTATGTTATCGACTAGTTTAAATCGATCTTTAAGTATAAGTGGTATGACTGCAACGTTTATTTTCACCCGTACGGTCAAATAAGTCACAAATTGACAACATCATTGTGTAACTGAGTAAATTATTGAGGTTTTATGGCTAAGGCAAAACGAGCTTATGTGTGTAATGACTGTGGTGCTGACTTTCCACGTTGGCAGGGGCAGTGCAACGCATGTGGTGCTTGGAACACGATTACAGAAGTTAGGTTAGCCGCTTCACCTCAAGTAGCGCGCAATGAAAGATTATCTGGTTATGCAGGTGCAGTAACAGAATCGAGCGTTCAGACATTATCTGAAATTAATCTACAAGAAGTACCACGCTTTAGTAGTGGCTTTAAAGAGCTAGACCGCGTACTTGGTGGTGGTGTCGTACCGGGTGCTGCGATCCTGATTGGTGGTAACCCGGGTGCCGGTAAATCAACGCTGCTATTACAAACCATGTGTCAGCTTTCTTCTCAATTACCGACTCTCTATGTAACCGGGGAAGAATCTCTGCAACAAGTCGCGATGCGTGCGTCTCGACTTGGATTGCCAAAAGAGCACCTAAAGATGCTCTCAGAAACGAACGTGGATAAGATTTGTCAGGTTGCAGAAAAAGAACAACCTAAGATCATGGTTATCGACTCGATCCAAGTTATGCACGTTGCGGATGTTCAATCTTCTCCGGGCAGTGTTGCACAGGTTCGTGAATCGGCAACCGCATTAACGCGCTACGCAAAACAGAATAACGTTGCTGTGTTCTTAGTTGGACACGTAACTAAAGACGGCACCTTAGCAGGGCCAAAAGTACTTGAGCACATTATTGACTGTTCTGTTTTATTAGATGGCGGAACCGATAGCCGTTTTAGAACGCTACGCAGCCACAAAAACCGTTTTGGTGCAGTGAATGAACTGGGTGTGTTTGCGATGACAGGCCAAGGGCTAAAAGAAGTCAGCAACCCATCCGCTATCTTCTTGTCTCGTGGTGAAGAAGAAACCTCGGGCAGTTCTGTCATGGTGGTGTGGGAAGGGACGCGTCCACTTCTTGTCGAAATCCAAGCGCTGGTGGATTATTCACAGCTGGCTAACCCACGTCGCGTCGCTGTCGGCCTAGAGCAAAACAGGCTTTCTTTGTTATTAGCGGTGCTGCATAAACACGGCGGCTTACAAATGGCTGACCAAGATGTGTTTGTGAATGTCGTCGGTGGTGTTAAAGTAACCGAAACCAGTGCTGATCTTGCGTTGGTGATGGCTCTACTTTCTAGTTTCAGAGATCGCGCATTGCCAAAAGATGTGGTGGTATTTGGAGAAGTAGGCCTAGCGGGTGAGATTCGACCTGTACCGAGCGGACAAGAGCGTTTAAATGAAGCATTTAAACACGGCTTTAAGAAAGCGATTGTACCGGCGGCTAACATGCCTAAAGGTGGCATTCCAGGAATGCAGATCCACGGTGTGAAAAAATTATCGGAAGCAATTAATGCTTTTGATGAGTTGTAATTGAACTCACTTCAGCTACTCTATACAGCAGCAATTCAGCCTAACCTTAACGCCGATTAGGCTTTAGGTTAGCACTATAATTAACAATCATTTAGATTGTTACTACTGAGTGCCTTTTTCTATATGTTAGAAAAAGGCAAAGTTTTTTAGTCCCAAATGCATGCAAAGCTATCAGTCTTCACAGATTGTGATATACTCTGCGCGCATTTTATATCCTATTAACAGAGTAAGACAATGGCAGATTTATCGAAATACAGAAACATTGGTATTTTCGCGCACGTTGATGCGGGTAAAACAACTACCACTGAGCGTATCCTTAAGCTAACTGGTCAAATCCACAAGACTGGTGAAGTACATGATGGCGAATCAACGACTGACTTCATGGAACAGGAAGCTGAGCGCGGTATTACTATCCAATCAGCAGCTGTAAGCTGTTTTTGGAACGATCACCGTCTAAACGTTATCGATACTCCTGGACACGTTGACTTCACAGTTGAAGTATACCGTTCTCTTAAAGTTCTTGATGGCGGTATCGGTGTATTCTGTGGTTCTGGTGGTGTTGAACCTCAATCAGAAACTAACTGGCGCTACGCTAACGAATCAGAAGTATCTCGTCTGATCTTCGTTAACAAACTAGACCGTATGGGTGCAGACTTCTACAACGTTGTTGACCAAGTTAAAAACGTTCTAGGTGCAACTCCTCTAGTAATGGTTCTACCAATCGGCCGTGAAGACGAGTTCGTTGGTGTTGTAGACCTACTAAGCCGTAAAGCATACGTTTGGGATGACACTGGTCTTCCTGAAAACTACGAAATCAAAGATGTTCCAGCGGACATGGTTGATGACGTTGAGCAATACCGTGAAGAGCTAATCGAAACTGCTGTAGAGCAAGACGATGACCTAATGGAAGCTTACATGGAAGGTGAAGAGCCTTCTATTGAAGACGTTAAGCGTTGTATCCGTAAAGGTACTCGTGATATCGCATTCTTCCCAACGTTCTGTGGTTCTGCGTTCAAGAACAAAGGTATGCAACTTATCCTTGATGCTGTAGTAGATTACCTACCAGCACCAACTGAAGTTGACCCTCAGCCTCTAATGGATGAGAACGGTGAAGAAACTGGCGAACACGCTATCGTTTCTACAGATGAGACTTTCAAAGCGCTTGCATTCAAAATCATGGATGACCGCTTCGGTGCTCTAACTTTCGTTCGTATTTACTCTGGTAAACTGAACAAAGGTGACACGATTCTTAACTCATTCACTGGCAAGACTGAACGTGTTGGCCGTATGGTTGAGATGCAAGCTGATGACCGTAACGAACTAACTAGCGCACAAGCTGGTGACATCATTGCGATCGTTGGTATGAAGAACGTGCAAACTGGTCACACTCTATGTGATCCTAAGCACCAAGTAACGCTTGAGCCAATGGTATTCCCAACTCCAGTAATCTCAATCGCTGTATCTCCAAAAGATAAAGGCGGTTCTGAGAAAATGGGTATCGCTATCGGTAAAATGGTTGCAGAAGATCCATCTTTCCAAGTTGAGACTGACGAAGAGACTGGCGAAACTATCCTGAAAGGTATGGGTGAACTTCACCTAGACATCAAGGTAGATATCCTTAAGCGTACATACGGCGTTGACCTAACTGTAGGTGCTCCTCAAGTTGCTTACCGTGAAACTATCACTCAAGCAATTGAAGATAGCTACACGCACAAGAAGCAATCTGGTGGTTCTGGTCAATTCGGTAAGATCGATTACCGTATCAAACCAGGCGAAGCAGGTTCTGGCTTCAAGTTCAACTCTGTAGTTGTGGGCGGTAACGTTCCTAAAGAATTCTGGCCTGCAGTTGAGAAAGGCTTCGCATCTATGATGGAAAACGGCGTACTAGCTGGCTTCCCAACTCTAGACGTTGAAGTTGAACTTTTCGATGGTGGTTTCCACGCAGTCGATTCATCTGCTATCGCATTTGAAATCGCAGCGAAAGGCGCATTCCGTCAATCTATGCCTAAAGCTGGCGCGCAACTTCTTGAGCCAATCATGAACGTTGACGTGTTCACTCCAGACGATCACGTTGGTGATGTTATCGGTGACCTTAACCGTCGTCGTGGCATGATCAAAGATCAACAAGCTGGCGTTACTGGTGTTCGTATTAAAGCTGACGTACCTCTTTCTGAGATGTTCGGCTACATCGGTCACCTACGTACTATCACTTCTGGTCGTGGCCAATTCTCTATGGAATTCGCACAATACGCACCATGTCCAACTAACGTTGCTGACGAAGTGATTGCAAAAGTTAAAGCAGAAAAAGAAGCTGGTAAGTAATTAGCCCTTTTCTCAATTAGCTAAAAAAGCCCCGCAAGTGAAAGCTTGCGGGGCTTTTTATTGCTTGTAACATACTGCGAGATGCGAGATGCGAGATGCGAGATGCGAGATGCGAGATGCGAGATGCGAGATGTGATATTGATATTGATATGGCCCCTAAAAAGTAGACACAGGGGTTGTCCCGTATTTAATCAACACGGGACAGATAAAGTAGGGAGAGATTAACGCTTTAAGTCGATGTAAATCTGCTCTACCTTGGTACGAGCCCAATCTGTTTTACGCAAAAATTTTAAGCTCGATTTAATGCTCGGGTCTTTTTTAAAGCAGTTGATGTTCACCATGTAACTCAACTCTTCCCAACCGTAATGTTCAACTAATTCAGTCAGTAGCTTCTGTAGAGTGATACCGTGAAGTGGATTATTGTCTTGTGTCATGAGATGTTCTCGCCATTTATTTGAGCTAAGTATACCAGTTTCGCTTTATGAATTATCCGACCATTTGAGTTCGTAATCGGTGTGGATAATCGAAAGCTCTTCTCTACCTGTATCACCAAATAATTTAACCTGAGCCTGCATCCATTCTTCGAAACGTTTTATCTTCTCTCGATGGAAGTAACCTGGAGGCGCGCATAAAAAGTAATTGTATTTAGGCTTCAGCGCGATATTACCGATTCGGACGAGTTTCTTTTCCTGCAAATAGCGATACACCAAGCTGTGCTTAACCAAGGCAACGCCCTGAACGGATAATGCACCCTCTAAAACAAAATGTGAGCCGTCAAATTGCAATGATGAACGTCCTGCCTTCGCCCCAGCAACGTCTAACCATAGATTCCAATCCATATCAGGCCAACGGTCTTCAATTAACTCTGCTTTATGCAGATCGCTGATGTCATAGATTCCATATTTTTCTTGATAGATAGGATGACAGACAGGGTAAACAACTTCGTCCATTAACCAACGTGATTCAATATTTGGGTAGTTACCATGACCATATCGAACACAGACATCGACAGCTGAGTCTTCAAAGGTAACCAGTTTGTTGGTCGGTTCTATTAACATAGATAAATCTGGGTGACGGTCGCGGAAGTCGCCAATTCTAGGCACTAACCAATGTTGTGCAAAAGAGGGTACGGTCGAAATCGATAACTGAGTGGGGTTGGGGTCTTGGTTTATTCGTCTTACTCCATCTTGAATATGAGCAAAGCCTTTCTTCGCTTGTAGATAGAGCACTTCACCTTCATGAGTTAATACTATTTTTCGGTGCTGGCGAATAAACAGGTCTGCGCCTAACCATTCTTCAAGTTGGCGAATTTGTTGGCTGACTGCTGCAGCCGTGACAAATAGCTTTTCTGCTGCGAGCTTGAAACTGCCAGTTTCAGCCGCAGTATAAAAATAGTAGATCCCTTGGAATGGTGGCGTTCGCTCTCTCACATTAGTTTTCCTTAACTGAGTACCAGTATCTATCGTTTGTCGCTAATGCGTCACTGGTCGATTATTGACCATAAGAAAGCAAAGCGTCAATAGGAGAGCGATTATGAACACGATAACAACGACATCAAATACTCATCATTCATTCTTATCATCATTATCAGGTAAGAAATTCTATTCTAAATTTAGGATTTATCTTCAGAATCGTAGGACGAGAAAACACCTAGCAGAGCTATCGGATCATTTACTTGAAGATGTTGGTATTACCCGAGAGCAGGCTAATGAAGAGATGAAAAAATCTTTTTGGGAGTAAATAAACTTCACGCACGTAACTCTATCTATATAAAAGGAGTTACGTGAACGCGGAGTGTGATAAGTAATGCTGAGTTATCTTTGCAAAGCCAAAGCAAAAGCCAAAGTTAGCTCTTAGATATTTCAGACACTTCTTCATGCAACCACTCAGTAAATGCCTCAATACGTTCTTTCCTCGGCGAGCTAGGGTCAAAACATAAGTTAACTTGAACCCCAGGTGTCATGCCTATATCAAAGGGTTTCACTAGTAAGCCGCGTTCGATGAAGTCACCAGCCAAGCTGTCTGTAGCTAGGCAAACCCCGTGACCCGCCATGACTGTGGTTAGACCCATATCAAATGTGCCTACTTCTACCCATTGGACAGTACTACTTTTGATTGGAACATTTACTCGTTTGAACCACTCCTCCCAAAGATAGTGCCCCCCTTTAAATTGGATCAGCCAACACTTTAGAAGCTGTTCTGGTGACGAAAACTTCAAAGAGTTAGCAAGAGCAGGTGAGCAAAAGGGATATAAAGGTTCATTGATTAGGACTTCAAGCGATAGACCTTGCTCAACAGGGAGATCCTCACCTTGAAGAATCGCGACGTCAATCTCATCATATTTTAGTTTAGGAGTATCATTCTCGGTGAGGAGTTTGATTGGTATTTCGGGGTGTTTGACTGAAAACTTCCACAACCGAGGTAATAGCCAACGCGATGCAAAAGATGGCAGACTTCGAACCACGATAACGCCTTGTAAGGGTTCAGACTGGATCTTGTTCAACCCGACAACAAGCTCTTTAAATCCATCTGACACATGTTGGAAGAGAGTCCGACCCTCTTTAGTCAATGCCATTTCACGCCCTTTCCTAATGAACAGCTTGCACTCTAGTTGTTCCTCTAACTGACGGATCTTTTGGCTGACAGCAGCTTGGCTAACAAAGAGCTCTTCTGCTGCCTTGCTGTAGCTACTCAAGCGAGCTGCGACTTCGAAGTAACGAAGTCAGGAAAGGTGGCGTAGTCTATTATCCATAACGTCTTCTTATAGTTCTTGTTAGAAATGGTTGTTCGCTTATCGAACAGGTTGTTTTCATAATAACGACAGAACGATGGCAAATACAAGAGAGTAATTATGGAAGCATTAATCCGTTGGACAAGATTTTATGGGACTAAGTTGTTTAAAAATAATAAGATCAAAGGAGGTAAGGCTAAGGCGAAACAGAATAAGGTTTTATGTGCAGAACAGCTGAGTCGTAGGATGAAAGAAGATATAGAGTAAGAGAATAACGATGCTTCTGATTATACTAAATGTTTATAATCATGACTTATGTATCCATTAGCGTGAAGGCTAGTTTCGCTGGTTCTATCTCGGCCACAATATTCATTTGTACTCGCTTAATCCAGCCTGACTTTACCCATTAATCATCGAGTACTTATAAAAATCCATTCCTACTAAACTAAATGCTTATTTTTCAATTTACGTTGTCTTATTTTTGAGACTTTAACTCTGATTTATATAAAAACAAGCGTCATAATGTTTTTTTCCTTTCTTTGTCTAATGGATATAAAACAGACAGTTATTTTTGGGATTAATAAATGAAAATTAAATTACTATGTTTTATTAGAACCTTTAATTTTATATAAGCAATTGAATTAAATTAAATTAAACAAAAAACAGTTTGAATCCACCTCCGTATTAATAGTGTTGAAATTGATTAATTGAATGCTGCTTGAATAACTCATTTATCAATTCTATATCTGTAATGTTGAGTCTTTCTATATCTCCTAGGATTCTATTGGGCTAGATAGGGTGAATAGAAAGACGAAAGGGTGGGGGCTGTATGAAATTTATTTCAAGAGGTTCAGAAGGTAACCGCTATCGAAGCGGTCTAAAATCCAAAATAAAAGGTATCGCTATTATCGAATTTACGATTGTGGTGAGCCTGTTTTTTGCGCTTTTTTTAACGGTTGTTGACCTTGGTATTTATGGGTTCGTTAAACTGACCATGCAACACTCGGCAAGGGAGGGGGCAAGATATGCCATTACAGGTCGTTCTGACTTGGATCCTGACTCATCGAGTGATCGCGAAGCGGCTATCTTGGAAAAAATCTCTCAATCGTCGAGCGGTTTACTCGATAAAGTGATGGATGTTCAGAATATACGTGTTGAAGATGTCTATGGTAATGCAATCACCGGCTTTGGCGGTTCTGGAGACATTATTTCTATTCATCTTGATTGTGAGTGGCCATCTGTAAATCCCTATATGTATGTTTTGCTCGATGATGGAAAATTCAAATTTACCGTCAGCGCAGCGATGAAAAACGAAGCTTTTTAGGGAGGGACTGGATGTTTCCTTTTAAATTGAAAAAAGCCGCTCAGAAAGGTTTTGCAGCAATCGAAATGACGTTGATAGCGCCTTTATTTATGCTACTGATCGTGGCGGCTGTCGACATAACACATCTCATTCAAGCTAACCACGTTATTATCAGTATCAGTCGAGAAGGTGGAAACATTATCTCGCGAAGTAACACTGATACCCCACAAGAAGTCATGGACATCATAGCGACAACATCAGGCACTTTGGATTTAACGCAAGACGGCGTTATTTACATTACTGAGTTGGTCGGTCAAGAAGATGCTTCTCCATACATTAAAAGTCAGTATCGATGGAACCAGCACGGGTTAAGTAAAAACAGTGCTATTTGGGCGAGCTGCAGCAATTGGGCCAATGATGGAGAGTGCTCGGATGTGGATGCTGATGATCCTCCTGTTGTTAACAACTTAGCGGTTGCACTTGATGATGGAGAGATTGTGTACAGCGTTGAAGTCTTTTACGACTACTCGCCTATTTTTAGTCGAGTGTTTGATGATGAATACATTCTGAGCGACACAACATATATGTAAGGGAGGTCGATATGGATAAGGGAACCCCAATCAAATATCGTTACAGTCGTGGGTTAGTGGCTTTGATGTCAATTATTGCGCTGCCTTTTATACTCTTAGTTGTTGGTCTTTCTGTTGATGCTGGTCGAGCTTATATTGTTAAGTCGAAATTATTTGCCGCGGTCGATGCAGCCAGCATTGCGGCTGCAAGGGCGGTCGCTAATGGCGAAGATGCTGGACGGGCAGCTGCTCAAAAATATTTTGCAGCTAATATCCCCGCAGACTTCTATTCAGCCACTCCTAGCTTAGGCGCAGTCAATTTCGCTAATGATTCGTTTGGTAATATCTCTATCGATATCTCAGCAACAGCGCAAGTGCCCACTGTCTTTTTGCCATTGATAGGGCTAGACACGTTTAACCCTGGTGTATCCGCACAGTCGATCCGCCGCCCTGTAGATTTAGTGTTAGTGATTGATAACACAACATCTTTGAGGTTAGGGAGTATCGGCGACGTGACTCAAGATGTCATCGATAGGTCTAAGTCATTCGTTGAGAATTTTCATGAAGGTTTTGATCGTATCTCGTTGGTGAAATTTGCGTTTGGGGCAGAGGTACCTGTTGGGTTCACATCGACTCGAGGACACAGTCGAAGCACTATCAAATCTGAAATTGATAGCTTTAACTTTGGTAGTACCTCGAACGCACAATATACCAATGCATCGGAAGGGATGTATCGAGCTCTGAATGAACTGAGAACGGTGACTGATCCGGCAAATTTGAAAGTGATCGTGTTCTTTACCGATGGAGCACCAAACACCTTTGCAACCACGTTTGATTTTGAGGACGGGGATTCACATACGGGCGCTATTCGATCAAGCGATGGTTCCAGTGGTACGCCGAGAGGGCTTTGGAGGCATGACTCGATAGCCACCACTTTATCTGGTGGCTATGAGGGAAATGATATTGATGACCATATCAGTGAGATGCCCCAGTACTACACGACTCATGATTCAAGCGCCACCGAGTTCAACATTCTAAATCCGTCTCATGCGTTGCGTCCAGTCGCGCAATATGATCCAGATAGTCATTCAGCGAATGATTTGTATACCCGTGTAAATCGGGTTGCGCGTAATCTCGTCGAAGATATTGCGGAAAAAGCCAGAACGGAAGATATTTATGTATTTACGTTAGGGTTAGGTTCATCTCTAACATCAGCGACAGGACCTGATAGCGAGTTTGGTGAAGACTTATTGCTACGGATGGCGAATTCTAGTGCGCTATTAGATGATCCTGATCTTAGTGCGGATTATGACCCTGCTCAGCTTGAAGGAGTGTATTGTCATGCCATCGATGAAGAGGCGCTAGGTCCTTGTTTTGATGAGATGTTAGACGTAATTATCAGGTTAACCTTGTAATAGTTGTCTGCGGGTCGGTTTACTTGCAATAAGGCTGTCAGTAGAAAAACGGTCAATAGGAAGAAAGGCCAACAGAAAGTGGGTCATATAAAAAGAGGGAGCTCTCAAGCTCCCTCTTAGTGCTAGTTTCAGTTTAGTAGCACTCTTTATTCAGTGTTAGGTGGAAGTCATGGTTATTCTTCCCAAACCACCAATTTATCTTTCGGCCAGTTATGACCAACTTCATGGTATTTCTGCTCAAGGATATGTCGCTTGATTTTGAGAGTCGGGGTTAACACGCCATTCTCAATGCTCCATGGTTCCTTAATCATCAATACACCTTTGATCTTCTCATGTGAACCGAGCTGCTCGTTCATTTTCTCGATAACGCGCTTTGTCGTTTTCTCATAGCGAGCTCTATCGAAATTAGGGAAGTCATGCGGTACCACAAGTAGGATTGGGCCTGGTAGGCCAAGCCCTATCAAACACATCATTTCTACGCGGCTGTACTCAAACAGTTTGTTTTCGATTGGTACAGGGGCAACAAACTTACCTTTAGCTGTTTTAAAGGTATCTTTCTTACGCCCACGAATCGTTAGGTAACCTTCACTATCGATATCACCGATATCACCGGTATGAAGCCAACCATCCGAGTTAAAAGACTCTTGGGTTGCAATATCATTCTTGTAGTAACCAGAGAATAAGCCTTTGCCTCGAACTAGAATCTCTTCATCTTCAGCTATTTTGAGTTCGATCCCTGGACCTGCATTACCAACCGTACCAATTTTATCGGCTCTGAATGGGTAGTTGAGCGTGCTGTAGGCGAAAGACTCTGTCATGCCCCATGCCTCGGTAATGTGCAGGCCAACACTCTCATACCATGCGAGTAGAGCGGGTGATACAGGTGCAGAACCACAGCCGAGAACACGAGCTTGGTCTAACCCTAAGCCATCAGCAAGCTTCTTCTTAATGATGTTGTTGATAAACGGAATCTTCAATAAGAAGTTCAGTTTCTTCTGTGGCAATTTGTCTTGGATTCGCTGCTGGAACAGAGTCCATAAGCGAGGAACTGAAATAAACAGTGTAGGGCGATGCATTTTCACATCATCAATAAAGGTGTCTAAAGATTCTGGGAAAGCCGTAACCACGCCCCCCATTACTGAAGAACCAAAGATGTAAACGCGTTCTGTAATATGAGCAAGCGGTAGGTAAGAAAACAGGCGATCGCCAGGTTGGATCCCAATATGGTCAATCAACCTTTGAACAGACCAAGTAAACGCACCGTACGTGAGCATTGCGCCTTTTGGTAACCCTGATGTACCCGATGTATAAACAAGTGACATAAGCTTATCGTCGTGATGCTGAGGGCGTTTGGTTGATCGTTCATGTGTATCAATGAGCTGTTCGAAAGTGTGTTGGCACTTCGCTGCACTGTCGTATGGTAGTGAAATACTCACTAAGCTCGGATTGTCATCAAGTACTTTTTGAGTGGCTTTAGGATCGTCAAGCTTACCCGCAATCACAATTTTACTTTCACTGTGTTCAATACAGTACTGAATGGTGTCTGCACCCGCTGTAGGAAAGATTGGGACGCTGACAAAATCTCCTAACATCATGGCAAGATCGCAGATGAACCATTCTGCACAGTTTTTCGATACGAGAGCGACTCGATCGCCAGGTTGGGCTCCGAGTCCTTCTAATGCTGACGCCAATTTCAGTGCTTTGTCTGCTACTTCTTTATAAGTAAATTCGACAAATTGGCGATTAATAATCTGTTTCAAATAGACTTCATCTGGGCGTTCTTCTGCCCATTTTAAAATCATGTCATTGGGTGTAGGGAGAGCTGTTGCTTGTTCTTGGCTAAACTCGTTAGGCTGAATCATTGTCTAACTCCATGTTTTTCGCTAAGTTATTTTTGGTTATTTTTGTTAAAATCATGTTAAATGTACCATGATTTTTTCTTTTAGGGAGTAAAATTAGCGTTTTCTGTTATCTGTGCAGGCACGTCTATAGCTTGCAGGGGTTACGCCCGTCCTTTTCTTAAAAATTCTTGAAAAATACGACACATCCTTGTAGCCACATTGATAAGAAATTACAGCTATTTTTGATTCGGTATCGGCTTCGATTAACTTCTTGGCTAACAGGATTCGTTTATCGCACACAAAGTCTCTAAAGCTTACTCCAAAGTGTAGATGAAACTTCTTAGAAAAGTAGGTTGCTGAGCAGTGACATTTTTCAGCTATGTCTGTTTCTCTTATTTCCTTGTTAATGTTATCCATAACAAAGTTAACAACTTCAGAAGTAAACTGTTTTGTCGGTTCTTGGTTATTGTTATTCATGTCTCGATCGAGGTCGAAATGTGCTTCAAAGATGTGTTGGGTTTTATGCTTTAGTTCTTCGAATGAACTGGTCAGATGATGACTGATTGTTTCAATTACGAAGAATACATTCTTATGATTTCGAACGTTATTAGGTATCTGACCTGTACAAATAATAACAATTCGCTTGTTCAAGTTTTCACAAATAGATAGTGCCATTTTAAGTAGTTGAAGTTCATCCGTTTTATTCAATATAAAAAATACTAACCTTACATCTAAGTGGCTGATTATAGATATGTCCTGTTTATGGTTTTTTATGAGAAAGTAACGACTTATTTTATTGATGATGATTGAATTAAAGTCGCTATCTATATCTGACAGTAAAGGTGTAATTATATTCATAGTTATTAAACCGGTATCATACTTAAATAAGCAGTAAGAGAAGTATTGATGAATGTGTTTATTTAAATAGATTAGAAGTGCGACAAAAAAGTGCAAGTAAATGGCAAGAAAATCCTAACCGAATATATGGTTCGGCTCTAGATTTAGTTTACAGGTAAATAAAACCTGATACGTAAATCAAGGAGAGATTCTTATGAGTAACTTATTGAAAAACATTAAAGAATTCATGAATGATGAAGAAGGTCTGACGGTCATAGAATATGTGATCGGTGCTGCTATGCTCGTTTTAGGATTGACAACTATATTTAGTGGAATAGGTAGTGCGTTATCAACGAAACTAAGCGCGATTGTTGGTGCGATTAGTACGACGACAGCACCATAGAAACTATGAATATTAAGAGAATAAAAAAGCAGAAAGGACTAACCATTGTCGAATACATTATCGGTGCGGCTTTGCTTGTTTTTCTCGCTTGGGCAATATTCTCTGGTATAGCTGTATCCTTGTTCAGTAAATTTCAATTAATTGTGTCAGGTATATGAATGAATGATAAGTGAATCTCTAGTTTTTTGGGTGCTATTGGTTGTGGTATCAGTATTTGATGTGAAAGAAAATCGAATACCGAATAAGGTTCTGATTTTATTTGTATTGTTGTACTTTATTATTGCGATTAATAGTGGATTAACTTGGGGTTCACTTGGCACTTCTTTGGTTGGGGCGGCTGTTTTTTTCTCTTCGGGACTTATCTTATATTTCTTGAGAGCAATGTCTGCTGGCGATGTGAAATTTTTGGGTGTGATAGGGCTATATGTTGGATGGGGTAACCTACTCGATATTACTTATTATATTATCATTTCCGCGGGAATAATTGCTGTGTTTTACTTACTTTATAACCGTGCGAACAGCGAGTCTCTAACGGTAAAAGGTTATTTTGAAGAGAAACTAATGTTAGTTAGTGGAATGTCAACCAGCACAAAAACTGTGTCAACGGTTCATTCTAGGTATTCAAATAAGGTGACGATGCCTTTCGCACCTTCAGTTGTTATAGGCTTAGCGATGTATAGCTATTTTACGTAATTTAAATTGAAATTCGATGTGTTGGAGAGAACATATGGATATTAGAGGGATACCGTCCCCGAGTAATTTAAAGCCTCAAATATCAGCTCCTTTGGTTCCGACTTCCATTGAATCGCTTGGTATACCTGAAGTTGTGATTGAAAACTTATTACTTAAACACTTATCCGCTTACCCTAAGTCTGATGTGTTGGAGCTTTCTAACCATTTGTGTGTGGTTACCCATATTGTTGAGAATGGACTTGCGGTACTTAGAAAGAAATCATTCATTGAAGTCTTTCAACCAACTTCAGCTTTATCTTTAGACTCCTCTTCACACAGTCATGTTCGCTACTCCTTATCAGAAAAGGGCATAGAAGAAGCAGATCTCGCTTTTACTCGAGATGCTTATTTAGGCCCGGTTCCCGTTTCACTTGCTCAATACAGTGACATTGTAAAACAACAAGACTTGCGAGCGGAATTGGTGACCAGACCACATGTTGAAGCGGCTCTTAGTGATGTTTACGGCGTAGACAAAATGATCTCCGTGCTAGGCCCGGCAATTAACTCGGGACGAGCTCTGCTTTTGTATGGGCATGCCGGTACAGGTAAAACATTTGTTGCGACACGCATAGTTAATGCATTACACACTTCAGTTTTTATCCCTTATGCAGTCTATGCCTTCGGTAACATTATTAAGGTTTTCTCTACGCAACACCATAAACCGCTTGATCACAACGGCAGTGAAACATTGGTTTCTCTTAAGGATCAGTACGACAAGCGTTGGCTCAATTGTGAGAGACCGAATATTCAGGTGGGCGGAGAGCTAACCATGGATATGCTTGAAGTTAATCATTCAGAGAACAGCCGAGTGTGGTTGGCACCGTTACAAATGATGGCGAATAACGGAATTCTGGTGATTGATGACCTCGGGCGTCAGCCAATGCCAGTCGATAACCTGCTCAATCGATGGATTGTTCCAATGGAATATTACTTCGATCATCTTTCGTTGCCGAATGGTCAGCAAGTGACAATGCCATTTGTGTTGACCCTCGCTTTCTCTACTAACTTAAATCCGGAGAAGATCAGTGATCCGGCATTTTTGCGTCGCTTGGGTTATAAAATCGAATTCAAGCCTCTTAATCTGCGTGACTATGAATCCTTGTGGATGAATGTTGTGGCAGAGAAAGAGCTAGAACTTCAAAGCGGTTTCTTTGAGCGCTTATCTCAAATGCACACGCTTTACAAAGTGCCTCTTTTCCCTTGCTTACCTAAAGATCTCGCTGGTATTAGCAAAGATATCCTTTCATTTGAGCAGCTCCCGCCCGTTATTACTTTCGATATTCTTTCCATGGCATGGGAAGTCTACTTTACCTCTGATGGACACGAGGAAGAAAATAATGAATAAGAGTCAGGTATTCCTATTGTTTTTACTGTCCGTAGTATTCGGCTTAGCGGCTGTATTTTTTGCTAAGCAATGGATGGACAACCAAGTTCAACCGACGATAGAAGTCGAAGAAGTTGAACGTCACCCGGTTGTAGTGGCCTCTCAAGAAATTGAAGCTGGAACCATAATTGAAGAGCAGTATTTAACGACGAAGTTGATGGAAGTTGATTGGATCAATGAAAACAACTATTCGGATAAATCTGAGCTGATTGGTCAGGTTGTCGCTAATACCATTTATGCCGGAGAGGTGCTTCACAAGCTGCGTTTCACAGTTCCTGGTGAAGGCTCCACACTTGCGGCTTTGATTCCTGAAAATAAACGAGCGGTAACAATTCGAGTCGATGACGTTATCGGTGTAGCTGGGTTTCTATTACCCGGGAACAAGGTCGATATTCTCAATACCGTTTCCTACGGTAAAAACTCTGCGGCCACTCGAACTGTGTTGAAAGACATTAAAGTGCTCGCGGTAGACCAGACCGCCAGAACCAAAGAAAACAGCCCCATTATTGTTCGTGCGGTAACACTTGAGGTGACCCCCAAAGATGCAGAAAAGCTTCTGACGGCTAAGAGCAAAGGCAGTATTCAGCTTACCTTAAGAAATCCTCATGAAGTTGAGAAGAAAGTCGTTCGTCGATACGTGCCTAGACCAAGCGTGACCATTATCAAGGGTACGGAAACATCTAATGTGCGCGTCAAGGATTGAGGTGAGATATGAGAATAATATTAGCGTGTGTTTTGAGCCTGCTTTGTTTTTCGAACGTAAGTTTTGCTGCATTGCAAACCGGAAAAACAGTCACGGTTCCGCATCATAAATCGACGCATGTCGTGTTATCAGGTAAAGCGAGCAAGGTTTCACTTGGCGACCCTGATGTTTTGGACATCGTGATTTTGAAATCTAACGAAGTGTTTTTGATTGGTAACAAGTTAGGTGCAACCAACTTGATGGCTTGGGATTCTCGAGGCCAGTTGATTGAGTCTATTAATATCGAGGTGACTCATGATCTTAATAGCCTGAAATCCAAGCTGTATGAGTTTCTTCCTGACGAGACTATCGAGGTACATAGCGCTCAGAATCGCTTGCTGTTGAGTGGGCAAATCAGTAATCAACAGAAGATGAATGTCGCTATGAGAATTGCTGAAACCTACGCCGCAGGGCAGGCTGCAGATGATTCTAAAGAGAGTGGTAGTGAGCAAGCTGCTGCAACTGGTGTTATCAACTTAATGTCTATCGGTGGCGCCCAACAGGTGATGTTAGAGGTAACTGTCGCCGAGGTTCAGCGGAGTTTAGTGAGAAAGTTCGATGCTAATTTCCACTTCTTCCAAACCAGTGGTTCCAACTTTTCGTGGGGAGCTTCATCTGTTCCTGCTGGTGTACTGGGTGCAACACCAATCTTCGATATTCCTACCTCAACTGATTACGGGATTCTAGGGTCTTTCATCGATAGTAATACCTTATTTACCTTTGCATTGGATGTCGCCAAGCAAAATGGTGTCGCGAAGGTATTAGCAGAGCCGAATTTAACTGCATTGAGTGGCTCTAAGGCCGAGTTTCTAGCGGGTGGTGAATTTCCAATTCCAGTTCCGGATGATGATGGGATTACCATTGAATACAAAGAATACGGGGTAGGGCTGAAATTTATACCGACCGTACTCAGTGATAAAAAGATCAACCTGAACTTAGCGGTTGATGTAAGTGAAATTGCGAACAGCAGTTCATTGACTATCGACCCCGGCTCGACCAACGCGACTTACTTTATTCCACCAATTACACGTCGAAGCGCCTCTTCTACGCTTGAGCTTGCAGATGGACAAACCATCGGTATTGCAGGGCTACTGAGCGAGAACGTGCGTGATATCAGCAACAAAATGCCGGGTATTGGTGATGTGCCGATCCTAGGCCAGCTTTTCAATAGTCAAGAATACGTATCGGGAGAAACAGAGCTTGTCATTCTTGTTACTCCTCGACTCGCTAAACCAGTGGACAGAAGTAAAGTCACATTGCCAACAGATGCCTTTGTTGCCCCTAATGACCTGGAATATTACTTGTTAGGTAGAAGCGCTTACATTGCTGAGCCTTCTGATTCTGAAGGCAAGAGTAATTCAAGTTCCGCTAAAGACATTGCGCCAACTGATGGTGGTAGCGAAGGTTCATTTGGTCATGATTTATAAGGAGATAGATATGATTAGAACAATGATGGTCTTTCTCGCACTGGTATTAGTAGGTTGTGCGAATGACGCGCCTTTGGGGCAGTCGGTTGCTAAGTTGAAAATGGAGCAAACATACAACCCAAATGCGACTCAGGAAAACTTGCAGGTTTTACCTGATGGTACCGGAGAGCGCATGCAGGCTGGTTACGACAGCTACGTGGGTAAAGGCGATGAAGATCTTTCAGAGAGCAATAGTCAGGTCTTACAGAGCTTTAATTAGTTTGGAGGTACTTTATGTTGTATCAAGTATCAAGAAAACCTAAAAAACAGGGCGGATTGGTTGTCATATTTGTGACTATCGCGTTGCTTGTCTTCCTTGCTGTGTCAGCGTTAGCCGTGGATATCAACCATATGCTAGTGAATAAAACGCGCTTACAGAATGCGGTTGACTCAGCGGCGTTAGCGGCAGCGACTATTTTGGATAACAGTAAAGATCAAACCGCGGTATCTGCAGAAGTTACATCAACATTGAATGCTATGGCGGGGGCTTCTGGTAATCATGAATTTGATTTCTCAACTGCAGTGGTTAGCGTTGAATACTCTAACGACCCTCAAAGCTTTGCGGGGACCCCTACGTTTGGTGCTGATGATGATGTATATGTTCGAGTTAATGTCAGCTCATTAGATATGGATGAATTCTTTATTCAGATGTTTGGTTTAGCAAAAAGCGTATCGGCAACAGCGGTTGCAGGACCAAGCTCAGGACTGCAAGTTGTGAATAATATTGTACCCATTGGAGTGTGTACTGGTGACGGGACTTCAGATAACGATATTAACGAAGATGGTTATGATGATGCTACCGGTGAGGCAATTACCAATGTCTTTGGTTATGAGGTAGGTACAGTTCATGCTCTAAAAGTGGGCGATAAAAAACTGTCTCAAATGGGAAATGGTAATTATCACCTACTGGACTTTGGATCTGGAGGTAGCACGGTAAAAGAAGCCTTGGCTGGTTACTATGATTACTCTGTCGCTATTGGCGATAGTGTTACTACCAAGCCTGGGGGAACGGTTGGGCCTACAGCTGATGGTTTAAATACTCGTTTTGGTGATTATGGTGGCGGCTTATCAAGTTCAGATTACCCATCTGATTATGTAACGACTGAGCCCAGCTCTGAAATTAAGATAGACAGTAAAACGGGTGATATTGATTTTGATGGCTCTTATACCTATTCCCAATATGAGGCTGACACCAACGCATGTATAGCAAGTATGGGCTCTGGTTGTGTGTCTGGTGGTACAGCATGGCGACGTATTCTTCCTATTCCTATGGTCGATTGCTCAGGTAAAAGTGGTGGAGTAACCAGTTTTACCGTTCAGAAAATAGGGTGCTTCTTCTTATTACAAAAGGCGCCAACTAACAATTCCGGTACTCCTGCAGTATTTGGTGAATTCATACATTCTTGCAGTGTTGCTGGCGGTTCTGGTGGGGCTGAGTCATCAACTGAAGGTCCTTACAAAATTGTTTTGTATAAAGACCCAGATGGAGGAGGCTCTTAGTTATGGATAACAACTTTAAAAAACAACAGGGCCTCGCTGCAATTGAAATGTTGATTGCGACACCAGTATTACTGTTTTTCTTGGTGTTGGTTCTTGAACTGGGAAACATCCTAATTCACTACAATGTCATCTCAAAATCGGTTCAAAACGGAGCTCGTTATGCTGTAAGTGAGGTGTATGGAACAAAGGGTGGGACATTAGCTCCTACTGCGGAAATTCAAAATATTGTGGTTTACGGTAAGAACACTGTAGGTACGGCGATACTTTCTAGCCTTGCAACTTCTGATGTAGTTGTCACTCCTCCTTCAGCAGACAGTTATGTGAGAGTAACGGTTAATTACGACTATGTTCCTCACTTTTTATCGATTCCATTTTCATCTGAAAGCTTATCTGTTCCCTTAAGTGTGTCGTCTGTTATGAGGGTTTTCTGATGAAACCAATCAACAAGCACAACGGCTTAGCCATTATCGAGTTTACGATAGTTTCTTGGTTGGTTTTCTTGCTGATTTTTCTGATTTTGGCTTTGGGGGCTTATGTATTCTCACTCCAGATTGTTAACGAGGCGACGAGAAAAGCGGCAAGGCTAGCGACCGTTTGTTACGTCTTAGACCGCGATAACATTGCGGGGATTGTTGTAGAAGACATTCCACTACTGGGGTTTAGCGATAGCAACTTGGAGGTGGCGTATTTGGATGCTGCTGGCTCTGAAATTACCTCTGATTTCGAAACCAATTTTAGTGCGATTAAGTTTGTACGAGCAAGAGCGACAGGCTATGGCATTCAGCTGATCAGCAACCTCAGCTTTTTAGGGACAAATGGGTTTCTTGCGGCACCTGCGTTTGAGACGATTTTACCCGCTGAGAATTTAGGTGTAATCAAAGCCAATACAAATACTAGGACAAGATGTCCGGAACAAATACAGGGTGGGTAATATGGGCGAAGCAATTGATATTTTACCGAATGAAGACGATGCGATTCGCCTTAAAACCAACTTGAATGTATGGCTTATCTATAGCAATGAAAACTTTCATGCTCATATGAGGCAGCAATTGAAACGTTGTCGAAATGTTCATATCGACTCTTTTTCATTATTAGGCATGACCGAAGAATATGTGAGAAGCCTAGATACTCCCGACCTTATCTTTGTCGAAGCGAGTGGTGGTTGGGCTCAGAAAATGGTCGATCTGCAAAGCTACAATTTGCAGTTGGAAGAGTATGATTTATCTTTGGTCGTGTTTGGTGATGAGAGTGACAATGGGTCATTGAAAATAGCACTAAGACTGGGTGCTTCTGACTTCCTATCTCATGACATTTCTATCTCTGGTCTCTTACCGTTACTTAAGAAAACCGCAGCGGAAAAAATCGAAAACTCTAGTTATGGTGAAGTGTTCCTATTTATTAATACCAAAGGTGGAATGGGGGCAACAACCTTAGCGTTAAATACAGCTGTTGAAATCGCGAGTTATCATCCTGATGAAGTGCTTTTACTCGATATAGATCTTCAGTTTGGTGTTATCCCTGAATATTTGAATATCACCCCGGCCTACAGTATTTCGGATGCTATCGACAGCTCAAATGATTTGGATGAGATGTCTTTGAATAGCTTAGTTAACAAGCACTCATCGGGGTTACACGTTTTAAGCTTCAAACATGAAAATAACGCGGATGATTATGAACATGCCCAAAAGATTGGGAGGTTATTACCCGTATTACGTCGCTTCTATCGCTACATTGTTATCGATTTCTCTCGAGGGTTAGATCATATCTTCGCATCGGCTATCTCCCCTGCGACTAAGGTGTTACTCGTTACTCAACAAACCTTAGTGTCGGTCAAAAACAGTAACCGTTTAGTCAGAACTCTGAAATTTGAGTACGGGTTACAACAAGACGCAATCGAGATCATCGTGAATCGTTATGAGAAACGACAAACCATTAAGTTATCAGACATAGAACAAACCGTTGGGAAGCATGATATCCATTTAATGCCTAACGATTTTAAGGTCGCATTGGAGAGTGCCAATTTAGGTCAACCATTGGTTGAGTCAAAAAAGAAGAGTTCGATTACACGCTCGATCATCGATTTGTCTCATATCCTTTCTCCTCCAGAGCAAGAAGAGAAGAGTTGGCTCAAAAAGATATTTTCATAGGTTGTTTGTTCTAAGCATAGATGAGGGATCGTTATGTTCTTTAAACGAAAAAATATAAATCCGGAGTTTGAAAAAAAAGTAGAACAGTTTTCGCAACAAGAAAGCGAGAACATTGCTGCCTTTCCTCAAGGAGCCGTTAGTGATTCTGTTGTTCTTAAAGGGCTAGATGCCAACGAAGAACAAGAAAAATCGGTTAATGAAGCAAAAAAAGTCTTAGAACAAGAGCTTTCAATTAAGCACTATTTTCATAAACAGCTCTTAGAGACACTTGACCTTGGTCTGCTTTCAAGCCTTGATAAAGAGCGCGCTAAAGTTGACCTTCATGAAGCGATTGTTCAGCTAATGGCAGACGATCAAAGCCATGCTCTGAGTGCGGAAGGCCGGAAAAGAGTGATCAAACAAATCGAAGATGAAGTGTTTGGTTTGGGGCCTTTAGAGCCATTGCTAGCCGATAAAACCGTATCTGATATTTTGGTTAATGGGCCTAAAAATGTGTTCGTTGAGCGAGGTGGTAAGTTAGAAAAGACCCCTTATACGTTTTTGGATGACCGACATCTTAGAAACATCATTGACCGTATTGTTAGCCAAGTGGGACGTCGAATTGATGAAGCCTCTCCTATGGTGGATGCACGATTGGCCGATGGCTCTCGGGTAAATGCAATTATCCCACCTCTTGCCTTAGATGGCCCATCGGTATCCATACGACGCTTTGCGGTAGACAGCCTAACTATGGACAACTTGCTGGAATATAAGTCAGCCTCTCCGCAAATGGCGAAATTTGTCGAAGCGGCCGTTAAAGGTGAGCTCAATATATTAATTTCAGGCGGTACGGGGTCAGGGAAAACCACGACGCTTAATATCTTTTCTGGTTTCATCCCACGAGATCAACGAATCATCACAATAGAAGATTCCGCAGAGCTTCAACTCCAGCAACCCCACGTTATTCGTCTTGAAACTCGTCCGGCAAACCTTGAAGGAAAAGGTGAGATAAGTCAGCGAGAGCTAGTGAAAAACACGTTACGTATGCGACCTGACCGTATCGTTGTCGGGGAGGTGCGTGGTAGTGAAGCGGTCGATATGTTGGCTGCGATGAATACCGGGCATGACGGTTCCCTTGCAACCATTCACGCCAACACCCCTCGTGATGCACTAAGCCGTGTAGAGAACATGTTTTCGATGGCGGGCTGGAACATTTCTACCAAAAATCTCAGAGCGCAGATTGCTTCTGCTATCCATCTAGTAGTTCAGATGGAAAGGCAAGAAGATGGTAAGCGCCGTATGGTTAGTATCCAAGAGATCAATGGTATGGAAGGAGAGGTCATCACTATGTCTGAGATCTTCCACTTTCAGCGTCAAGGCATCGATGAGCATGGCAATATTTTAGGTTATTACACCGCAACCGGTGTAGTGCCTCAGTCTCATGACCAATTGGTTAAGCGTGGTCTTGATCTGCCTTTTGAGCTCTTTACTGAATCACATAGCTGAGGAACGGATTATGGATAACGTAACTGTCTCGCTGGTCCTATTGTTTGTTGCGGTGTTGTTTATTTCGCAAGCCTTGTTATTGCCAGCAGCCGGGAAAAAAGCCAAACACAAAGAGTTATCTCGCCGTCTAAAAGAGACACAAAGAAATATTGATGAAGAGAGCTTGTCGCTCTTAAAAGAGCACTACAACAAAGAGCTATCACCGCTCGACCGAAAATTAATTGTGATTCCTTTCTTTGCCGACCTAAAACGTATGCTGGAATTAGCGGGTCTCCACCTTACGTTAAGTCGCTTTTTGTTCATCGTATTTTTGTGCGGAACCTTATTGGCTTTAATGGCTTTAGTGTTTAATCAAGTGTGGTTCATTTGTGTAGCCGCTTTCGTCTTCGCTTGGGTTGTCGCTTATCTGTTTGTCCAAAATAGAGTGACATACAGGATGGCTCGATTCGAAGAGCAGCTGCCAGAGGCTCTGGATATTATTCGAAGAGCCTTACAAGCGGGGCAGCCATTGGTTCAGTCTTTCAATGAGGTGGGTGAAGAGATGCCTGAGCCGATCGGTGTTGAGTTTAAGAACACCTATAACCTGCTTAATTATGGCTACGACTTGAGGCTCGCGATCATGCAAATGACAGAGCGAGCACCGACCGTTTCGATGTTGGCTTTCTCAAGTGCCGTCATGTTGCAGAAAGAGACAGGGGGGAACCTCTCTGAGAATCTGCAAAAAGTATCTGAGGTATTAAGAGCCCGCTTTAAACTCGAAAGAAAGATCAAAACCCTCTCAGCTGAGAGTCGCCTTTCTGCTTGGATACTGACCCTTTCTCCGTTTGCCCTGTTTTTCGGTCTTAAATTCGTAAACCCTGAATACATTGAGCCTTTGTACAGTGACCCTAGAGGAATATCGATGGTCAGTATTGGAGTGATCTTGTTGGCGATTGGGGCATTGTGGATAAGAAAAATAATAAATATCGAGATATAAATTATGGAATTCTTTGATTTAGAAGTATGGAAACAAGCACTCTCTGAGTTCGGGATCAGCAGTCAAACCTTACTCTACGGGATGATTTTGCTGACCACGATGTTACTTACCCTCACTCTTGGTTTTCTTTTTGTTGGCGCTCGTTCACCGTTGGATAAAAAGTTAAAACAGATTTCTGGAGGTAGCCAAACGGGCAGCCGGAAGTCTTATGATTTTACGAATACCTTGGAGTCGTTAACGCCATTTATTGGGCGAGGGAACAAAAAGGACAACGAAAGCTATTCAGAAAAGCTCATGCACGCTGGATACCATGAAAAAAGTGCGCTTTCAGTCTTTTATTCCATCAAAGTGCTTTCCGCTCTTATCGGGTTTGTCTGTGCGTTCGTGGTGTTTTATCTGGCGATTGGTGACAGTTATAACAACTTATTGATTGTGACTTGTATCTTTGTCGGCACGTTTTTACCCAACTTTGTATTGAGTAAAATGCAAAAAGAGAGACAGAGAAAAATTAGAAATGGGGTACCTGACGCGCTCGACCTTTTGGTGGTTTGTACTGAATCAGGCCTTGGCTTTAATGCGGCGCTGGGACGAGTTGCTAATGAGTTATACATCTCACAGCCCGAACTTGCCGATGAGCTGGATACGGTTTTTGCCAAAATTCAGGCGGGTGTCACGATGCCAGATGCTTTGAGTCAACTTGTCGAACGGACTGGCCTTCATGAATTAGACGGGCTCGTCTCTTTGCTCTCACATGCCTCCAGAATGGGGGGGAGCTTAGCGCAAACGTTACGAGACTATACCGAAGATTTTCGAGATAAGCGCCAACAAGCTGCGGAAGAGATTGCAGCAAAAATACCAACTAAAATGTTGTTTCCTATGTTGTTATTTATTTGGCCGTGTTTTTTTATTGTTGCCCTAGGACCTGGGATGATGATTGTTATGGACGCATTAAGTGCGCCAGGAGTTGGTTTATGATGCTAATGAACAGAATGGTTTTACTTTTGCTGCCGCTATTAGTTTTAGGGTGTGCTTCTTCTGATGAGCCAACCAATCAGTTTGATGCTGAGTTGTATTCGGGGAAGCCCATTGACACCTTAACCAGTGACGATCCTCCGGTTAGTGAAAAAGAAGCGATCATGCGTGGTGATGTGGCGCTGAGAGATAACAATATCGATCTAGCGCTTTATGAGTACATCCGATCTCTGTCTTTCCCTGAGCAAGAGTTTCACGATAAAACGCTGTTTACGATTGGCCGAATTCACTCATCGAGAGGCAACTACGCGCTCGCTGAAAAAGCCTATTTGGCGGCACTAGATTTTAATCCGGCGCATACTGAAGTGTTGGAGCAACTTGGGGTTCTATATACCAAGCAGCGCCGCACCGATGAAGGACGAAGTTATTTTTTTAAAGCGATTAATGCCGATCAAGTTCGCTTGAAAAGCAGTGAAACGACTAAAAATTACCAAGCGTTAAGCCAAAGTGAAGTTGCTGGCTTGAAGGTGGATAGCATGTCGCCAGCACTCGCTTATATGGGAATTGGGGTATTGGAGGATGTTGAAGGTAAGCATCAAATAGCTCAAGAGTATTTTAAAAAGTCGCTCACTATCGATAAAACCTCAGTAAAAGCCTTGTTGAACATGGGCTACTCCCATTACATGTATGGCAACTACAAAGAAGCGTATCAATACACTCGTTCGGCGTTAGAGATTGAGCCTAACAATGAGAAAGCTCAGAATAACCTTGCCCTTATTTACTTAGCTTCCGGCGATGTGAAAAAGGCGATCAACGTTTTTATGCGTCATATGGATGCTCCCGAAGCGTTGAATAATGTCGGGTATTTTTTAATTCTCCAAGGTCGACCTGATGAAGCGATTCCTTATCTTCAACAAGCGATCGATAAAAAGCCGTCTTACTACAAAATTGCTAATGAGAACCTAAATAGAGCGTTGGCAGAGGTAAGGGAAATGAAAGCCAGCACCCCGATATAACGCCCTATCAAGTTAAGTCATTCTAAATAAGATAGCCCCTGATGAGTTTCCTGATCAGGGGCTATTATTTGTAACTCAGTTTAGTATCTAAAGTTGGGTATCTAAGTGCTTAATTATAAATAGTTAAGCATCGCACCAGCGGCGATAAAGGTACCCACTAAACCTACAATCGGCATCTTAATTGTTTTCAATAACCACACACCAACAATGATCAGAGCGAAGTCTATGCCGCTGCTTACTGCGCTTGTGAAGATCGGTTGATATAGCGCTGCCAACAATAAACCGACAACCGCCGCATTCACACCAGTAAGAGCGCCTGCCACCAAAGGTTTGCTTGCAATCGCCTGCCAGTTTTTCAATATACCGAGTAGCAATAAGAAGCCCGGTAAGAACACAGCAATCGTTGCGAGTAGTGCGCCTGTGATCGGTGCCGATGGCATCAATACATAACCTAAGTAAGTCGCAAGTGTAAACATAGGCCCTGGTACTGCCTGTGCTGCTGCATAACCTGTTAGGAAGGCATCTTGAGACAGTTGGTCACCAATACCATTTTGTAGCAACGGAAGTACCACGTGGCCGCCACCGAATACTAAGCTACCTGCTTGGTAGAACAGGCCAAATACTTCAATACCTTGAGAGTAAGCACTGAATAGAGGCAGACCAACCAGCAAAGTAACAAAAATCACCAGAGGCGTTACCGATATTTTTTGCGTTGAAGGTATCGTTTTTAGCTCTTGAGACGTCAAGAACTTACTGCCAACCATCGCTGCAAATAGAAGCACTAAAACTTGAGGCCAGATGCCTGGAATCAGTAGTAGTACAATCGCGGTAATCACACATAAGGCGGTCGCTATCTTCGATTGGCAAAAGTTCTTGTACATACCAAAGGTTGCATCAGCTACAACCACTACCGCTAATAACTTAAGCCCGTGAATGATTGAATTGAAAAGTGGAGCTTCCAATAGCTGGTTGCTGACTAACGCCAATATCAGCATCAGAATCACAGATGGGGAAGTGAAGCCGACAAATGCAGCAATAGCACCTGTTAATCCACCTTTCTTGTAGCCGACCGCAAAGCCAACCTGACTTGAACCTGGGCCCGGTAGAAATTGACTAAGAGCGACAATCTGCCCGTACTCTTCGTCGGACAACCAGTTCAGTTTCTCAACAAAGGTTTTACGGAAGTAGCCAATGTGTGCTGCTGGTCCACCAAAGCTAATCCAGCCAAGCCAGAAAAAGGTTTTAAAAATTGAAAGCATGATCGATTCCAGATAAATGTTTAGCGTAATTTAGGTGGAGTTGAACTATGATTCAAATTAATTGTTTTAATTATAACTATGAATAAAATGGGTTAGTTGACATGGCTGATTTTAATTGGAAAGGGATCGACCTTAACTTGTTGATTGCACTGCAGGCTTTGTATAAAACGAATAGCGTGAGTAAGGCTGCTGAGCGTTGTTATGTAAGCCAATCTGCGATGAGCCATAGCTTACAAAGGCTACGAAAGTTGTTTGATGACCCTTTGTTTGAGCGTGTAGGTAGCAAGATGGAGGCGACCGACCGAGCCATTGAACTATCGAGCACAGTGGACGCGCTACTGAATACCATCCAGTCTGAAGTTCTGTTATCTAAACGTTTTGAGACCGAGAGTTTCAAAGGGAGCTGGAAAATAGGGTTGACGGATTACGTAGAGCAGATGTTTGGCCCAATGATATTCGATTTGATCAAAGAAGCTTCACCAAACTCTCAAGTCGCATTTTTTAATGTTAATCGAGGCAACTATCAGCAAGTATTTGAAGAGGCAAAGCTGGATATCTCGATAGGTAGTTTTGGAGAGGTGCCTAAGCTGTTTGGTATTGATCAACTCTACACCGAGCAGCATGTTTGCTTACTTGATAGCTCAGTGCTTGGTGTTGAACTGCCGATGTCGCTAGAGACATTTGTGTCTGTCGAGCATGCATTAGTTTCCCCCAATGGTTCTCTAAAAACGGGTGTAGATATTAAATTAGCGGAACTCGGTTATACGAGAAAAGTGGCGATTGCATCGAGTAATTTTTTGACGGTAAAACGACTGATAAGTGGCAGGAAGTTGCTGTGTATCGTGCCTAAGTTGGTCGCCCGAACTGACCCTAATGTGGAGAGCTCGCTGATAGCCGTTGCCCCGCCGATAGAGGTTCCTGATTTTGACATTCAACTTGTTTACCGCAAGGGAAAGCAACTCGATGATAAAAGTATCCACCTGAGAAAAACCATTAGTCAGGCTGTTGAAGAAGTAACGGGTCGAAGAGATTAACTCGTTATCCGATGTGATAAAGGGTGGGACATATCTAGTTTATGGAGCTTTGATTGGTGGTGTCCGTCTTCGCAACCAGTAACCAATAGCGTGCCAAAGAGCGACGACTAATATCGCCCCTAAGTATCCGTCGATTGCATAGTGCCAAGCCAAGTGAACGGAGCCGATCTGGACAATAAAAGCATAACCCCACGCCAAATATCCCAGCTTTTTGTTCAACCTAAATGCTGTCATTGCCATTAACACTGCGATAGTGACATGCAAACTAGGCATCGCAGATATTCCCGTTCCTCGGCCTCTTATGCCAGTAACATAGCTATCCCAAAGCATATCCTGCGCGGATAGCATCCAAAGTGGGAATAGATTCGCTTGCTTTAACTGGAGGTCTTGCGCTTGTAGACGTTCCATTAACCTAAGATAGAGATCTTGTTCATAGAAGTGGTGAAAGTAGGCGGGTCCCGCAGACGACAACAGCGTCGCTATGACGTTACCTAGGAGAAACCAAGATATCAAAAAGGTCAGGATAAACTGATTACGAAGTTGGTCATCTTTTCGATAGATGATGAAAAAAAGTAACATTCCCCACATCAGAAAAAACCATAAGTTGTATAAGAAGTTCATCACCAAAGTTGAAGCTGCATTTGGCAGGAAGAAGTGTGTGAGTTCCCATGGAGATACGCCAAAGTGCAACCACTTATCTAAGTGGTAAAAAGCGAGGTCTAAAGTGTAAGGATTGAAGTGCGGGATGAGTGATTTGATAAACGTGTAACTCGAAAATGAGATGTTCAAAGCGAGCATTAACAAGACAAAGTAAATGGGTTTCGAGATAGGAAATAGCAGTGATTTCACTTTTTTGATGAATCGTATAGTCGGTTTTTTTTCTCTCTTAAACAGTAAATAACAGTAATAATACGTTGCCCAGATAATAAAAGTGACATAGCAAATGGTAATTAAGACATCGATATAACTATAGATGTCATACTTCATATTATTTGGGACAAATAGGTTGATGGTTAAGGTGAGCGGAGCAATGAATGCCACGTACCATAAAATCAGTTTGTTTCTTCTAAATTCATGGAGTAGGGAAGCTAGCAAGGTTGATTGTTCTTTTCGAGGCGCGGGCTTGGCGGTGGTCGTTTCTGAATCCATATAGCCCCTCCTCAAGATTTCCAATCATGATTAAAGGTTAGTTCATCTGAGCTGTTTTTCTACTCTGGGCTTGGTCTCTGCGACAAAAATAAATGAAATAATTCCTTCCATTTTTCACAACCCGACTATACTTAATTTACGACTCAAGGCAGTCGTAAAGAATAGGCTTTTTGATTTACCTAAGTAAAAAAATTGGTTATATCCTCATGATATAGCTTAAAAATCTACCAGGCTAAACGGACTTAGTTGGTCTTAAAAGCGCTAGCTCCCCCTAGCGCTTTTTTCTTTTGGTCGAGATAAATTTCGAAGTATCAACAACAACCTAAAAAGAGAATCGAGTCCATTTCTTAGCTCGCCAGCGATAGGCCATGATGATTCCACGGAACCACTCGTCCATCGCGATTGCCATCCAAGCACCCAATACGCCATAACCCCAATGCACGCCAAGCAAATAGCTCATGGCAACCCCAATGCCCCACATGCTGAGAATGCCCATTTTGATCGGGAATTTAATGTCGCCAGCAGCCTTTAGACAAGAGATAAAGATAAGGTTAAATACTCGTCCAGCTTCAAGAATGATGGAACCTGCAATCAGTGCCGCCGTTAGCGCCATGATCTCTGGATCTTGCGTGAACAGATCGAGAATTTCGAAACGGAACACATAAACCATGCAGGTAATCGCAGTTGAGGCGATAAAGCCAACCACAAAGTAACGTTGCACGCGCTTGGTGATCTCGTCGATCCAACCCTTACCAATGTAATAGCCTGTTTGGATTTGGCTGCCTTGACCAATTGCCAGTGCAAATGCAAAAGAGAGACGAGCGATGTTTTGTGCGTAAGTAAACGCAGCCAGTGAAGATGTGCCCATCTGTACCACGAAGAAGGTAATGCTGATCTGAGCCATGTTATAAGAGAGCACTTCTCCTGCGTTCATCGAGCCGATCTTAATGATTTTTTGATAGATGGCTTTAGGCACAGATTTAAACTGCTTCACTGGTAGATCAATCCCTTTGCTTCTGACCACACCAATCAAGATCAACATCCCGATCACTTGGCTAATGACGGTCGCGGTCGCAACCCCTTGCACGCCGTATACTGGCAAACCAAAAGGTTGATATAAGGCGCAGTAGTTACCGAATACGTTGATAACGCCTGCAATCATGTTGATCACCATCGGTGACTTTGAATAGCCATGACTGCGCAAAATAGTGGTGAGAACCACACCTATGGTTACATTGAAGGTGAGAGCACCACTGATGAACAGGTATTCTTGCGCGTACTGTTCGACTTGAGGTTCGAGTTGATAAAGCGGGATAAAATATTCAGCAACAAGAACGGCAATCACACTCAGTAGCACACCGGCAATAATGGCCAGAATGATACTTGCTACACCCACGTGAGCGCTCTCTTGAGTGCGGGAAGCACCATTGTATTGCGCGATTAGAATACCCGTACCACTGCTGACCATGGTCGAGACAATGATCAGGAAAAAGGATATCTGAGAAATAACACCAACGGCAGACACGGCTTTGTCCGAGTATCCCGATAACATGAATACATCACTGGTGTTGAGTGCGGTTCTTAAAAGAACTTCGATAAAAATTGGCCAGGTGAGCGCAACGATTCCCATACGTTTGTTTAGGGTGGAATCAGCATTAGGCATTTAGGTTTTCTCAAAAAAGGGGTAGGCGACGCTATAGTTTAGCTATTATTTAGTAAACGACTATCAAATTAATGTCCGGAAGGCTAATAAGGATAAATAAAATTCGAATAAGTCTTCAGAATTCAATATTTCAGTGAGGGTGATGAAATTTTTGAATGGGATTTCATAGCAAGAGCACTCTTTGCTTTTTGTGAGTAAAAGCTTGCCTGTGTTAGCTGAGTACAACGAACAGAGTAAAAGGATTATGGTAGGCCAAATGGTCTAAGTGCTTGTTTTTCGCTTACGTTACTTCAGATATAAAAAAGGCACTCAGCGAGAAACTGAGTGCCAAAGTCTGAAATTTATGAGGTTAGATTTTCATTGAATTTCAGAAGACAGGTATAGGTTTTTACTTACTCTGCGTCAGTAAAGAAATCGTTGTATAACATGTATAGGTGGGCAGCACTCCAAGAGAAGTTTGGAGCACCTTGTTGTTCACCGTTTAGCGGGTTGTAGTTCTCACGGATAGGACCGTCTTGTACCAAGCCATCGGCGTGGTCGAAGAATGCGCCTGCCATTTCAATCGCATCGTCACGGTAGCCGTAGCTGTCCATACCTTTTAGGCCGAAGTAGAACTGGTCTACCCATACACGTCCACGCCAGTAAATATCTGGGCCAAATGCTGGGCTAGAAAGCGCTGCTGTGCCCAGTGGAACGTAGGTGTTGAACTCTGAGGTATCTTTCATCACAGAGACCACGGCATCAGCGTGAGCTTGTGTTGCTGCACCGTTGAACAGTGGTGACCAACCCTCAGGGCCTTTACCACGCTCGACAATCGGTTTGCCTGCGCAGCCATTGGCTAAAGGCTTGTCTTCAATACGAATGTCATAGAAGAAGTTAGTGCCTTCGTCGAACATACAGGTGTTGATGTAGTTCGATAGGTGCTCTGCTTTTTCACGGAACTCTTTCGCTTCTGCGTCTTTACCTAGAATGTCAGCCATTTCTGCTAGGTACTTGTTATCGCTGTACATGTAGCTTGCTTGGTCAACGGACTCTTGCAGTAATGAATAGCCAAGCAAAGTGCCGTCTTCAGCGCGGTTTTGAGCGAATTCAACATCCCAATCACTGCGCTTGCCACCGTTAGCAACGTACGCGTCTAGCTGGTCTTTATCGATGAAACCGAAGGCTGCTGCATCATCACGACCTGATTCCCAAGACGCAGCGGTTTGAGCTGGGCTCTCGATGTAATCGTAGTTGCCTTCTGCTACCACTTTATCCAGTTCAGCTTGGCCTACGACTGTTTCGTGTTTATCGCCACGAACCACGGTGAAGTACATTTCACCTTCAGGTGTGTTGTGTGCTTTGTCGCGTGCTGCGCCGTATTCTGGAACACCGTTGCCGTTGTTATCACGGTTGCGTAGCCACCAGTCGTGGTAAGCCACTAGCTTTGGATACATCTCTTCTAGCCAAGCTTCATCGCTGGTGGTCTTGTAGACTTCCATCACGGCCCATGCAGCTAGGCTTGGTTTGGTATTACGTTCGTTCCAGTTACCGCCGTCGCCGCCACGTTCTGGGCTTAGGTTGTAAGCCAATAGATCTGGCACGTAACCTTCATCCCAAGGGCGAACAGGATCGTCAGCTTGAATTTGGTAGGCAAACATCGCGCGGATGTTATCTTTCGCTACATCTGGGTTGAAGTGAGCCATTGCGTAGGCTTGCTTCCATGTGTCCCAAGGCCAAGTTTGGTTGCCCGAGAACCAACGCGCCGTCACGGATGGTGTCACAGAGTCAAACTCCATCGCACCTGCAGCGCCACGCCAGTTACCGTTTAGGGTTTCCATCGCTTTAACCGCAACACGCTCTTGCTCTGGTGTCGCGTTCGGGTTGGTTAAACCCATCTCAAGATAGCCTTCCCAACGTTCTGCTGATGCGGCTAAGAAGTCGGTAGGGTTTGCCATGATCTTTTTGATTTCAGGCTGTTCCGCTTGCGCTTCTTCTGCCGTTAGAACATGCGAGTATGTGGTGTAGATAGTCGTCGATGCTTCAATGTTTGCCGTTGAAGTAAACGCTAAACCATCAACCGTGGTTTTCGTTGGAATCGACTTGTGAACTTGGTATTCAGACTCACCAGAAGTCAGTAGATCCCATGTCGAACGAACCTTACCGAAGGTCACCTTTAGGCCATCGTCGGTTGCGACGATTTGACGGTCATATTCAGGGTAAGTTTCAGCGATTGTTTTGTCGGTTTGTGCCACGCCTTCTTTGGCGTGCGTCTTTTCTAGCAGTTCACCATCCCACACTAATTCAACCGGTGAGTCGGTAGTGATTTTTGTTTCTAGCAGAGAGGTACGGTTTGAAGCAAAACGCATCGTCATTTCTACGGTCACATCGTCAGATTTTAGCGTCTGAACCAATGCGCCCGGTAGGCTATAAGCTTCCATAGTGAAAGCCACTTTTTTGCCGTCTTTGAACACGCTTAGGCGGTCGAAGTTATCAGCCATGAAGTTGATATATTCTTCGGTAAGCAGTGCTGTACCTGGGAATCCGCCCATGCCTTCTGCACTGTCTGGCAGCAGATGACCGTGCCATGCACCTAGGTCGAAGAATGGGTTAAAGCGTTGGTGGTCATCGAAGTCGTAGTCACGCATGTATTCAGGTGAGCCAGTACGGTCGATAACGTTCTTAAATTCGTTGGCTTGCAGTTGCTCTGTGTCAGAGCCTGAGCCTGAGCCTGAGCCTGAGATTGAGTTTGAGTTTGAAGCACAACCAGTAACGACAAGGGCTGCACCGATAGCGAGAGCTGCGAATGATTTATTCAGTTTCATGATCAATTCCTGTTATTACCAGTAGAAGTATTGCATTGCGAACACCTGAGCGTCGCCGATTTCAGTGTCGCTGCCTACGCCAAAGCGGCTATCGAAAGCAGTCGCAAACGCGCCGTTGCCGTATTCATACCAAACGCCAGCATTGATGTAAGAGGTGATTTCTTTGTCGCCATTGTCACCGTCAAAGTTTGCGTAGTTGTAGGCTGCAGATAGGTAAACGCCTTGTGCCGCTTCGTACCATGCACTGGTTTGAATACCAGACTCGCTACCGAAAGACTCTTGGTTGCCTTTATCTGTATCGTGCCAAACACGAGTGGCGAAGTTTTTGTACTCAGCACCCAATAGCAATAGTTCACCACCATCGTTGTTACGAACTTCACCACCACCCATTAGGGTTAAGTCGTCGGTCAGATCGTATTGAAGGTAACCATTGACCATGGCGTTCTTATCTTTCCATTGGTCTGCGAAGCTGTCGTATTTACCGAAGTGAACAAGAGCATCGTCTTCCGAGAAGTCAGACTCTGGCGCGAAAGAAACGCTGTAGCGAAGCTTGCCTTCTAGGTTTTGAATCTTCACACCAAGGTGCACGTCTCGCGTGTTTGAGATCGCGTAGCCGTATTCAACCGTAGGGTCACCCCACCATTGAACGTCATCTAATGAAGAGTCCATACGACCAATCATGAATTCTGTTTTGTTATCTGTGCGGTAGCCAGCGTAAAAGCGGTTGAAACCACCTTCAAAACCGCCCCAGCCGTGGCCCGTTGCCCAAGCATTGCCTTCGTCATCGGCTTGTACTGTCCAGCCCTCCATATAAGCAAGACCAAACCAATTACCGTGCTCGATAGCCAAGCCAGCTTCAATGTAAGTACCGTCTGCGTAGCGGCCTTTATCATCACCTTCGAGTGCCACGTGACCACCAAGGCCAAGCTCACCATAAAAGTTAAATAGGGTTTCAGTTTCTGTCTGAGGAGGCTGAGTATCACTGTGGTTTGCTGCGGACTCTTCCGCGTGGGCAGTGGTACTTAAGGCAGCAAGAATACAGCTTGTAATAAGAGTGTTTTTAGTAAAACTACTTTTCATTTTAATCACTTCTGTGTCGGGGTTATAAATGAAGGTTCGCAAGCAGTTCTGACTTCTAATATGGGGTGCTCTTCAAGGCGTATTGGTCAGGTTACTTACGATCGCAAAACCAATATTAATGATAATTTTGATGTTTAAAATTAATTAAGTTTAAAAGTGTGATCTATTTTTAGTAAATATTTACTTTGTTTTTATTTTGACTTTCAGTTGAATTTGCAGAGGTATGGCTAGGGTTGTAAGTATTCGGGAGGTGAATTGTTTGATGGGTGGTTAGATTGTTGGTTCGAATGTTTTGATTCTTGAATGGCTTTGATTTAATCGAGATGGTTAGTGGAAATGTACCGACAAATAAAAAGGCACTCACCAAATGTGAGTGCCTGAAGTTTAAGTCAGAGTGCAGGGTAAACTAAGCGTTCGCCGGTTCAGGTTTTGCTTCTAGTTTTTTCTCTTCTGGAGATAAGCTTTTTTCATATTTTCCGTACTTCCACCACGCGTAGCCAAGGAAGATAACAATCCCGCCCACGTTGTAGAAGATGATGGTCATGATGTCAGCACCTGTTGGGAAGGTTGACGCAAAGAAGCCAACAGTGAAAATGCCGATCAGAATCGAGACCACGGTAATGCCTGTCATACGTGAGCCCATTCTGAAATCACGAGGTAAGTGATCCAACTTCAAACGTAAATTAAGGTACGCGATCATGATGAATAGCGGTGGCAACATCGATGCTGCAGCTGTCATGTTGATGATGGTGCTCATCAAGTCTTGCACTGTGTCAGACGCCAACGTTGGGATGAACATCAGTGGAATCACGATGAAGAACTGAACCCATGCCGCACGCTCTGGAACGCCTTGTTTGTTTAGAGCGACCGTTTTCTCACCGAAGATACCTTTAGGGATTTCAGAGAAGAAAATCTTAACGGGTGTTGCCGTCCACATCAGCAGAGAGCCCAGCATCGCCGTGAATGAAACCACACCAACGAAACGGTTCATCAAGATTTCAGACAGGCCAAAGTGTCTTGCTAGCCCTTCAAATACCTGAACTGAGCCGCCTGTGAATTTAAGCTCTTCACGCGAAACAAACACGTTTGCTAACACAGATCCTACCGAGTAAAGCGCACCGATGAAGATACCGGCAATGATGATGACTTTAACGAAAGACTTGTGACCGCCTTTGATGTCGTTAACGTAAACCGCGACCGATTCTGCACCGCCTGCCGCCATGAAGATCCAAGTGATTACGCCAAGGAATGCCCAGTTGAAGCTTGGTGTCATGGCTTCGATGGTGATTGGGTCAGCTGGCTCGATACCGCCTACCAAAGCCCCGCCAGATAGCAAGATGTAAGACATCGTTAGCAGCAGCATCAGTGATGATGTTAGTGAGGTGATAGGGCCCAGTAATTTTGCGCCGTTATTCGAGATATGAGTCGCGACCGCAAACAAAATGGTACTCAGAATCGCGGTGGTCATTGGCGTGAATATGTACTCGAAACCTAAGAACGCATACGACGCATAAGCGATGATTCTAGGCAGCAGAGAGGTGAAGAAGAACAGGTTAACAAACCAGTAGGTGTAAGCTGAAATAAACGCCCAGCGACCGCCTAGAGAGCTTTTAACCCAAGAGTAAACACCCGCTTCAGAGTCTTTATTCAGTGACACAAACTCTGCAACGATCAAACAAAATGGCACAAAGTAAAAGATGGTTGCTAGAAAGAACATCGGAGCCGAGGAAAGGCCGATCTCGATGTTGTTATTAATGATGTTATTGAAGCTGTATACCGCCGCGAAGGTCATAGACAGTAGGGCAAATTTGCCTATCGTACTGCGTTTATTTTCGGACATGATGTTCTCCGGTGAATCACGTTGATGATCGTTATAACTTGGTCCTAGAGAGGGAAGCTCTAGGCCGCACTTTTATTGTTATGTTGGTTTGGCAAACACCCGCTTTGTTTTGTCAGGGTTGGCTCATTGTTGTTTTTATAGATTTACGATCGGACTTCTTTGGGATTTTTTTCTTTGGTATTTCAGTAAACTTATTACCAAAACAAAGAGTTAAAGATTAAGAAGTTCATTGAAGAGATTGCTTGTTTCATGAGCGACGATTTATAAGGCGTGTAGGGGCTTTTTTGTCGCTTTCTTTATATGAATCAGTTTGTCTCTTCAGCAAGAAGATTAAAGATTAAGCGGCGGGAAGTTAATCGAAATTGATCAAATATGTGACCTTGAGTAAATAAATTTAGTTAATGTTTTACCTTGGTTTTTATTTGAGTTTTATTACCTATTAATTGGTGTTTTTCGTGAACTGAAACCTTGACGGAACGCCGTTTTTATTTTTGGGTTTTTTATTTTAATTGTCTGATTTAAAACAAAAAAAGCGCCAATTAAGGCGCTTTTAACTAGATGTATAGATTCTGGATTACGACTGCTTAGCCGTTTCTAGCTTTGCTTCTTTACCTGCTTGCTTCTTTTCAAAGCGAGAGATCCACCACCATGCGATACCAGAGAATACCGCTGTCATGAAGACGTTGATGAAGAAGGCTTGAACAAGGTCAACACCTGTCGGGAATGCCGATGCTGTCATGCTCACAATGAAGATACCAATCAGTACCGATACTACTGCCATACCTTGAACTCGAGTACCCATGCGGAAATCACGCGGTGTGTCGTCGTGTTTCAAGCGGAATACAAAGTAGGCCACCATGATGAAGATTGGCGGTAGCATTGCGGTACCTGCTGTTAGATTGATTGCTGTATTCATCATGTCTTGTACAGATTCAGAGCCGAAGCCGTTCACCACAAGCATCACGAATACAAACGCGAACTGCCACCAAGCTGCACGTACTGGCACGCCGTGTTCGTTAAGCTCTGTTGTCTTCTCGCCGTAAACACCTTTAGGGATTTCAGAGAAGTGAATTTTTACTGGAGCTGCTGTCCACATCATCATCGAACCGAACATAGCAACGAATAGGATAATACCGACGAAGCGACCCGTTAGAGATTGTGAAATGTCGAAGTAGTTCGCCATACCTGTGAAGATTTCAACCATGCCGCCAGCGTAGGTCAGTTCATCACGAGCAACGAATACGTTTACTAGAAGAGAGCCCACTGCGTACATTGCGCCGATTGCGATACCTGCACCAATGATAACCTTGATGAAAGACTTGTGACCGCCCTTAACATCGTTTAGGTAAGCGGCTGCGGTTTCTGCACCACCGGCTGCTTGGAAGATCCAACACATGATACCTAGCGTTGCCCAGTTGATGGTCGGTGTCATTGCTTCAAGCGTGATTGGTTCTACTGGCTCATGGTTGCCGCCCAGTGCCATTAGTGCACCGATAACGTAGATTGCAAACAGAGCGAATACACCGTAGGCCACGATCTCGGCAATCTTACCTAGCCAGCTCGCGCCTTTGGTTGAGATGTGAGTTGCTGCAGCAAACAGAGCAATCGAGATAGCCGATGTGACGACTGGCGAGAAGGCGTATTCATAGCCCAACATCGCGTAAGACGCATAGGCGATTACGTTTGGTAGCAGGGATACAAACCAGAAAAGGTTTACGAACCAGTATAGGAAGGAACCTAGGTAGGCTGCTTTTGAGCCTAGTGGTTTTTTTAGCCAGTCATACATGCCTGACTCAGAATTTTTATTTGCTGATACGAATTCAGCAATGATGAACACGAACGGAATGAAGTAAATAAGGGTCGCGAGCAAAAAGATAGGGGCTGAACTCAATCCCAATTCGATGTTGTTGTTTACAATGTTGCGAACGTTAAATACCGCTGCAAATGTCATGGAGAGTAGGGCAAATTTGCCTAACTTACCGCGTACAGATTCAGACATAGTGTCCTCCGAGGAATCACGTAATTATAGTCGTTATTTCTCAATGCTTCCTTGTAGGGAGGAAGCATTGAGGCTTTGTTCAGCATGTTGGAGCCTTGAACGGCAAGGCTCGATACATACTGTGAATAGATAGCGTTATTGTTTATTTATTGAGGAAGTAACCGTCTTCAATGGTCACTTTCAGTACCACTTTTCGAACTCGGTTATCACCGTGGAAACGGTAAGCCTGATTGTTGTCAAAGATCGCCACTTGGCCTTCAGCTAGCTCACGAGTTTCACCGTTCCCCATTAGGTGTTCGCGGTCGGTTTCATCGCTATAAGCTTGGATCTGCTCTAGCTCTGATTTCGCTGCGAATTCAACCGTTTCACGGCCTTCTAGGTAGTAGTGCACGTCGAAGTAACGACGATTACCGGTGAAGTTTTCTGTGTTACGAGCCACACCGTCTTCAATCATGTAAGCCAGTGAATCACCAATTGAATACATCACGCCATCTTTGATGTTTCCGATGTTTTCAATCGCTTCTACACAGCGTTGCCATTTACGACCATCGCGGTAGACGACTTTAAATTGTTCTAAGTTCTCTAAAACGATCATCGCTTATGCCTCGTTCAGTTGTGGTTGAGCTTTTGGTGCATTCACCGTAAAAAACTCATCGCCAAAGTTGTGATTGATTAGGTGCTGCGCATCGCAATCGCCTGCTTGGAATGGAATCAGAGTTAAACCGTAGCGGAACTCGTCCATGTAAACGCGGTAAGAATCGAGCACTTCGCTGCCCCAAGAGTTAGAGCCTAAGCCCATCACTTGGTGATCTAGGTTTAACGTGATGTAACCGCTTTTCTCTAGCTCAATGGTGTGTTGTGCTTGGTGCAGGTTTTGGTTGGTGTAGAACCATGCGCTGAAGTTGATTTCTTGCTGTGGTTTTACTGCAATACCATTACCCGCGCGGCTTGAAAGCGCAGCCCAACGAACGTGTTGGCGGTTGCCGTTGTTCTGTGGGAACGGGTAGTTCTCGAACATGTCTGCAACGGTTGATTGGTACACATCAATCATGTTGGCTTGCTTGCTGTCTTGGTAGTTCTCTTCAGGGCCGCGTCCGTAATATTGGACTTGGTCGAAGTCGCCGTTGATGCCCATATCAAAACCAATCACAGGAATTACATGAGGGTACTCACCGTAACGTTCGCCGCTTAGCTCAACGTTCAATTGGCCTTCAGCATTAACTTGGTAGCGATATTCACAACGCATGCCGAAATCGAATACTGGTGGAGCAATGATGCTGGTGGTGGTGATCTCTACCTTGCCATTTACCTGTTCAACGTTAACGCATTCAAGGTCAATGCTACGGAAGTGCTCCTGCATAATTTGCAAGTGTGCAGGCTCCCAGTAACCATCGTGCTCTTGTTTATGGTTATCGATCATTGGCTTGAAGAAGTTGATTCGTGGTTCTGACTTAATCATCTCTTCGCCATTGACCAACCATGACGTCAGCTTGCCGTTCACTTTCGAGAAGTTCAGTGCGAAGTTGTGGCCTTTGATTAGGTAAGCTAAACGAGACTCTTCCACATTCAGTGCTGTCGCATTGTTGTTAGTGAAGGCTTCTAGCTGTGCTGTGTTCTCTTTCACTTGGAATTGATACACCGCGATGTCGTGGTTCGCTTCGCTGTAAGGCGTACGAGAATCCTTGCGCACGGTAAAGTTCACAAACACTTCGCGCTCATCAAGTTGTGGCAAGTTAAGTGTCAGTTCACGGCTCGAGTTTTCTGCCAGTTCTTCAATCTTGATGTGTTGCACAGCAATGGTTTCACCTTCAGCACGGATTTCCGCAGTGATGGTGTAGTCATCGATGTTTGAGAACCAAAGTTTGTTGTCTACCGTGAAGATGCCCGTTTGTGCATCGAAATCGCGAAGCTTCACTGGGGCAATCACTTGCTTGTACTCTTTCAAGCCAGGGCCTGGCGTTTGGTCTGGGTAGATCAAACCGTCCATGCAGAAGTTGTAGTTGTTCGGGTAGTCACCGTAGTCACCGCCGTATTTGTAGAACTCTGTGCCTGCTTCATCACGCGCTAGAATGCCGTGGTCACACCATTCCCAAACATAGTGACCTTGAATTGCGTCATGCTTGTAGAACACGTTTTGGTATTCAGTTAAACCACCCGGGCCGTTACCCATTGCGTGTGCGTATTCGCAGATGATGCGTGGTTTTTCGTGTGGGAATTCACCGAAGGCATTCATCAGTTGAGCACGTGAGTACATGGTTGAAATGATGTCGACTACTTCAGCATCACGGTCTTCTTCATAATGAACCAGGCGCGTGTCATCAATTGCTTTTGCTGCATCGTACATAGAGCGGATGTTGCAACCGTAACCAGACTCGTTACCTAGCGACCACATGATGATAGAAGGGTGGTTCTTCTGAGCGTGGATATGACGTTCGATACGTTCAACAAACACCGCTTCCCATGCGGCATCGTTAGTGATGCGGCTTAGGTCGCCAACGTTAGCAAAGCCGTGAGTTTCAACATCGGTTTCGCCCATCACGAATAGGCCGTAGATGTCACACAATTCGTAGAAGCGTGGGTCGTTCGGGTAGTGCGCTGTACGTACTGAGTTGATGTTGTGTTGCTTCATCAGTACTAAGTCTTTTTCTACGCGATCCATGCCCACAGCACGACCTTTCAGGTGGTCGTTGTCGTGACGGTTCACACCGTGCAACATCACGTACTTGTTGTTGATGTAGAACAGACCATCGCGAACTTTAATATCACGGAAACCAACGCGTTGTGGAATCACTTCCAACACCTTGCCGTCAGCGTCTTTCAGCGTAAGCAACAGTTGGTATAGGTAAGGGTTTTCAGCGTTCCATTGAACAGGGTTCACGACATCGATAGAGAATTGAGTATCTACATTGCCACCAGTCTTATGATTAGGGACGGCTAAGCTATCTACAGAGCCTTGCGAGATAACTTGGCTGCCATCAAGCAATGCGTACTCAAGGGTTGCGTTTACCGCTGCTGCTAGGTTTTCTAGTTCCACTTTGCACGACAGAGTAGCGCTTTGGTAAGCGTCGTCGAAGTCAGTGCGAACGGTAACGTCTTGAACGTGCAGCTGTTCTTTACCTACTAGGTAAACGTCACGGAAGATACCGCCCGTCCACCACATGTCTTGGTCTTCAATGTAGGTTGAATCGGCCCACTGCATCACACGAATAGAAAGTAGGTTGTTGCCTGCTTTTACATGGTTAGAGATATCGAATTCAGCGGTGAGGCGGCTGCCTTTGCTGAAACCGACGTATTCGCCGTTTACGTAAACTTCGAAATAAGTTTCAACGCCATCAAATTTGATGATTGTTTGCTTCTCGTCCCAGCTTTCGCCAAGGAAGAAAGAGCGTTGGTATGCACCGGTTGGGTTGTCTGATGGTACGAAAGGCACATCAATTGGGAATGGGAAACCTTCATCTGTGTATTGAAGATCGCCGTGGCCTTCCATTTGCCACATGTTTGGAACCGTGATGTTTCCCCAGTCGCTCATTTCCTGAGAATAGAACTCTTCAGGAACCAATAGCGGATTGGTGAAATAGCTGAAATTCCATTGGCCACTCAATAGTTGGAAGTGGCTGCTCAGTTCACGCTGAAACGTTTTTGCATTTTTTTCTGATGCGTACGAGAAGAAGTATGCACGCGGTGCCATACGGTTCTCATGTAAGTTCAGGAAGTTTTCCCAGTTGTTCACGTTGCCTCTCTCTCGGTCTAAATGCAGTTTGCTGACCGACGTTCTTATGCGTAATTGGGTCGTAGTGAATACGAGTATTTTTGGACTGAGGTAATTATTAGTAAAAGTTTTACTAAATGAAATTGGTGAAAACGTTTTACTTTAACTTCATCACGTTTTTTATGGTCTTTTTACGGTGCTGTGTGATCCACTTAAAAGAATGCTATTGGCTGTTTTATGCAGCAGGTTAAAGAGGGGGACATGTGTCGATTGATGTATGTGACGGGCACAAAAAAGGCCACCTTCAACAAAGGTAGCCTTAATTTATCTATTTGATATATTTAATTATTTTGTTGTATCGCGCAGCTTGAGTTTGCTTGGTACATAGACGCGTAGTGGGATGGTTCGGCCGTCGCGTACTTTCTCAATCAGCAGATTAACGCCTTGAATTCCCATCAATTCAGAGTGAATACGAACAGTTGATAAAGATGGGAAGGTAAATTTAGCTGTTGGGATGTCGTTTACACTGATCAGCGCAATATCTTCAGGGATGTTTAATCCGTGCTCATGAACTGCTCGTAAAACGCCAATTGCGATGGAATCTGACGCAATAAACATGGCTTTAGGGTAGTCGCCCGTCGCGAGCATCTGTTTTGCAAGCTTGTAACCTGATGAGCTAGAGAAGTCACCACGGTAGATGTCTTGCTCACTGACAACGTTCTTGAGGCCACCATATTCAGCAAAAGCGACTTCACGAATATCAGGGGTATTGACGTCGTCTTGGCCACCAATAAAGCCGATGCGCTCATAGCCTTGGTTGATAAAGAAGTTGGTGATCTCTTTGCTGATCAAAGCCAGGTCGATATCGACAGAGTCATAAGGTTCTGAGTGATCGGTAAAATCGACATAACAGATATTATCGCTCAGCTTTTTAGCTTGCTCGATAACCTCTGGTGTCATTCTACCCACCAACAAAACACCTGTGATTGGTGCTGAATTGATCTGTATTTTACTTTCATAACAGTTGGTTAGCTTAACTTCCATCTTTTCACATTGGGTTTCAATCCCGTGGCGAATCGATAGATAGTAAGGGTCGTTAACTTCCGCTTCTTGCTTGTAGTTATACAGTGCTAGGAAGTGATGGTTTTGTTTTTTACTGCTAACGGTTTTTCGTGAGCTGCTGGTTTTGTATTCCAACTTCTCTGCAATTTCAAAGATACGCCTTTTGGTCTCTTCCTTGACGCTTAATGTTGGATCTTCATTGAGAACCCTTGAAACTGTAGCCAATGATACATTCGCTTCAGTCGCGATATCTTTTAACGTTGCCATACTCACTTCCTGTTATTGGAACATTGCGCTGCTTTGAAATTGGTATTTAGTAAAAAAGCAATGCACCTCTTTATTCTACAGACCTATTGTAATCAAACTGGACGTCATTGCATTAACTTTTAGTAAAATAAATGCTCAACTCATCTGTGATGTCTCAAATCTAACTATCTATAATTATCTTATTAAAATTCAATAAATTAGAGGTTAACAGCTATACATTTCCTCTATGTCATGATCAGTACGAATGATGAAAGTTAGTGTAAACGTTTACACTTCGTGGTTTTGATCACAGAATTATAGTCAAAATGGCTGCTACTATTTCTGACATACGGTGCTACTGAGCTGAATGTCAGTTCGAGTTAGCCCACGAATGACGACAAAGAGAGGTTGATTGTGAAAGTACTGGTTACGGGCGGCATGGGTTACATCGGAAGTCATACATGCATTCAAATGATACAGGCAGGTATGGAGCCGATCATTGTTGATAACCTTTGCAACAGCAAAGAGCTAGTGCTGGAACGAATCGAGTCGTTAACTGGCAAGCGCCCAACGTTTTATCTTGGCGACATTCGTGACCAATCTTTTCTAGATAGCGTGTTTTCAGAAAACGATATCCAAGCGGTGATTCACTTTGCTGGCCTGAAAGCGGTAGGGGAGTCGGTGGCTAAGCCTTTGGAGTACTACGATAACAACGTTAATGGTTCACTAGTGTTAGCTCGCAGCATGAAGAAAGCGGGCGTGAAAAGCATCGTATTTAGTTCTTCGGCTACCGTTTACGGTGATCCAGAAGTAGTGCCGATTACTGAAACTTCACCAACTGGCGCGACAACTAACCCTTATGGTCGCAGCAAATATATGGTGGAAGAGTGCTTGAGCGATCTGTTCAACGCGGAGAACGACTGGAGCGTCACTTTACTGCGTTACTTCAATCCAGTTGGCGCACATCCATCGGGCACTATGGGTGAAGACCCACAAGGTATCCCAAATAATTTAATGCCGTTTATTGCTCAAGTAGCGGTAGGTCGCCGTGAAAAACTGGCTGTTTTTGGAAACGATTACCCAACAGTCGATGGCACAGGCGTTCGTGACTATATTCATGTAATGGATTTGGCTGATGGCCACGTAGCAGCACTAAAAGTGGTTGGCGAGAAAGCGGGCTTACACATTTACAACCTAGGTACGGGCAAAGGCTCAAGTGTACTCGAGATGGTTGAAGCCTTCGCACAAGCATCGGGCAAACCGGTTCCTTATGAACTTTGCCCACGCCGCGCAGGTGACATTGCCGAATGTTGGGCAAGTACTGAAAAAGCAGAGCGCGAGCTTGGCTGGAAGGCGACGCGTAGCGTGATGGAGATGACGGCGGATACATGGAATTGGCAGTCGAATAACCCACAAGGTTACTAAAGAACTTTTAAGCTATTGAAAAAATAGAGATTCCAGATATCTCGTACCTTTATTCTGGAATGACGGATGAGCATAAGGCTATGAAGTGGTGGCCTTTGCACAAATAGCACAACGAGATTACACGTCATTCCCTACAGCGAGGCACGAGCGTGATAGGGAATCTCCTTGTAGAAGAATTATTCATCTTGGTGAATTGACCAAGACACAAAATTTGAGAGCAATCTAAACATGTCAAAAGTTGAATTTAACCCAGTAGACCACCCGCATCGTCGTTATAACCCATTAACGGGTCAGTGGATCTTAGTATCACCGCACCGAGCAAAACGTCCTTGGAGTGGCCAAGATGAAAAACCATCGACTGCGCAGCTTCCTGCGTATGAGAAAGAGTGTTTCTTGTGCCCAACCAATACGCGTATCTCGGGCGACGAAAACCCAGATTACGACGGCACTTATGTATTCAGTAATGACTTCGCGGCGTTGATGCCTGATTCACCTGACGCTCCAGAGTCTGATAACCCTCTATTCAAGACTCAAGGTGTTCGCGGGTTGAGCCGCGTGATCTGTTTTTCTCCGGACCACAGCAAAACGCTGCCAGAGTTACCAGTAAACAAGATTCGCGGTGTTATCGACACATGGAATGAACAGATTGAAGAGCTAGGTAAAGACTACCTATGGGTTCAAGCGTTTGAAAACAAAGGCGAGACCATGGGCTGTTCTCAGCCTCATCCGCACGGTCAGATATGGGCAAACAGCTTTTTGCCCAACGAGATTGAACGCAAAGAGAAATTGTTAAAAGAGTACTTCGAACAACAAGGTTCGAATCTTTTAGTGGATTACGTTGAAGCTGAAATGAAAGACGGCTCTCGCACTGTGGTTGAAACTGAACATTGGATTGCGGTGGTGCCTTACTGGGCGGCGTGGCCATTTGAAACCATGTTGCTACCAAAAACACACATTCGCCGTATGAGCGAACTGACTGACGAGCAGCGTGATGATTTAGCGCTTGCGATTAAGAAGCTGACCAGTCGTTACGACAACTTGTTCCAGTGTTCATTCCCTTACTCAATGGGCTGGCACTATGCACCGTTCTTCGAAGAAGGTACGGACATCGATCACTGGCAACTGCATGCGTTGTTCTACCCGCCGCTACTACGCAGCGCATCGGTTCGTAAGTTCATGGTGGGCTACGAAATGTTGGCTGAGTCTCAGCGTGATTTAACTGCAGAACAAGCCGCGCAACGTCTTCGTGATTTGAGTGACGTTCACTATAAAGAGCAGGAATAGCCTACTTCGTAGATAACGAGCGAGATTCCTGATATCTCGTCCCTCGATTCTGGAATGACGGCAGGTGAAAGGCTGATGTTGTCATTCCCTACCGTGAGAGACGAATGAGATAGGGAATCTAAAAGAATTAAAGTGGTGCCGTGAAGGGGCCATAGCCAATTGAACAAAGAGTTTAACCAGAGAGTTTACTTATGTCTGACCTAATCCAAAACGTGAAAGCATCTTTTGAGCAAGTCCTTGGTTACCAAGCGACTCATATTATCCAAGCACCAGGTCGTGTGAACCTGATCGGCGAGCACACTGACTACAACGATGGTTTTGTTCTACCGTGTGCCATTAACTACCAAACGGTAGTCGCCGCGGCTAAGCGTGACGACAACATTGTTCGCGTAGTATCAGTGGACTACGGTAATGCAGTCGATGAGTTCGATTTAACTCAAGAGATCACATTCCAACAAGACAAGATGTGGGCGAACTACATTCGTGGTGTGGTGAAGTGCTTAAAAGGTCGCGGCTTTGAATTTACAGGTGCAGACATCTCTGTAACGGGCAACGTGCCTCAAGGTGCAGGTTTAAGTTCTTCTGCGGCGCTGGAAGTGGTGATTGGTCAAACATTCAAGGTGCTTTATAACCTAGAGATCAGCCAAGCTGAAGTGGCGCTAAATGGTCAGCAGGCCGAAAACGAATTTGTGGGCTGTAACTGCGGCATCATGGACCAAATGATCTCTGCAGAAGGTCGCGCAAACCACGCGATGCTTTTGGATTGTCGTAGCCTAGAGACTCAAGCGGTTTCAATGCCAGAAGATATGGCTGTGGTTATCATTAACTCAAACAAGAAACGCGGCTTAGTCGACAGCGAATACAACACACGTCGTGAACAGTGTGAAGAAGCGGCGCGCATCTTTGGTGTTCCGGCACTTCGTGATGTGACCATTGAGCAGTTCAAAGCGAAAGAGTCTGAGTTAGATGAAATGGTCGCGAAACGTGCTCGTCACGTGATTACTGAAAATGACCGTACTGTTGAAGCGGCTCAAGCTCTGCGCACTCATGATATGAAACGCATGGGTGAGTTGATGGCTGAATCGCATGCATCAATGCGTGATGATTTTGAAATCACGGTGAAAGAAATCGATACGCTGGTTGATATGGTCAAAGAAGTGATCGGTGAGCAAGGTGGCGTGCGTATGACTGGCGGTGGTTTCGGTGGTTGTATTGTGGCATTGGTTCCACCTGCATTGGTTGATGAAATCAAAACAACCGTTGAACAGAAATATCAAGCGGCGACGGGTCTAAAAGAATCTATTTATGTGTGCCAAGCGAAAGACGGAGCAGGCTTAGTTGAAGTAATCTAACGGCTTCGAGACTTAATATAGAGCTTACCAAGTAAAAAGATCATGGTAGGCCAAATGCTAAAGCCTTTACTTCAGGTAGAGGCTTTTTACTGGCACTAGAAGGAATTTAGAATGACACAAGAGCAAAACCTGCATCAATCCATGGCGCAGACTCCAGCCTATGATGGCCAACCCGCTCAGTTAGTGACGCTATCAAATACGCATGGGATTCAAGTGACATTCATGGATATTGGTGCAACATGGTTGAGCTGTATCCTGCCAGTAAAGGGAAACAAAAGAGAAGTGTTGTTGGGTGTTAACTCAATGGAGAACTTCGATAAACAAGCCAGCTATATGGGCACAACCGTTGGCCGTTATGCTAACCGCATTGCTAATGGTCGTTTCAAAATTGATGGTCAGAATTACAAGCTGGAAACCAACCAAGCGGGCAATACCTTACATGGTGGCCCGAACGGATTTGATAAACGCCGTTGGAATATTGCCGAGCAAACCGAAACGTCAGTGGTGTTCAGTCTAGAGTCTGCTGATGGCGACCAAGGATTCCCGGGGAATTTGAATGTGTCGGTACGTTATGACATCACCGAAGACAATCGAGTGTCCATTAATTACTCTGCAACCACAGACAAGCCGACTGTAGTCAACCTAACGAATCATGCGTACTTCAATCTACTTGGCGCTGAAGCTGGACACGATTGTTTGTCACACATTGTCAGTATCAATGCTAATCAGTTCTTACCGACCAATTCGGTGGGTATTCCGTTAGGTAACCTTAAATCAGTGAAATCGACCAGCTTTGACTTCAATCAGCCTATGATGATCTCAGAGCGTTTGTTGGGCGATGAACAGCAGAAAGCAGCAAAGGGTTACGACCACTCTTTCTTATTGGCTGATGGCTGCAAACGCACTCAATGCGCCGCGACCGTAACCTCACCGGATGCACTCGTCACACTAAAAGTATTTTCAACCAAACCTGCGATGCAGCTATACACCGGAAACTGGCTTGGTGGCACACCAAACCGAAGTGGTGGCAGCTATGAAGACTACGCTGGTTTGGCGCTAGAAACCCAGTTCTTACCTGACTCTCCTAACCACCCAGAGTGGAAGCAGGACAGTTGTATTCTCAAGCCTGAACAAGAATATAACTACAGTACCTGTTACCAGTTTGAATTTTCGGGGGATTCTTCAAACTAGTACGCTCTAGCTCAAAGCGGTTACGTCAATATCTTTTGTTTGTGAATAGGACGATGTGAATTATCGCGTTGTTCTTGGGGGATGAGCAAAAGTGGCGCTCAACAAGAGTGCGGTTTATTAAGCGCGATTGTTGAGTATCTGAGTAAGGTAGGAAAGCCCTAACAGAAGCGATTCTGTTAGGGCTTTTTTTTGTTTATTGCTTGATGAGTCGACCAGAACCTAGACTTTCTCTACCGAATTACGGCGTACCAGAGTTGGAGAGAACATCATTGGTTCAGTTGAGGTGTTTTCACCTTTGGCTAAGTGCAACGCGAGTCGTGTCGCTTTCTCTGCCATCATCTGAATCGGGTAGCGAATAGTGGTGAGCTTTGGATGAACATAGCGGGCAATCAAACCATCATCGAAACCGATGATCGACATTTTGTCCGGCGCTTGAATACCGTTTTCATCAAGGACAGACAAAGCACCAGCTGCCATGTAATCGTTGTACGCCACAATGCCAGTGATTGGCAGTGATTTAGTCAGAAGGTTAGTCATGGCGTATTCGCCACCGTCACTAGTCGGCGCTGAGTATTCAATATAGCTGTCAGAGAGCGCTATTTTGTAATCTGAGAGTGCCGCTAAGTAACCTTGGATACGCTCATCGGCATCTTCAATGCTATGCGATGAGGCGATACAGGCAATGTTCTTATGGCCATGGCGGATCAGATATTCCGTCGCAAGATACGCACCTTTTTTGTTGTCTAAGAAAATACAGTGGTTGGCAATCTCAGCAATATAACGGTTGATCAGTACTAAGCCTTTGACCTCTTTTGCATAGGCAATCAGTTCTTCGTCGGTGAGGCCTTTAGAGTGGATCACCAGGGCGTCACAACGGCTGTTAATCAGCAATTCAATCGCTTGTCTCTCATCTTCACGATCGTGCGAGCCATTACCGACAAGGATATGTTTTCCGTTCTCACGAGCGACATTGTCGACAGCCTTAACCAGCGTGCCAAAAAAGGGATCGGAGATGTCACCGACCAATACACCAACAGTGTTCGTGCTTTGGCTTACCAGCGCTCGAGCATTGGCATTCGGTCGATAGCCAAGTTTAGACATCGCTTTAGTTACAGACTCTACCGAGCTTGCACTCGCCTTGGGAGACTTGTTGATCACTCGAGATACGGTTGCAACAGAAACACCAGCTTCCTTTGCTACATCTTTAATTGTTGCCATTTTTAACCTCTATACATTGCTTCATCTATTTAACACCGACAATGATAGTAAGGCAACGAAACTCTCATTTTACTTCCAGTAATGAGAACTTTACCGCTTGTAATTATTAGGCTTAATGCTAGTGTAAACATTTACATTTTACTTAATTTTAGTAAATGATTTAATGAGTGAAAATAAACCAATATAGGAAGTGAGAAATGGATACTGTCTCTTATGGTGACTTTGCTAAGTTAGAAATGCGTGTGGGTAAGATCATTGAGGTTGTGCGTCATGAAAACGCCGACAAGCTTTACATAGTGCAAGTGGATGTTGGTGACAAGACACTGCAAACGGTGACCAGCCTAGTCCCTTACTACACAGAAGAAGAGTTGATGGGTAAGCAGGTTGTTGTTTTGTGCAATCTAGCGAAGGCGAAGATGAGAGGCCACACTTCTGAGTGCATGTTGCTTTGTGCAGAAACGGAAGATGAATCTGAAAGTGTATTGCTAACACCTGAACGTGCGATGCCAGCAGGTATTCGTGTCGTTTAAGCTCACTTTAGGTTGGTGAGTCAATGTGTTCACCAACCTAAATCAACTAGCTGCGTACAGTTAGTATCAAGCCATCAATCACACTGTGATGGTGATCGGAAACCCCAGCAAGGTTGCCGTATTTAGGCTGGTGGCGATCATTTTCTAATGGGTGATGCCAACCTTGTGTGTGTTTAACGAAGTGCGCCGCAAAGCTTTCAGACACCTCTAAACATCCTGCTAATACAGTATCGACGTAGGTTTGAACGATAGGGCTGTTTTCGCAAGGTGCTTCAATCTCGTCTTTGATGTAAACCCAGATCGGTTGATCCTGTTTGAATTCATCTTGGCTTTCTATCTGAGAGGCCTTTAATTCGATACGGTGATAACCACGCTCACGGCGATCAAACTCAGCCAGTGCAATATCATCCACCTCAAGCAACACACCATTCACTTGTCCTTCGCCGAGATTGACGATCAAAGGGGATAAGACATAGCTGTCATCGATCTTGCTCCAATGGCGAATCAAGCCATGAACAATCGCAGGGATCGCTTGCCCTGTCTGACCGGTAAGCTGGCGTGAAGATGAGTTGATTAAACTGCCATAACCAAAAATATACATCGCATTCCTTGTCTGAGTTGTTCCATTTAAGTCTAGTCTTACTATATGTGGCGAGATACCAAAAGTCAGTAAGTTTCTATTTATACATCTATATGTCCTTATGACTCTTTTGGTTGTGTTTTTTTGACTTGTTTATTGGCTAGTGAATCTCGTGAGTCGCTGTTTTTACTGGTTTTATCTAATTGGCGCGTTTCATGCAGTGTTATCTGCATATTGCATCGGATTTGATGCATACAAAATTTGGTTTAGGTAATACCTTGGCCGCTTATCTGAGAATTAGGAGCGAGTTTGTTAAATATCACAGATAAAAGTGTAGAAGACGCGATTCCAGCCTACCTGCGTTTAGGCTTTCGACCTTTCTTCTTTTTAGGCAGTCTCTATGCAGTGATCGCGATTGTCGCTTGGGTCATCATGTTCCAAAACGGTCAGCCTGAGATTTTAAAAGTTCCCGCACTGTGGTGGCACGTGCATGAGATGCTGTTTGGTTTCTCAATGGCGATAGTGGTCGGTTTTGTGTTAACGGCAGTACAAACGTGGACGGGTGTCAATGGCACCAAGCATTATCGATTAGCTGCGCTAGTCGGTTTGTGGCTCGCACCTCGTATTCTGTTTTGGACACCCGCTCCGTTATGGCTGATCTCGTCGGTTGAGGCGCTGTTCTTAATCTTCGCCGCCTACGAAATTGGTTTCCGAGTCGTGAAGTCGAAAGGCTGGAAGAATCTATTCTTTGTGCCACTGTTTATATTGGCTATCGTGGCGAACTTTGCTAGTTACGCGACCATTAAGGGGATGCCTCCATTCCCATCGTCTGCAGTTTGGCAGGCTATGTTGTGGTGGTTTACCTTGCTCTTATCAGTGATGGGTGGGCGAGTAATCCCATTCTTCACAGCGCGTCGTTTTGATTTCGAAAAAGCGCAGCCCTTGGTTTGGTTGGAATGGTTAGCCAATCTACCTTTGGTTGGCTTATTTGTGTTGAGCTTCTTCCCATTGACCTTTGCTCAAGTCGGCAATGAGTTGATGGTATTTGCAGGTGTGACACAGTTGGTGCGCTTTATCCGCTGGAAGCCTTGGACAACACTATCAGAACCCTTGGTGTGGTCGCTGCATGCGGCTTACCTATGTATCCCTCTCAGCTTGCTGTTACGCGGTTTGCTAGATAACCCGTTCGCGAGCCATAACATGCTGCACCTGTTTGCGATTGGCGGTTTGAGTGGGTTAATTCTGGCGATGATCACGCGCGTGACAATGGGACATACTGGCCGTGCTATCTATAAAGGGCCAAGTATGGCTTTGGCGTTCTCGGCTATATTTATCGCGGCATTCGTTCGTAGTTTAGGTGTGACATTCTTCCCGGCGTATTTATTTGAGATGGTCAATATCAGCGCGGGTTTATGGACGTTAGCGTTCGGTCTATTTATCTGGAAATTTGGGATGATGCTGTTAACGCCAAGAGTGGATGGTCACCCGGGCTAAGCCAATTAGTTATCTATTGATATAGATAGGGAAGCTCAGAGCTTCCCTTTTTGATCTTGATAACTCATTAAGTACTCGCAGCAAGGTATTGGCGTACCTGTGTGATGAGATCTTCCTTGGCGTGAGGCGAGATAAAACTGGCTTCGATGGCATTAATACTGAACTGCGCCAATTCGTTTTTGGTCACTGGGTGAGCATTGGCGACGGCGAGGAAGTTATCATTCATATAGCCGCCGAAGTAAGCCGGATCATCGGAATTGATGGTGACGCACAGCCCTTTTCTCAGCAACTCGACGATGTTGTGCTCTTGCATGGTCTCAAACACCTTGAGCTTGGTATTCGATAGCGGGCAGACTGTTAGAGGTGTGCGTTTTGCTATTAGCTGTTCCATCAGATCCTCATCTTCTACACAGCGAACGCCATGATCAATTCGGGTAATGCCTAACAAGCTCACTGCGTCGATAATATTTTGTGCTGGGCCTTCTTCTCCGGCGTGCGCGACAGTCAGAAAGCCTTGGTTGATCGCTTCTTGGAATACATGTTTAAACTTCTCTGGCGGATTGCCCTGTTCTGATGAATCTAACCCAACGGCAATGATCTTATCTTTATAAGGAAGGGCTTGTTTGAGTGTTTCAAAAGCGCTGTCTTCATCGAGATGACGCAGAAAGCACATGATCAGTTGGCTGCTGATACCAAGCTCTTGCTCCACTTGATTCAAAGCTCGAGTAATCCCGCCAACGATGACTTCAAAGTCAATGCCGCGTTCAGTGTGAGTCTGAGGGTCGAAGAAGATCTCAGTATGAACCACATTATCTTGCTGACACTTCAACAGATAAGCCCACGTCAGGTCGTAGAAATCTTGTTCATGAATCAGTACGTTTGCACCTTGGTAATAGATATCGAGAAAGGATTGAAGATTGTGGAACTGGTACGCGTCTCGAACTTGGTCTGGGGTCTCAAAGGGAATCGACAGGTTATTACGCTTGGCGAGTTGGAACATCAGCTCAGGTTCTAGCGTGCCTTCAATATGTAAATGCAGTTCAACCTTGGGTAAATGTTTGATGAAGCTATCCATAGCAACTCCTTAGCTATTTTAATTATGGGCGGAGTAGGCGAGACAGTAGAGTCTGTAAACCTGAGCCTGCAGGTTATCTCTTTCATTTATCTCTGTTTGAGCATAGTTCATTTCATTGTTGTCGATAAAGTTGCACAGAAGTTGATGATGAATCGAGAGTTACGAACCCATTGAAATCCGGCGCAAACGATTTGCAGCATGGGAGTGTGATCCGCTGCAAATATTTGCAGCAATATTCATTGATTTGTGCTCTAATACCGCGCTTACCAAGGGATGGTGTTAAAAGATGCTCACTTAGATGGAGTTATCAAAGTGACCGATCCCTTAATGATCTCCCTTAGGAAAAAATAGAACATGTCTAAGAACAAAAAATTTGATATCCGCCTTACAGAAAAACGCAACGGTTGGTGTGCAGAGATTACTCGTCAAGTAACGTCTCGCAGCACAACAGTATCTAAGCGTGAGTCTGGTTTCGAAACTGAAGCTCTAGCACAAGAGTGGGCAGAGAAAGAGCTAGCATCTTTCATCTCAAACCAAGCTGAACGTAACGAGCGTAAATCAGAGCAGCGTAAAGAGCGTGACGAACTACGTCACACTAAAGAGCTTAAAGCTGAGCAAGCACGTGAAGCACGCGCAAAAGCTCGTGAAGAAGAGCAAGAAGACGCTGAGTAATCCAGTGCACAATTAATTTACAGGTCCCTTAATTTTAAGATAAGGGACAAGTAAAAAAAGCCCCGATATAGCTTTTCTCTTTCTAGTTAAAAGTTTATCGGGGCTTTTTCATTTGTGGCGTACTAGTCTGGATTACGTAACCACTCATGGCTGGTGGCTACGTATCTGATTCACTAATTACCCGAATTCGGTCCTTAGTTGTTTAGCGATGTCAGCCAATCGTCTTCTGCCACTTCTTCAATGTAGCTTTCTACTGATTGTCCTACTTCTTCATCGTCTTGCTTGAAGTAAGCGATGTGGAACACAGCATCACCTTCGTTGACCAAAGGCAGAGTTTGCTGACCAATCACGATACCGCCTTTGGTTGTGATCACTTGGCCTTCTTGGTGACCCAATGGAGAGCTGATGTAAGCAAGGGTTTGTCCTGCTTCAACCTGTTCGCCAAGTCTTACCATGTTACGCAAAATACCGTCTGATTCAGCGCGGATCCAGCTGGTGGATTTACTCAATACTGGCTCTGGTAACTTCTTACGGTTAGGGCGCAGCATGCCGATTTCTTTCATCACTTGATGCACGCCAAGGTAACCCGCACGAATCGCGAGGTGATCAAAACGCAGCGCTTCACCACCTTCGTAAGTTAATACAGGAATACCCAGTTTTTCCGCTTCGCTACGCAGTGAACCGTCGCGCAGTGGAGAATCAATAATCACGGGTGTTGCGAACGCTTTTGCGATGCGCAGTGTCTCAGGGTTCGATAGGTTTGCACGAATCTGTGGCAGATTGGTACGGTGAATCGCGCCCGTGTGTAGATCCAGAATGTAATCACAGTGCTTTGCCACGTTCTCAAAGAAGGTGTAAGCGATACGTGATGTTAACGATCCTTTCTCACTGCCAGGGAAGCAACGGTTTAGGTCACGACGGTCTGGTAGGTAACGAGATTTATGGATAAAGCCAAATACGTTAACGATAGGCACAACAATTAATGTCCCTTTCAGTTTCTTTGGATCAATCGCATTGGTCAGTTGTCGTGCAATCTCAACACCGTTTAGCTCATCGCCGTGGATAGCCGCATTTACCATCAGTGTTGGGCCTGCTTGGCGACCGTGAATAATTTCAATCGGGATCGAAAGTGGAGAATGCGTGTAAAGCTGAGCCGCTTGCAGTTCAATCTCCATTCGCTGTCCTGGCTGAACAGTATAACCAAGTAATTCGAATGGTTGATTAGGTTTTAGTCTTGCCATTTAGGTTGTTCTCAACATGGTGATAATTCGTTAACACGGAATGTAGCAATCGTTGATTTTTAGTACGAATCAATCGCTTTACGGTGACGACAAAAGTTTTTTATGAAGGGGCTTCTGAATTGGTTTCAGTTTTTTATCTGGCTAATTGAAGGGTGTTTAAAATTTTGAATTTTCTGACAATACATTAACTTAGAGCTGATATTTGTCATTCAGTTCGTTGGTATTATCCACCGCCATTTTTTGGCGGCCAAATTCATATATCGAGATAAAAATGAAAAAAACAATTTCAAAAGTCGTTGCACTGGCGGTGGTTTCTGTCGCTTTATCTGGCTGTGTTGGTAGTAACGCAGTAACCGGTTACCTAATGAAGTTTAACGTTAAGGCTGTTGATAACCGTTACGCACGTGGTGGCTTGAACATGCTACTAGCGCCTGCTTACGGCCTAACAGTTGCTGCCGATTACCTGGTATTCAACTCACTAGAGTTCTGGACTGGTAGCAACCCACTAACTGGTTCTCCGCACATCTTTGATACAAAGACTGATACTTACCTAGACATCAACCACCAACTTGATCCGTCTCTAACGGAAGCGCCAGTGGGTCCTATCACGAGTGCAGATGTGATCGAAAAAGGTCAAATGCAGCAGATTGATGAAAACACGATCCAAATGGACATTACTTACCAGTCTGGTGAGCGTGCGACGTTAATCGGTGTTCGTGATGGCGAGATGGTGACGTACTTCATCGATGGCGAAGTTGTGGCACAAACTTCAATTGATGAGCTAGAAAGCTACGCGGCTTCACGCGCTTAATTGTTTATTTAGTCACAAGTAGCAGTGACAAAGATTAGATACAAAAACAGGTACTCATTGAGTACCTGTTTTATTTTGTCTCAGATAAACGGTGTTTACTGTAAAACACCATTTACTGAACAAACATAGCTTATCGAATTAAGCTTTTTCTGGGATCGCTTCAAGCAATGCAACCATTTGGTTCCAGAATAGCTCAACGGTGTCGATCTTCACTTTCTCATCAGGAGAGTGCGGAAACTTGATGGTTGGGCCGAAAGAAACCATATCCATGTTCGGGTAAGGTTCTTTGAATAGACCACACTCAAGACCAGCATGGATAACCATGATGTTTGGCTTGTGACCGTAGATACCTTCGTACATGTCACGGAAGATATGCATGATTTCTGAATCTGCGTCTGGTTTCCAACCTGGGTAAGCACCAGAGAACGCGATGTTAGCGCCTGCTAGTTCAGCAACAGAGTGAAGCATGCTTTCTACTTGGCTACGACCTGAATCGATAAGAGAGCGGATCAGGCAAAGTACTGTGATTGAGTTCTCTTCTGTTGTGATAACACCTACGTTTAGAGACGTTTCCACAACACCTTCAATCTCGTCACTCATACGAATCACGCCGTTTGGACATGCGTTAAGTGCCGCGATAAAGCGAGCTTGGTCTGCTGACGCAAGTGCGCCCATTTCTACAGAAGCTTCTTCATTGAAAGTCACGATGCTGTCTTCTACTTTACCTAGCTCTGTTGAAAGCAGCTCAGTGTAGTAGTTGTATAGAGAAGCCAGTTTCTCTTGGTTTGCAGCAGGTACTGCAACCGTTACGAAACCTTCACGAGGGATCGCATTACGTAGGCTACCGCCTTTGAATTCGACGATGCGTAGGTCTAGCTCTTTCGCGTGACCCGCTAGGAAGCGAGCAAGCAGTTTGTTTGCGTTTGCACGGCCTGTGTGGATATCACAACCAGAGTGACCGCCTTTAAGGCCTTTCAACGTTAGCTTGCGTGTTACGAAATCAGCAGGAATTGCATTACGTGCAACTTCAAATGTCATTGCGCCGTCGATACCGCCAGCACAACCCATGTACACTTCGCCTTCTTGCTCTGAATCGGTGTTAAGAAGGATATCGCCTTCTAACCAACCCGCTTCAAGACCGAAAGCACCAGTCATGCCTGCTTCTTCATCTACTGTTAGTAGAACTTCGATAGGGCCGTGCTGGATTTCGTTTGAAGCAAGAACCGCTAGGCAAGAAGCCATGCCCATGCCGTTATCAGCGCCAAGCGTTGTCCCTTTTGCTGTAACCCACTCACCATCGATGTATGGTTGGATTGGATCTTTAGCGAAGTCATGAACGGTGTCTTCGTTCTTTTGTGGAACCATATCGATGTGAGCTTGTAGCACCACACCTTTTTTGTTTTCCATACCCGGCGTTGCTGGCTTCTTGATGAATACGTTGCCCGTTGGGTCACGACGTACATCTAGGCCTTGCTCTGTTGCCCAAGCAATAATGTATTGAGCAAGCTCTTGTTCATGCTTTGAAGGGTGTGGGATTGAGCAAATCTTATCGAAGAACTGCCAAATAGGGGCAGGGGATAATTTACTGATCTCAGAATGGAATTCAGACACGGATGACTCCTTTTTTATTTGATAACCATATGTTTAGGGTTTTTATAGGTGAAAACTTAGAACAAAAATCTAAAATATGGGTCTGTTTTGATGGCAACAGCATACCACTAGAGTGTTTTGACGAGTAGCGGTTCTAAACCTCAAATAGCTCAAATTTTGAAAGCGATCTTGTCCATCTGATCATGATTAAGCGCTTTGATGCTTATAAATGACACGGGCAAACGTTTGTTTAATTCTTTTTTTGTAATTTAATTACAAGAATAAGTTTGCAAAATAACCATAAGTAGCCAAAAGTGTGACGTATAGCAAAAAATACTTGTAATCTTTTTTCTTTGGGGTATATTAATAACCAACTTCTGAGACGAAGAGTAAATGCTCAAAGGATGAGTCCGTTTTATCGCCTCCAAGGAACCGAGAAATCAAATTTGTTTTTTATTGATTTATTAAGGTGATAGTTATGAAAGGTTTACCATCTGCAATGTTCTGGCTTAACAGCTCTGTTTACACTAGCAACTTTGCATACCCTACAAGCTTTGGTTACTAATACCGTAAGCATGTAACTCGAACAGTTTTGTTCACCCCTATATATTGGAATTCTTTTACAGCCCTTTTGGTTGACAGATTCTACCGCCACTCAGTTTTGAGTGGCGTTTTTTTTGCCTGCTACTTTTCCAAACCGCTTTCGCTTGTCACTTTCCTTGCTGTTCTGCGTGGTTGTTTTTTAAACGCCGAAATATCAATTTGCGCCTTATTACTGATCCTGTTGAAAAATACATAACTATTGTGAGTTTGAATTCAGAATTTACTGGCTAGATTATCAATGAAAATAACCGATGGTAGAAAAAACAACCAACTAGTTTTAGTGAGTCTATTGTTGTTAATTGTTTGTTTTTAATGGTTATTTATCGATGATATCTTCATTTTTAATCGCTTTGTTTCATACGGCATTCTGATAAATATCGATTAGAGCCTTAATTCTATCTGGAATTTGTTATTTGATAACTTTATAATCCACAGCCAATCGATTACGCAACCGTTTACTTTTTACCCTTATAGGATTCGATAATGTTCGAAAAGCTATTCAAACTCAGTGAAAATGGCACCAATGTGCGCACTGAAATCATCGCAGGTCTAACAACCTTCCTAACAATGGCTTACATCATTTTTGTAAACCCAATGATTCTAGCTGATGCTGGTATGGACCATGGCGCTGTATTTGTAGCAACCTGTTTAGCGGCTGCTATTGGCTGTTTCATCATGGGCTTTGTTGCTAACTACCCAATTGCTCAAGCTCCAGGCATGGGTTTGAACGCATTCTTTACCTACGCTGTTGTAATGGGTATGGGTTATACGTGGCAAGTTGCTCTGGCAGCGGTTTTCGTATCAGGCGTAATCTTCATCTTCTTAAGCATCTTTAAGATCCGTGAATGGATTATCAACTCGATCCCTATGTCTCTGCGTGTTGGTATCTCTGCAGGTATCGGTCTTTTCCTAGCGTTTATTGCGCTTAGCAATGCAGGCATCGTTGTTTCTAACCCAGCAACTAAAGTTTCACTGGGCGACATTACCGCGATTGCTCCTATCCTAGGCTCACTTGGTTTCTTCCTAACGATTGCTCTTGTTCACCGTGGCGTGAAAGGGGCAGTAATGATTGCGATTCTAGCTATCACAGCTCTTGGCATTGTTATTGGTGACGTTCAATACGGCGGCATCATGTCTACACCACCAAGCCTTGCTCCTACATTCATGCAGCTTGATTTCTCTGCTGTATTTGAAATCGGTATGATTTCAGTGGTATTCGCGTTCTTGTTCGTCGATTTGTTCGATACAGCGGGTACTCTGGTTGGTGTTGCAACGAAAGCAAACCTAATCAAAGAAGACGGCAAACTACCTCGCTTGAACAAAGCACTGCTTGCTGACTCTACAGCAACATCTATTGGTGCACTGCTAGGTACATCAAATACTACTTCTTATGTTGAGAGTGTTGCGGGTGTTGCTGAAGGCGGCCGTACCGGTCTAACGGCTGTTGTTGTTGGTATCTTATTCCTACTGGCTCTTTTCTTCTCGCCACTTGCAGGTATGATTCCGGCTTACGCAACATCAGGTGCACTTTTCTATGTAGCAATTCTGATGATGTCTGGCCTAGTTGGCATTGATTGGCGTGATCTTACGGAAGCAGCACCAGTCGTGGTAACATGTCTGCTTATGCCGCTGACGTACTCTATCGCTGAGGGTATCTCACTAGGTTTCATCGCTTACGCTGCAATTAAGCTGCTAAGTGGTAAAGGTCGCGACGTTTCACCTGCTGTGTGGGTAATGTCGGCTATCTTTATTCTTAAATACATTTTCGCTTAATCGTCTAGATTTCTGCTTAATCGCTGAAGAGGCTATGTTTGAAATAGCCTCTAATAACATGACAAAATTATTAGGTTTTATACTATGAGCAACAAATTCGTTATCACTTGGGACAACATGCAGACTTACTGCCGTCAACTTGCTGAAAAGCAAATGCCAGCAGAGCAGTGGAAAGGCATCTGGGCAGTAAGCCGTGGTGGTTTGGTTCCTGGTGCAATCTTGGCTCGTGAGCTAGGTATTCGTCACGTAGATACGATTTGTATTTCTAGCTACGACCACGATCACCAACGTGATATGACAGTAGTTAAAGCACCTGAAGGTGACGGCGAAGGCTTCCTAATCGTTGAAGACTTGGTTGATAGTGGTGACACTGCACGTAAGCTTCGCGAAATGTACCCTAAAGCGAAACTGATCGCTGTATGTGCAAAACCATCTGGCGCTGATTTGCTAGACGAGTACATTGTTGATATCGCTCAAGACACATGGATTGAGCAACCTTGGGATACTAGCCTAAGCTACGTAGAGCCAGTAAATCGCAAGTCAAAATAAGCGTAAACTTAGTTTTTTGAGAAATGACCCTTTATAGGGTCATTTTTTTTTATATTATTAGTGACAACCATTTCTTATTAAGTATCCCAATGTCTGAACCAGAAGAAACGAGCTCGAACCTTTCGGAAACTTTGTTTGTAAAGCACAAGCAAGCGAAAGAGACCTCAATGTTGACACAATACATGCCAAGCTCTGAAGCGCTATTGGATGAGAAACGTGAACAGCAAAACTCATCATGGTATCGAAACCTAAGACGTCTTCAGTGGGTATGGCAAGGCGTTAATCCAATAGAGCAGGAAGCGGTATTGGCTCGCATCGCGTCATCAGATAACTCTCGTACAACCGATGAGTGGCTTGATACGGTCATGGGTTACCGAAGTGGTAACTGGGCATACGAATGGACCAAGCTGGGTATGCAGCATCAAAATCGTTCTAATGAGAAGAATGGTGAAGAGATGGCTGAAGAGCTATTTTCCGCATCGTTGTGCTTCAGTATTGCGGGTTACCCACACCTCAAGAACGACAACTTGGCAGCTCAGGCTCAAGTGTTGGCCAACGCAGCCTATTCTGAAGCGATCAAGCACACTAAGTTGATCGTCAAACAGATTGATATCCCATACCAAAACAAGAAGATCAAAGCGAACTTGCATCTAACCAAGACAGATAAACCACAACCGGTTGTGATTGTCAGCGCGGGTCTAGATAGCTTGCAAACCGATATGTGGCGCCTGTTTAGGGATTATTTAGCACCTAAGAACATTGCTATGTTAACGGTAGACATGCCATCAATAGGGCACAGTGCACATTGGCCGTTAACAGAAGACTCATCTTGTCTTCACCAAGCAGTGCTGAATGAATTGCCTAACATCCCATGGGTCGATCACCACAAAGTCGGCTTGTTTGGTTTCCGCTTCGGTGGCAATGCGATGGTGAGATTATCTTTCCTTGAGCAACATAAGATTAAAGCGTGTATCTCTTTAGGCGCGCCAATTCACGACATCTTTGTTCATGCCGACAAACTGAAACAGATGCCTAAGATGCATCTAGATGTGTTGGCTTCGCGTCTTGGTAAAGGGGCGGTCGATATCAATAGCCTTTCTGGGCAGTTGATGGCGTGGTCACTCAAGGTACAAGGCTTGCTGTCAAACAGTAAAACCAGTGTTCCTATCTTGGCATTGGCTCTGGAAGGTGACCCGGTTTCACCGCCAATGGATAATCAACTGGTTGCTATTTACAGTGATTACGGAAAAGCGAAGAAAATCAAAGCTAAGTCAATTACACAAGGTTATGAGCAATCCCTCGAATTGGCGATAAAGTGGCTTGAGGATGAATTATTTAGATGACATTTCTCCTAAATTAGTTAAGCATGAAAAGTGTACAAACTAAGTACCTGATACTCAGAGATAATTTATAAAATCCAAATGCGTAGTTTCTACGTATAACAGTCTGAGTAACGTCATTCTTAACATTGAAAATGGAGATTCAATATGTCAGAAGTGACACAACAACCTACGCATTACCGCTTGTTGAATGTTTTAAAGGCGATCGGGCCTTACTTAAGGGAACCGCAATCAGAAGAAGGCCACTATATCTTTGATTGCTTGTCTGTATGTGTGAACGATAAAAAATCACCAGAAGAACGCGAGTTCTGGGGCTGGTGGCTGGAATTGGATAAGTCGGAAGAGGGATATTCGGCGAAGTACAATATCGGCAAGTACAACATCGATGGTAACTGGGATTCTTTGCCGTTACCTAAAAAGGCGGTCGCTGAGGTCTCTCGAACTCAAGAAGCCTTCCACAAGAAACTGGTTGATGAACTTCAAAGTAAGTTTGAAATCAGTATCCAATTAGACGAAGAGTCTGTCGAATTCGTCTAATTTTAAAGGTTACTCTTCTATACAAAGCAAAAAGGTGCGATTTCGCACCTTTTCTGCTTGTGAATTCCCCTTTTGATTGCTAAAACATCACCTCTTATTTGTTTTATCCATAAAAGACTTCATGACAACAAATCATCAAAGCGGGACAACAACACAGCGTAAAACTGTCGTTGTTAAACTGGGTACCAGTGTCTTAACTGGTGGAACATTGGCATTAGACCGCGCTCATATGGTTGAGCTGGTTCGTCAATGTGCTGAATTAAAAAAACAAGGCCACTCTGTGGTTATGGTTTCGTCTGGTGCAATTGCAGCAGGACGTGAGCACCTTGGTTACCCCGCACTTCCCAACTCAATGGCGAGCAAACAGTTGCTTGCGGCAGTTGGGCAAAGTCAGTTGATTCAAGTTTGGGAGTCTTTGTTTGCTATCTATGGCCTTAAGATTGGCCAGATGCTACTGACTCGTGCTGATCTCGATGATCGCGAGCGTTTTCTTAATGCACGTGACACGATCAACGCACTGGTTGAGCACGATATTATTCCGGTAGTAAACGAAAACGACGCAGTAGCAACCAACGAAATTAAAGTGGGCGACAATGATAACTTGTCGGCCTTAGTGGGTATTTTGTGCGGTGCTGATAAGCTTTTGCTACTAACAGACCAAAAAGGCCTGTTTACGGCTGACCCTCGTAAAGATCCAAATGCTGAGCTCATCAAAGAAGTGAAAACCATTGATGACACGCTGCGTAAGATCGCAGGTGGCAGCGGTACTACGTTGGGTACTGGCGGCATGGCGACAAAACTGCAGGCGGCTGACATTGCTCGTCGCGCAGGCATCGAAGTGATTATTGCTGCGGGCAGTGCTGAAAATGTGGTGTTTGATTCACTGAGTGATAACCCACAAGGCACACGTTTCTTGCCTTTAGCGGAAGCGCTTGAAAACCGTAAACGCTGGATTTTAGCGGGCCCTGCTTCAGCAGGTGACATCGTGGTTGACGACGGCGCAGTAAACGCAGTCAACACCAAAGGCAGCAGCTTGTTGGCGAAAGGGGTTGTTCGAGTTAAAGGCGAATTCTCTCGTGGTGAAGTTACCCAAGTCACAGACAGCAAAGGCAAAGTAATTGCGCGTGGTATCGCCAGTTATTCAAGCCAAGACCTAGCAAAAATTGCAGGCAAGCACAGTAAAGATATTGGCGACATCCTTGGATACGATTATGGGTCAGAAGTCATTCACCGTGACGACCTAGTTGTAATCCAAGAGTAGCTCGTGATGATAAGGTGAATCACCTTTTTGCATCCAAAGACAGACAGAATTTAGGGAGAGTTAAACGTGGATTTAACTAACATGGGTATCGCAGCAAAAGACGCTGCTTTCCACCTAGCGACCGCATCTACGGCGCAAAAGAATAAAGCATTGGCGATTATCGCTGATGAGCTAGAAGCAAACGCAACAACGATTTTAGAAGCGAACGCGAAAGACATCGAATTAGGTCGCGAAGCGGGTTTAACTGACGCACTGCTTGATCGTCTACTTCTTAACGAAGAGCGCTTAACCGGTATCGCTAACGATGTTCGTAACGTGATTAGCCTGAATGACCCAGTTGGCAGCGAAATTGACAGCAAAGTACTAGAAAACGGTATGTCGCTGTCTCGTCGCCGCGTGCCACTTGGTGTGGTGGGTGTTATCTATGAAGCGCGTCCGAACGTAACCATCGATATTGCAGCTCTGTGTCTGAAGACAGGTAACGCAAGCATTCTACGTGGTGGTAAAGAGACGTTTTTCTCGAACATGGAACTGGTTAAGGTTATCCAGTCTGCATTAGAGAAAGCGGAGCTTCCAGCCGCTTCTGTTCAGTACATCGAGAAGCCTGATCGTGAACTCGTTTCTCAACTGCTTAAACTGGACGACTACGTGGATATGATCATTCCTCGTGGCGGCGCTGGTCTGCACAAGATGTGTAAAGAGAACAGCACCATCCCAGTAATCATCGGCGGCTTTGGTATCAGTCATATCTTCGTTGATGAAAGCGCTGATCTTGAGAAATCTGTCGATGTGGTCGAAAACTCAAAAGTTCAACGTCCATCGGCGTGTAACTCGTTAGATACACTGCTAGTGCATGAAGCGGTTGCTGAAGCTTTCCTAACTAAGCTGAAACAGCGTTTAGCCGGCAAGGTAACCTTAGTTGCTGATACCAGTGCAAAATCGCTGCTAGCGGGTTTTGAAGACCAACGTGATGCGGTTGAAGGCGACTTTGACACTGAATGGCTAAGCTACACGCTAGGCGTGAAAGTGGTAGCGGATGTGGCAGAAGCGATTGACCACATGCGTGTACACAACGCGAGTCATTCAGATGCGATCATGACCAATAGCTTAGAGAGCTCAGAGCGTTTCATTAACTCTGTTGGTTCTGCAGCGGTTTATGTGAATGCATCAACACGTTTCACTGATGGAGCACAGTTTGGTTTAGGTGCTGAAGTTGCCGTGTCTACTCAGAAATTGCATGCTCGCGGCCCAATGGGCTTAGAAGAGCTGACAAGCTACAAATGGGTAGGTAAAGCGAACTATTTAGTCCGCGGTTAACGCTGGTCGTTAATTTTACTCCTCAGCTCATTTTTGAAATGGCGGTCGAGTAGCAATAATCAATGAATCACCACACAAAAGGGCCTTAATTGGCCCTTTTTCTTTCCTAACGTTTGGCAATTCCGTTACACTGATATTCAATTATTTGGAGGTGATATGCATTGTCCTTTTTGTTCAGAGAACGACACTAAAGTAATCGATTCAAGACTGGTAGCCGATGGCCATCAGGTTCGTCGTCGCCGTCAATGCCTTGCATGTAGTGAACGTTTTACTACGTTCGAATCGGCAGAACTTGTGATGCCTAAAGTCATAAAGTCGAATGGAAACCGCGAACCATTTAATGAAGATAAAATGGTGGGTGGTGTACAGCGCGCCCTAGAAAAACGCCCAGTGAGTGCTGACGCGATTGAACTTGCGATCAGTACGATTAAGTCACAACTCCGTGCAACTGGTGAGCGTGAAGTACCAAGCGAGATGATTGGTAATCTTGTGATGGGCCAATTGAAAGAATTGGATAAAGTGGCGTACATTCGTTTTGCCTCTGTTTACCGCAGCTTTGAAGACATCCGAGAGTTTGGCGAAGAAATCGCTAAATTAGAGGATTAACTCCTCAATCATGTCAAACTTAACTCCCCTAGATTTTCAAATGATGTCGCGTGCTATTCAGTTAGCAAAACGCGGCATTTACACTACTGCGCCAAACCCTAATGTGGGTTGTGTCATTGTACAAACCGACGGTCAGATCGTTGGTGAAGGTTTTCATGCCAAAGCTGGCGAACCTCATGCTGAAGTACATGCCATGCGAATAGCAGGCGACAAAGCAAAAGGTGCGACGGCTTATGTCACGCTAGAGCCTTGTTCTCATTACGGTCGAACGCCGCCTTGTGCTGAAGGTTTGATTAAGGCTCAAGTAGCCAAAGTGATTTGTGCCATGCAGGACCCAAACCCAAAAGTCGCAGGTCGTGGTATCAAAATGCTACGCGATGCGGGTATTGAGGTTGAAATCGGTTTGCTAGAGCAAGACGCTCTCGACTTGAACCCTGCATTTATCAAGCGTATGCAAACTGGCATGCCATTCGTTCAGTTAAAGATGGCCGCTAGCCTTGATGGGCAAACGGCATTGGAAAATGGCCAAAGCCAGTGGATCACATCGCCAGAAGCACGTCGTGATGTTCAGAACTACCGAGCAAAATCAGGCGCTGTGTTGTCAACTAGCCAGACGGTGATTGAAGACAACGCGTCGTTGAATGTTCGTTGGGCAGAGTTGCCAAGCAGTATCAAAGGTCATTACGCTGAAGACGAGCTGCGTCAGCCGATTCGCGTGATTCTTGATCGTCAAAACCAACTGCGTCCTGAACTCAAGTTATTCCAGACTCCAACATCGGTGTTGAGAGTTGCCGAAGCATCTGCTGATATTGAAGTCGCAACCACAGATGCAGGTCAGCTCGATTTGCACGATCTGATGCGTCAATTACCTGCCAATCATATCGACCATATTTGGGTCGAAGCGGGCGCAACATTGGCAAAAAGCTTGATTGAAGAGCAGCTGGTGGATGAGCTAATCCTTTATTTAGCACCTAAACTTATGGGCAGTGACGGACGAGGTTTGATGGGTGCATTAGGGCTCACTTCAATGTCTGACGTTATTGACCTAGAAATTAAAGATGTTCGACAGGTTGGTGTGGATATTCGCATCGTTGCGAAACCCGTATTTCGAAACAGATAGTAACGAAACCACAGTTGAAATAGTTACTCCAACTACATACGTGTCGTTGACAACAAAAAGAGTTTTAAAATGTTTACAGGAATTGTAGAAGCCGTAGGTACATTGAGTGCAATCACTCCCCGCGGAGAAGACATCACCGTAACGGTTAATGTTGGTAAGCTTGATATGGCTGACGTTAAGTTAGGCGACAGTATCGCTACCAATGGTGTGTGTTTGACAGTTGTTGAATATAACGACCACAGCTACAGTGCAGATCTTTCGCTTGAGACCCTGAAAAAAACGGGTTTTGTCGATTACCAAGCGGGCGATAAAGTTAACCTTGAGAAAGCAATGTTACCAACCACGCGTTTCGGTGGACATATAGTGTCTGGTCACGTTGATGGCGTGGGTGAGATTGTTGAACGTAACCAAGTTGGCCGTGCGATTGAATTCTGGGTAGAAATGCCAGCAGAAATCTCAAAATACGTGGCTCAAAAAGGCTCAGTAACAGTTGATGGCATTAGCCTGACTGTGAACGATTTACGTAAGAACGCATTCAAGCTGACTATCGTTCCTCATACTTCTTCAGAAACCACCATCGACCAATTCAATGTCGGTCGTAAAGTGAATCTAGAAGTTGATGTATTAGCACGTTACATGGAGCGTTTACTGCAAGGTCAGCAACAAGAATCTGAGCCTGAATCTCGATTAACGATGGAATTCTTACAGCAGAATGGTTTTGCCTAACCGTTGATACAAAGTGCGTTAAGCGAGACTTTGTAAAGCGAAGCAATATCATCAGGTTTAAATAGTGTCGGTTCTAGGAAGCAGAACCATTTCAAAGGATATAGAACAATGCCAATTAGTACTCCTCAAGAAATTATTGAAGACATTCGCCTAGGAAAAATGGTTATCCTGATGGATGATGAAGATCGCGAAAATGAAGGCGATCTGATCATGGCAGCAGAACATGTGACGCCAGAAGCGATTAACTTCATGGCGATGTACGGCCGTGGTTTAATTTGTCTGACGCTAACCAAAGAGCGTTCAAACCGCATGGGTCTAGCGCCTATGGTTCAAGATAACAACGCACAGTACACCACTAACTTTACTGTTTCGATTGAAGCGGCAGAGGGCGTAACAACGGGTATCTCTGCATCAGACCGTGCAGTGACGGTTCAAGCGGCAGTGGCGAAAGATGCGAAAGCGGCTGATCTTGTTCAACCTGGTCATATTTTCCCACTGACAGCGCAAGATGGCGGTGTTCTGACTCGCGCAGGACACACAGAAGCAGGTTGTGATTTAGCACGTCTTGCAGGCTGCGAGCCAGCATCGGTTATCGTTGAGATCCTTAACGACGACGGTACTATGGCTCGTCGCCCTGACCTTGAAGTGTTTGCTGAAAAACACGACATCAAGCTAGGCACGATTGCTGACTTGATTGAATACCGCAACAACACAGAAACAACGATTGAGCGTGTAGCACAATGCCATTTACCAACAGAGTTTGGTGATTTCGAGCTGGTGACTTACCGCGATACAATTGATAACCAGATCCACTACGCGATGCAAAAAGGCGACCTATCTGAAGGTGCTCCTTTGGTACGTGTTCACCTGCATGACACGTTCACCGATCTGCTTCATTCAGACCGTGGTACTGAACGCAGCTGGTCGCTAGATAAAGCGATGAAGCGTATTGGCGACGAAGGCGGTGTGTTGGTTATTCTTGGCAACGAAGAGTCGTCTGATTCTTTGATTCACAAAGTGAAGACATTCGAAGCGCAAGACAAGAACGAGCAGCCAACTATGGCGAAGAAGCAGGGTACCTCGCGTCGTGTTGGTGTCGGTTCTCAGATTCTTCAAGATCTAGGTGTGCACGATATGCGTCTGCTTTCTTCAAGCACTAAGCGTTACCACGCATTGGGTGGTTTTGGCCTTAACGTTGTTGAGTACGTTTGCGAATAAACCATGCGTTAGCAAGCAGACGTTTCTCTGTTTGTAGCAACATAATTTACCGATGATTTCAGTGGCTCTTTTGGTGATAAATCTTGCCAAAAGAGCAAAGTAGCCAAGTCCGACTCAAAACGTGTTCAACACACAAACTTGGTTACTCGCTGTTCCTATATGCTTGGGATCAGCGCTGCATTATCATCTTTACATTGCCGGTGTCTGTTCTTCTAAATTACCATTAGATATTGCTCACAGTTTTGTGCTAGAATCCGGCGATTCTCACTTGATGAAAATAGTTAAAGGAAGGCTTATGAAAGTGATCGAGGGTGGCTTCCCAGCGCCAAATGCAAAAATTGCTATCGTTATTGCTCGTTTCAACAGTTTTATTAACGAAAGTTTACTTTCTGGTGCAATCGATACTTTAAAGCGTCATGGACAAGTAAGCGAAGACAACATCACTGTTGTTCGTTGCCCTGGTGCAGTAGAACTTCCACTTGTAGCGCAGCGCGTTGCAAAAACAGGTAAGTTCGATGCGATTGTATCTCTTGGTACAGTAATTCGTGGCGGTACACCTCACTTTGACTATGTTTGTAGTGAATGTAATAAAGGTTTGGCACAAGTGTCTCTGGAATATTCTCTTCCAGTAGCGTTTGGTGTTCTTACTGTTGATACGATCGATCAAGCTATTGAACGCGCAGGAACCAAGGCTGGTAATAAGGGTGCAGAAGCAGCACTTAGCGCACTTGAGATGATCAACGTTCTTTCTGAAATCGATTCCTAATGGGGGCCAGTGTGAAACCAGCCGCACGTCGTAACGCACGTCAATTTGCTCTACAAGCAATTTATTCTTGGCAAATTACTAAAGAAAATATTGCTACCGTTGAAGAACAGTTCTTATCTGGTGGTAAGTATGATGAAGAAGAGCATCATGCTGCAGAGCCTGCTCTTGCTATGCCAGAAACAGACGTTGCATACTTCCGCGACCTACTAACTGGTGTTGCTCTTAGCCACATGGAACTTGATAGCAAGCTTCGTCCATTCGTATCTCGCCCTATGCAAGATCTGGATCTGATGGAACTAGCGCTTCTACGTTTAGCTATGTACGAGATGACTCGTCGCGAAGATGTACCATACAAAGTGGTTATCAACGAAGCTATCGAGCTTGCAAAAGTATTTGCAGCAGAAGACAGCCATAAGTTTGTTAACGGTGTGCTTGATAAAGCTGCACCGCACGTTCGTAAGAAATAAGACGTTCGTATATTGAATCTAAAGGTCAGCTTTATGCTGGCCTTTTTTGTAACTAAATTTCTGTAATATCCATGATTACGGCGATTTTTATGAGACTAAAGATAGGGCATGTGATGTCTGGCGAATTTAACCTGATTGAAAAATATTTTGTAAATCGACAACCACAACGTAAAGACGTTCTTCTAGCTGCTGGCGATGATTGTGCTTTGGTCAAAGCGCCGGGCAATGTTGAGATAGCGATCAGCACGGACACCTTAGTGGCTGGTACCCATTTCTTAGCTGAGGCGAATCCGGCTTGGGTGGCACACAAAGCGTTGGCTTCCAATATCAGTGACCTTGCTGCAATGGGCGCGACGCCTGCTTGGGTGTCTTTTGCTTTAACCATGCCTGAAATCGATGAAGCATGGCTTGCTCCCTTCTGTGACTCCTTTTTTAAACTCGCAGACTACTTTGGTATTCAGTTAATTGGTGGCGACACAACCAAAGGTCCACTAAGCCTGACACTGACGGTACAGGGCTTTGTTCCTGAAGGACGAGCGCTGCGCAGAGATGGCGCGAAAGTGGGCGACTGGATTTACGTAACAGGTAATCTAGGTGACAGCAAAGCTGGCTTAGAAGTGTTACTTAACCCTGAGCAGAACAGAGCGAAGCCCTATGCTGCTGAGCTTGAAGAGAGACATTATGTGAGCGCCCCACGAGTGTTAGCGGGTCAGGCTCTAGTGAACCTTGCTTCATCTGCGATTGATATCTCTGATGGCGTTATTGCTGATTTAAAACATATCCTTAAGCGTTCTCAAGTTGGCGCGAGTATTGATGTAAGCACGCTGCCTATCTCTCCAGAGTTACGTCAGTTCGCTCCTGATATCACTTCAGCTCAGCAGTATGCGCTAACGAGTGGTGAAGAGTACGAACTGTGCTTTACTGTACCAGAAGAGAATAAAGGGTCGCTGGAAAGTGCTTTGTCACACACTGGTACAAAAGTCACCTGCATTGGCCAGATAAGACCTGTAGAATATTTTGAATTACACAATAATGGTGAACCACTAAGCTGGAACTTAACTGGTTACGATCACTTTAAGGTTAATTGATGACAAACCCACTTTCTCTTATTTCTCTTAAAAATCCTTGGCATTTCTTAGCAACGGGTTTTGGCAGTGGCTTATCGCCTATTATTCCCGGCACAATGGGCACGCTTGCGTCAATTCCGTTGTACCTATTGTTGGTTCAGCTACCGTTTCCTGCTTACGTTGCCGTGGTGGTGGTAAGCTGCATTATTGGTATTAAGATCTGCCAAGTAACGTCTGATGATATGGGCGTGCATGACCACGGTTCTATCGTTTGGGATGAGTTTGCGGGCTTTTGGATCACCATGAGCTTAGTGCCTATGCTGAATATCCCTGCCGATGACTGGAAATGGCTTCTGACTGGTTTTGTGCTTTTCCGCTTCTTTGACATGGTAAAACCTTGGCCGATTGGTTGGCTAGATGCGCGAATTCACGGCGGCTTGGGTATCATGATTGACGATATTGTAGCGGGTATTATGGCGGCTATTTCGTTGTATGCCGTGGCACATTTCGCAGGTTGGTTAGTGTGAGTTAACTGAAGGGCTAAGGTTTAGTTGGCGATACACCAAACTAATTAGCAGATACTAAAAAGGTTGACCCTAGGGCCAACCTTTTTTGTTTGCGGAGCTTACGAGCTTACGTATTAAAGCTACTTGGCAAGATAGTCAGTGATAGACTTCTCAATGCCTTTCGCGTCCAAACCAAGCTCTTCATGCAGTTCGCCTTGCGTACCTTGAGCAATGAACTTGTCTGGTAGGCCAAGGTTCAATACTGGCATCAGCAGTTTCTCTTGCATCAAGAACTCAATCACACCTGCGCCCGCACCACCTACAATCGCATTCTCTTCGATAGTTACCAGTACATCGTGGTCAGCAGCAAGTTGTTTGATCAGAGCTTCATCGAGTGGTTTCACAAAGCGCATATCTGCAACTGTCGCATCGATGACGTCAGCGGCTTGAAGTGCACTCTCAAGGAAAGTACCAAAGCTTAAGATAGCGACTTTCGAGCCATCTTTTGTTTTTTCGCTTTCGCGAACGATACGACCTTTACCAATCTCAAGCGCGGTAAATTTATTTTGTATCTCAGTACCCATACCATTACCGCGAGGGTAACGAACGGCACTTGGACCTGTATGCTGGTGGCCAGTGTAAAGCATTTGGCGACATTCGTTTTCGTCGCTTGGCGCCATGATCACCATGTTTGGAATACAACGCATAAAGCTTAAGTCGAACGCACCTTGGTGTGTTTGACCATCAGCACCGACAAGACCTGCACGGTCAATAGCGAACATGACCGGTAAGTCCATGATAGCCACATCGTGGATCAGTTGATCGTAGCCACGTTGTAGGAACGTCGAGTAGATAGCGACAATCGGCTTATCACCCGCAATCGCCATACCCGTTGCTAGGGTCACAGCATGCTGCTCAGCAATTGCTACGTCGAAGTATTGTTCTGGGTACTCTTTCGAGAAACGCACCATGCCAGAACCTTCACGCATTGCAGGCGTGATCGCCATTAGCTTAGGATCTTGCGCCGCCATATCACACAGGAAGTCACCAAAAATCTTAGAGAAAGTTGGTTTAGAGCTGGTGCTCTTAGGCAGACTTGAGTGTGCTGGATCGAATTTCGGTACGCCGTGGTAACCGATTGGATCTTTCTCAGCTGGCTCGTAGCCTTTGCCTTTCTTAGTCATGATATGCAGGAACTGAGGGCCTTTAAGGTCTCTCATGTTCTTAAGCGTTTTAATCAGCTCATTGACATCGTGACCATCAATTGGGCCAATGTAGTTAAAGCCTAACTCTTCGAACATGGTGCCAGGGACAACCATGCCTTTTAGATGTTCTTCTGTACGACGAACCAGCTCTTTAATCGGCGGAACGCCTGATAGCACTTTCTTGCCGCCCTCACGAATTGACGTGTAAAGACTGCCAGAAAGAACTTGAGCTAGGTGGTTGTTTAGCGCACCTACGTTTTCAGAGATCGACATCTCGTTATCGTTCAGGATAACCAGCATGTCATTGTGAATATCGCCCGCGTGGTTCATGGCTTCAAATGCCATACCCGCAGTAATCGCGCCATCACCAATCACACTCACGACTTTACGGTTCTTGCCTTCTTTCTTCGAACTGATAGCCATACCAAGTGCAGCACTGATCGATGTTGAGGAGTGACCAACAGAAAGGGTGTCGTATTCACTCTCTTGACGCCATGGGAATGGGTGCAGTCCATCTTTTTGACGGATAGTCGACAAGCGGTCGCGACGACCTGTAAGAATTTTGTGCGGGTATGCTTGGTGACCAACATCCCAAACCAACTGGTCAAAAGGCGTGTTGTACACATAGTGCAGAGCAACAGTCAGCTCTACTGTACCTAAGCCTGACGCTAAGTGACCACTTGACTGGCTCACCGAGTTAAGAAGATAGGTACGTAATTCATCACAAAGCTGTGTAAGCGTCTCTTTTGGAAGTAGACGCAAATCCTCTGGCTTATCAGCCAAAGCAAGAGTTGGGTACTTTGATATATCAAGAGTCATAGGTAATGCGCGCTTATTGTCTTAGTTCTTGCGCTCGATGACGTATCGGGCGAACTCTTCGAGTGACTGGGTATTGTATGGGATTGCAGCCAAAGCTTGAAGCGCTTCCTGTAGCAGAGTTTGCGCTTTTTCTTGAGCGCCCTCTAAACCTAACAAAGAAGGGTAGGTGCTTTTGTTCAAATCTTGGTCAGAGCCCTGTGGTTTACCCAAAGTTTCGGTATCGCTAATGATATCTAAAATATCATCCTGAACTTGGAAGGCTAACCCGATTGCATCGGCGTACTTATCTAATTGAGGCATCACTTCAAACGCTTTTTCGCCAGCAGCCAGAGCACCTAAACGAATCGCACTCTTCATTAGAGCGCCAGTCTTGTTACGGTGAACTTCTTCTAACTCTTCTAGCGTGACCGAGCGGTTTTCAGCTTCAATATCAAGAGCCTGTCCGATGCACATACCTTGTGCGCCAGACGCTTCAGCTAGGCGTTGAATCATTCGAACGCGATTGCTTTCCCCGTCAGCACTTAATGTGCCTTCCGCAAGTATAGTAAACGCGAGAGTTTGTAGGGCATCGCCAGTTAAAATTGCCGTTGCTTCGTCGTATTTGATGTGACAAGTCTGATGGCCACGACGAAGTTCATCGTCATCCATTGCTGGAAGGTCGTCGTGAATCAGAGAATATGCATGAATACATTCGATTGCAGAAGCTGGAGTATCGAGTTCTTCAGCGGTACAGCCGAGCATTTCCCCTGTAATGTAGACAAGAAATGGACGTGCGCGTTTGCCGCCTAAAAGTAACCCATAACGCATCGCGTTGATAAGGTTCTGATTTTGGTGTGGCAGGCGATCAAGCCAAAGGTTCAGTTGCTCGTTATTACGTGCTTGATAAGACAATAAAGTCTCGATCATAGGGGATCTCATACAATTCGTTATTCTGGTTGTGGGTTAAAGTCACTAAGTTCTGCATTTTCATCATTTTGCAGTAAGATGCTAACACGCTGTTCAGCATCGTTTAGTTTACTTTGACCAGCACGAGCGAGGGAGATGCCTCGTTCGAACTTTTTCAGCGCATCATCTAAAGCTAGATCACCATTTTCTAGTTGATCAACCAAGCCATCAAGCTCTTCGATAGCCGCTTCAAAGCTCATATTTTCAGGTTTCTTAGTAGCCATAATAAATCTGCGTTTGGAAATATGAACGAACGTTACCCTAGGCCGCTGAGATGGTCAAATGTAACCAAGAAATTTTGCTAGAAAGTTCGTTTTTAAGGGGCTTGAACTCACTTTGGTTGAATAACCTTAGCTTTATCGAGTTTATGCGCTAAGGATAAGAGCAAAGTAAGCCAATAATTGTGATTCAAAAACGAAAAGTGTGATATTTAGGCCAAGAATTTACTAAAAGATCTTATAGTCTGGCCGATAAAAAGATTATCGTCGACGTAGAGCTACAAAAAAGCATGAGGAGTGCTCAGTGGATTTAGCAACCCTAATAGGTTTGATTGGTGGATTTGCCTTTGTAATCATGGCAATGATCCTAGGTGGAAGCCTCGGGATGTTCTATGACACGACATCCATTTTGATCGTGGTGGGTGGTTCAACGTTTGTTGTTCTAATGAAGTTCACCATGGGACAATTCTTTGGAGCAACTAAAATCGCTGGCAAAGCATTTATGTTTAAGGCCGATGAGCCTGAAGATCTTATCGCTAAAGTGGTAGAGATGGCGGATGCAGCACGTAAGGGTGGCTTCTTGGCACTTGAAGAGATGGAAATCAGCAACAGTTTCATGCAAAAGGGCATCGACCTATTAGTAGATGGCCATGATGGTGATGTGGTGCGTGCTGCACTGCAAAAAGACATCGCATTAACCACAGAGCGTCATGAGCAGGGAGCGAAAGTGTTCTCTGCATTTGGTGATGTAGCACCCGCGATGGGTATGATTGGTACCTTGGTTGGTTTGGTTGCCATGCTTTCTAACATGGATGATCCAAAAGCGATCGGCCCTGCGATGGCGGTAGCACTTTTAACGACCCTGTACGGTGCAATTCTTTCGAACATGGTGTTCTTCCCAATTGCGGACAAGCTTGCGCTGCGTCGTGACCAAGAGACACTCAACCGTCGTTTGGTTATGGATGGTGTATTAGCGATTCAAGATGGTCAGAACCCACGAGTTATCGATGGTTACCTCAAGAGCTACCTCAATGAAGGTAAGCGCACGATCGATGGTGAACCCGCTTAATAGGATTTGAAGATGGATGAAGAAAATCCATGTAAATGTCCTCCTCCGGGGTTACCTCAATGGATGGGGACATTTGCTGACTTGATGTCACTGCTGATGTGTTTCTTCGTACTGCTGCTCTCATTCTCTGAGATGGACGTACTGAAGTTCAAACAGATCGCTGGCTCGATGAAGTTCGCATTTGGTGTGCAGAACCGCCTAGAAGTCAAAGACATCCCGAAAGGGACCAGCATCATTGCACAAGAGTTTCGCCCTGGTCGCCCAGAGCCAACGCCAATTGATGTGATCATGCAGCAAACGATAGATATCACTCAGCAGACGCTGGAATTTCATGAAGGTGAATCTGAGCGCGCTGGCGGTACCATGCGTGACCAAGGCAAGATGACCGGAGGCAAGTCGCCAGAGGTTTCGACTCACGACAATCAGAACTCTGAGTCAGACCAACAGCAACAACAAGCTGAAGCTCAATCGCAAGAGATGGAAACCTTGATGGAAAGCATCAAGAAGGCGTTGGAGCGAGAGATAGACCAAGGCGCGATTGAAGTTGAAAACCTTGGCCAGCAGATTGTGATTCGAATTCGTGAGAAGGGTGCATTCCCATCGGGTTCTGCTTTCCTACAGCCTAAGTTCCGACCTTTGGTGAGACAGGTTGCTGAGTTGGTGAAAGATGTTCCGGGTATCGTTCGAATCTCAGGGCACACCGATAATCAACGTCTTGATTCCGAGCTTTATCGCTCTAATTGGGACTTGTCATCACAGCGAGCAGTGTCTGTTGCTCAAGAGATGGAAAAGGTGCGTGGTTTCTCTCATCAACGCTTGAGAGTACGCGGCATGGCGGATACCGAGCCAGTCGAGCCGAACGATACTGAATGGCAACGTAGCCTCAACCGCCGCGTTGAAATCAGCATCATGCAGGGCGAGCCGCTTTACAGTGACGAAGTGCCTGTTATTAATGAATAGCCGATACGTGTACACACGGTAGCATGCAGATAGCATCGAAAGCCCAACCTTATAATGAGGTTGGGCTTTTTGTTTGCTGGTCTTCAATGGTTCTCTCTGCGGCATTTATGTCGTTTCGAAACCTGCTACTGTTAATAACAAGCGGTTTAATGATGGTGTTGCAGCAAGCACTCTTTTCCTTGCTTCACTTTCTCATGTATAATTCGCGCCCTTAGATTTAGATATGATCTATTCTTGCTTCAAGTGCTGTGTAAATTCTCTAATTTACTTGGCGATGAGCGTTTTCAAAATTTTGAACATTAATGTTGTGAAAGTACTATGAAATTTATTGTTAAGCCCCATCCGGAAATTTTTGTAAAAAGTGAATCGGTGCGTAAGCGCTTCACAAGGATTCTAGAGTGCAACATTCGTAACGTTATTCAACGTCGCTGTGAAAGTGTTGCGGTATTCAACCGTCGCGATCATATTGAAGTGACGTCTGAGAGTGACCAGTACTACGCAGAAGTGTTAGAGGCTCTGACTCACACTCCAGGTATTCACCACTCTCTTGAAGTTCAACAGTCTGAATTCAAAGACTTGCACGATATTTACGAGCAAGTACTAGAACGCAGCCGTGCTGACATTGAAGGCAAGACTTTCTCTGTACGTGCTAAGCGTCGTGGTAAGCATGACTTTACCTCTATTGAACTTGAGCGCTACGTAGGCGGCGGTCTAAACCAAGCAGTTGAGTCAGCGAAAGTTCGACTTAAGAACCCTGATGTAACCGTTAAGGTTGAAGTGGCTAACGACAAGCTAAACCAAGTTCTAGCTCGTCACAAAGGCCTCGGTGGCTTCCCTCTTGGTACTCAAGAAGATCTACTGAGCTTGATCTCTGGCGGCTTTGATTCTGGTGTTTCAAGCTACCTGCACATCAAACGCGGCTCTAAGGTTCACTACTGTTTCTTCAACCTTGGTGGCCCAGCGCACGAGATTGGTGTTAAACAAGTGGCTCACTACCTATGGAATAAATACGGCTCATCTGCAAAGGTGAAGTTCATTTCTGTAGACTTTGAACCTGTGGTTGCTGAAATCCTTGAGAACGTAGAAGACGGCCAAATGGGCGTTGTTCTTAAGCGTATGTTCATGCGTGCTGGTGGTATGGTTGCAGACAAGTTCAAGATCGAAGCGTTGGTTACTGGTGAAGCACTAGGTCAGGTATCAAGCCAAACGCTAACTAACCTGCGTCACATCGACAACGTGACAGATACTTTGATTCTTCGTCCGCTTATCAACTGGGATAAAGAAGACATCATCGACCTTTCTCGTATCATCGGTACTGAAGACTTCGCTAAGGTAATGCCTGAGTACTGTGGTGTTATTTCTAAGAAGCCAACAGTGAAAGCGAAGAAAGGCAAACTGGAAGCAGAAGAAGCTAAGTTTAACTTTGAAGTGCTGGATCAAGTGATCGAGAACGCTCGTGTTATGGATATCCGTGACATCGAGAAAGAGAGCCAAGAGCAAGCGCCTGAAGTTGAACAAGTTCAAGCTGTTGCTGAGCACGCTATCGTTCTTGATATCCGTAGCCCAGAAGAAGAAGACGAAAGCCCATTAGAGGTCGAGGGTGTTGAAATTAAACACATCCCATTCTTCAAGCTTTCGACTCAGTTTGGCGACCTAGACCAAGCGAAAGAGTACTTGCTGTACTGTGACCGTGGTGTAATGAGCCGTCTACAGGCACTTTACCTACAAGAGCAGGGCTTCCATAACGTTAAGGTTTACCGCCCATAGTGGTGTGTTGACCAAGCGTTAATCATTTTGCAAAGCCGTTTACTGAAAAGTAAGCGGCTTTTTTATTTTCTATTGTGAATGATTTACAGTAGTCAGACAGAGGCGTGAGTTTGGGCGTGCTATCGTCATGCTCAGCTTTGAAATTTTTGATTGATAGAAAGAGTGTGTTCTAAACGGGTTTATAAGTACCGAAGAAGTGTGAGTATCTTGAAGTATTCTGTTACTTTTTAGTGCAACTCAATGGTGCTATTTGTATGTGTTCAGTTGATTATTTGAGTGGGTGTCTGATTCTGTGATTGGCGATGAAAAATAATAAAGATTAATTAGCACAGCTATTGATAAACTTGTTGTTACATTTCTTTGCACATAAAAAAACACCGCCCATAAGGCGGTGTAAACAAATTTGACAGACAGGTCAAAATAAATACAGGAAGTACATGCCTCGTTTCAGTATAAACTGCAACAAAACATTTGGTAGAACTCTACCCAACTCGAAAAGAACGAGTTTGCAAACACAACATCGCAGGAGCTAAGCCAATTGATTCTAGAGAGAATCAAGCCGTTCAGGCTAGCTGCTGCGGGATGAAATATAGAATTTCTCTGGCTGCTAGGCAATGGACAAATTATAATGTTTCAGATAAAAAAAACTAATGCTTATTTAGAGAGTAACTATGTCTCGTCGATTACCCCCATTAAACTCGCTAAGAGTGTTTGAAGCTGCAGCTCGACACTTGAGTTTTACGCGTGCTGCAGAAGAGTTGTTTGTTACTCAAGCGGCAGTCAGTCATCAGATCAAAGCGCTTGAAGAATTCTTATCTTTGAAGCTGTTTCGCCGAAGAAACCGCTCTTTGCTGCTAACTGAAGAAGGTCAAAGCTACTTCTTAGATATCAAAGATATTTTCACATCACTAGCAGAAGCGACAGACAAAGTGCTGGAGCGAAGTGAGAAGGGCGCATTGACCATCAGTTTACCGCCGAGTTTTGCTATTCAATGGTTGGTACCAAGGCTCGCTGACTTTAATCAGCAAGAGCCTGATATTGATGTAAGAATCAAAGCCGTTGATATGGATGAAGGCTCGCTAACCGATGATGTAGACGTCGCTATCTATTATGGCCGAGGTAATTGGTCGGGGCTTAGAGCCGATAAGCTTTACCAAGAATACTTGATCCCTCTTTGCTCACCTTCCGTGCTGCTAGGAGTAAAACCATTAGAATCTCTCAGTGATTTGGCATGTCATACGCTACTGCATGATACATCTCGAAAGGATTGGAAACAGTTTGCTAAGCAAAATGGTATTGATGGGGTAAACGTTAATCATGGCCCTATCTTCAGTCACTCAACCATGGTATTGCAGGCGGCCGCTCACGGGCAAGGTATTGCTTTGGGTAATAATGTGTTGGCGCAACCTGAAATCGAAGCAGGTCGTTTGATTGCACCTTTTGATGAAGTGTTGGTAAGTAAGAACGCCTTCTATGTAGTGTGTCATGAGAAACAAGCTGACATGGGGCGTATTGCGACTTTCCGTGATTGGATGTTGGCGAAAGCGCAAAGTGAACAAGAGGACTTACTTGATGAATAACCTCATCATTGATGGTGAAGACAACCCAATAACCTTTATCTTTGCACATGGTGCTGGCGCAGGTATGGATCATGAGTTCATGCAGTCGGTAGCAAAAGGGTTGGCGTTTAAAGGGATACGAGTGATTCGTTTTAATTTCCCTTACATGATCAAACGTGCTGAAGATGGTAAGCGTCGTCCACCTGATCGAGCCCCTAAACTGCTCGAAGCTTACCAAGATATTATCGGACAGGTAGATGCCGATAAGCTTGTGATTGGCGGTAAGTCGATGGGAGGACGTATGGCGAGCCATTTGTCTGAAGTTGATAAGGTGGCTGCAATGGCCTGTTTAGGCTTTCCTTTTCATCCGCCAGGCAAACCAGAGAAATACAAAGGTGAGCACTTGGCTGAGTTAGCAAAGCCGTGTCTTATTCTGCAGGGTGAACGTGATACCTTTGGTAAGCGAGAAGAGTTTGCTGATTTCGACCTGTCGGATTCGATTCGTGTTGAGTTTATTCCTGATGGCGATCACAGCTTTAAGCCTCGTAAGAGCTCTGGCTACACCGAACAGCAGAACATAGCGTTAACCGTTGAGAAACTATCGGCGTTTATCAAAGAGGTGCTTAATGAGAAGTAAGTATTTACTCACTTTTGCAGGTATCTCTGGCGCAATAGCCGTAATGCTAGGTGCCTTCGCCGCTCACGGGTTAAAAGCTGTCTTGCCAGAGTATCTGCTAGGCGTGTTTGAGACAGGTGTTCAGTACCAGTTTATCCATACACTAGCAATATTGGCGTGTGGTGCTCTGCTACAGATGAAACTTGGTGCTAAATCACAAAAATATTTTTTCATTGCGGCAATTTGCTTTATCATCGGCATCCTTTGTTTTAGTGGCAGCCTTTATGGCTTAGCACTGACAGGAATAAAATGGTTTGGCCCTATAACACCGTTTGGTGGTCTACTATTTATCATTGGTTGGGGAGTCTTCTCCTTCGCTGCTTTGAATATAAAAGAGGTAACTCAGTGAAACACGTACTACTTTATTGTCGCTCTGGTTTTGAAAAAGAATGTGCTGGCGAAATTCAAGACAAGGCAACACAACTGGAAGTGTTTGGTTTTCCTCGCCTAAAGAACAATACAGGTTTTGTATTGTTTGAATGTTACCAAGCAGGTGAAGCGGACAAGTTGATCAAAGAGATCGATTTCCAATCACTGATCTTTGCTCGTCAAATGTTGGCAGTGGCTGTTGAAATTAAAGACCTGCCAACCGATGACCGTATTTCTCCAATTCTTGAGGCGCTTTCTGAGAAAGAAGGTTTCCCTCGTTGTGGTGATATCCGTATTGAAACGCCAGATACTAACGAAGCAAAAGAGCTTTTGAAGTTCTGCCGTAAATTTACCGTGCCGATGCGTCAAGCGATGCGTGGTAAAGGCCTGATGACAGCGAAAGATAACGCTAAGAAGCCTGTGCTTCATTTATGCTTCATCGCTCCGGGCCACTGTTTTGTTGGTTACTCTTACCCAACGAACAACTCCCAGTTCTTTATGGGTATCCCTCGTCTGAAGTTCCCATCAGATGCGCCAAGCCGTTCTACATTGAAGCTAGAAGAAGCATTCCACGTATTCATCCCTCGTGATGAGTGGGACGAGCGTTTGGCTCCAGGTATGTGGGGTGTTGATTTAGGTGCATGTCCAGGTGGTTGGACTTACCAATTGGTTAAGCGCTCGATGTTCGTTCACTGTGTTGATAACGGCATGATGGCAGACAGCCTAATGGAAACAGGTCAAATTAAGCACCACATGGTGGATGGCTTTAAGTTTGAACCAGACCGTAAGAACGTAACTTGGATTATCTGTGACATGGTTGAGAAGCCAGCTCGTGTTGCTCACCTTATGGGTGAGTGGATCATCAAAGGCTGGGCGAAAGAAGCACTGTTCAACCTTAAACTGCCTATGAAAGGCCGTTACGATGAAGTACTGCAAGATATCGAGAACCTAAAAGTGTTCCTGATTGAGAACAAAGTGAAGTTCAAGATGCAGGCTAAGCACCTTTACCACGATCGCGAAGAGATCACGGTCCACATTCAGGCGCTTTCAAACATCTCACCGCACTAATATTTACGTTAGTGTGTCAGTGATAAAAAATGCTCCTTTAAGGGGCATTTTTTGTATCAATATTATCGAGTCACAGCGACTTAAGCGTTTGCTTCGTAACGAATATCTTGCAGGTTGAACCCTAAATCAATATCGGTTTTGAGTGCCGATACTTGCTTACATACACGAGCGGATTCGATGTGTTCGTCGAACTTCTTACGATATTTTTTCGGCAGATCTTCTGCTTGATAGGCCGCTTCGATATCTGGGAAAGTGGTTAAGATTTCTTTTGCAGCTTTTGGTCCTATACCTGGAATCCCCGGTACTTGGCTAGAGCTCACACCGGTTAAGCCCCAGTAATCTGCAAGTTGCTCTGGTTTTACGCCGAACTCAGCTTCGATAAAGGGCTTATCTAACCAGCGATGTTGGAAGTAATCGCGGATCTGTAGTGTAGGTGATAACAGTTGGCAGTAACCTTTATCGGTAGAGATTATCGTAACTTTTTCACCATGGTCAGCCACTTTTTTTGCGAGTGTTGCTACTAAGTCATCAGCTTCATCGCCATCAGATAACAGCGAATCAATACCTAATTCCCACCAAGCTTGTTGGATAGCATCGAGGCCTTTCAGTAATGGCTCAGGCATTGGCTTTCGGTTTTGTTTATAGGCAGGAAGGACTTCTGCACGCCAGCCCCGATCTTGTAAGTGGTGATCGAATACCGCGATGATGTGAGTTGGTTTAGACTCCGCAAGAATCTTATTAAGAGTACGAGTCGTGGTAGTGATGGTTCTTGCTATATCGGTTGGATCCGGCTGAACTGAGTGAACGCGTCGGATTAGGTTCAAGGCATCGATAATAACAAGATGGATAGACATAAGTTTCCACTAAATAGGCAATAAATAAGGGGCTGCTAGCCCCTTATAGTAACGTATCACTTGGTGAGTTGAAACGCTGGTGACGTAAACGTCATGACTTGTTTAGCTTTATGCTTACGGCTTTGTTATCAGTCAGATATTATCATCAGCTGCTTGGCGCAATTTTATAACAAGGAACGTAGTCGGTACCACCCGGCAGTTTCATTCGATCTTGTTCAACAAAATCATTTAGCAGTTGATCCATCTTAGTCATCAACTCTTTGTCGCCATCAATGAGGAATGGCCCATGCTTCTCAATCTCCAGAATACCTTCGGCTTTGACGTTACCTGCCACAATACCTGAGAACGCTTTACGTAAATTCGCAGCAAGGCTCTCTGTTTTCTGATCCATGTGCAGATCGAGTGCCGCCATAGATTCGTGAGTAGGGTCGAAGGGGAGTTGGAACTCAGGCTCAATATGCAGTGACCAGTTGTAGCTGTAAGCATCGCCTGTTTCTTTACGGTGAGAGCGTACATCTGGCATTGCTTGCTTCATAATTTTCGCAGCACGTGCTGGATCATCAATGACAATTTCATAGTGCTTTTGCGCTTCTTCACCCAATGTTTCACCAATGAACTTATCAATTGAACGGAAGTAAGCCTCGCTCTCTTTAGAGCCAGTTAGAACGATAGGCATTGGTTGGTCTGCGTTGTTTGGGTGCATCATGATACCTAGGATGTACAGCAGTTCTTCGGCGGTTCCTGGGCCTCCAGGGAAGATTATGATGCCATGTGCCATACGAACAAACGCTTCAAGACGTTTCTCGATATCGGGCATGATCACCAGTTCGTTCACTATCGGGTTTGGCGGCTCAGCCGCAATGATTGATGGTTCAGTTAACCCTAAATAACGATGTTCAGTATAGCGCTGCTTAGCGTGACCAATAGCCGCACCTTTCATTGGCCCCTCCATCGCACCTGGTCCACAACCCGTACAGATGTTGAGTTCACGTAGGCCAAGTTCATTACCGACTTCGCGAGTATATTGGTATTCAGTGGCATTAATTGAGTGACCACCCCAGCACACGATCAGGTTCGGCTCAATGCCGGGTGTGAGTGCTCCTGCGTTTCTCAAAATACCAAACACAAGATTGGTGATGTGAGTTGCGTTGGTGAGGTTAAGCCTTTGGTTATCGGCCAAGTGCATGTTGACGTAGACAATGTCACGCAGCACTGAGAATAGATGTTCTTGAATACCCTTGATGATTTCACCGTCGACAAAGGCATGCTCTGGTGGGTTGCTTAGTTCGAGCTTGATACCACGCTCACGACGCACCACTTCAACATCAAATGACTGATACTTGTCGAGCAATTCTTTGGAGTTGTCGGTATGGCTACCCGAGTTCAGTACCGCTAACGTACAGTTACGATACAGTTGGTACAGATCACTAGATGCGGTTTTTTTAAGACGCTCAACTTCAAGTTGAGAGAGTAAATCCATGCTACCGGCAGGGCTGATATGAGTGATCATAGTGCCTCCTTGTTGAGAAGAGCAGAGGCGACTTTTGAAGTGACCCTCTGGCTCGAGAGTGAGAAGCAAACGTTGAAAGTGTTTGGTTAAAGGTGAGAAGAGTTAACCAGACGAAACGGTTACGACAGCGTTGCTTTATGGATTGTATGGAATTGCTTAAGGGCTAATATCGAGTTGCTTAAGATCTTATAAACAGCATGACTTGTCAAGAATGCTTGTTAAGCGAATGTTAATCATAAGCTTAGCAAACATTGAGGGAATTGGTATGTGATAAGTATTTGAAAAAAAGAAATAAATTAAATCAGGCCTAGTTTAATTCCAAACCAATTGGTTAGTACCACGTTGTTTGGCTTTGTTTAGCGTTTTATTGAGTCGCTCTAGTACTTCTTCAGGTGTATCTGACTCTTTGAATTGAGTACTTGCTGCACACAAAGTAATCGTGATTTGTTGATCACGGAACTTAAAGGGTAAACGGCTGACTTGAGTCTGGATGTTTTGAATTACCTGGTGGCAATATTCATCCGTTTGCTCTGGTAATAACAAGATAAATTCCTCACCAGAAAAACGAGCCACACTATCGGTAGCGCCGGTCTCTTTGGTGATGGTTCTTGCGATAATTTTGAGTGCTTTGTCACCCGCTGTATAACCAAAACTATCATTGATGGCTTTGAAATTGTCGATGTCCAGAAGTACTACGCGCAGTGAGTGTTGTGCGCGGATCCAGCGGCGATACTCAAGCTCTAAGCGATCAGTAAAGGCAGTGCGATTGTAAACCTTGGTTAGAGGATCAAGCAGCATACGCTGAGCCTGATCTTCCAAGCGCTTACGGTAATCTTGCGTCACTTCATAGAGTGAATCTAACTGAGTCTTTCCGTAATTCATTCTCTCTATCAGAGCTTGTTCTTTTTGCTCTGCATGATTCAATCTTTCAGAAAGAGAGGCGATTTCACTAAGCAGAGGATTAATCGTCTGCTTTAAGTTATCAATGTCCGTTGCTTTATCTACAGAACTCTGGCTCTTGATGACAAGCTCATTTAGCTCAGAGTTCAGGCCTTGGCGATGCTTAAAGTAGCTTTGGCTTTGGTCTGCATTTTGATCTGCGGTTTTGATGCTAGACGCGAGTGAAGAATTAAGCTGGTCAATAAACTGTTCAGACTTTTTACGCTCTAGATTGGTGCCCTCTATGACTAGTTTGAGAATTTGAAGCGTCAGCTCAAGGAGGTTTTGTGTAGAAACACCAAGCAGCAGTTTGGCTCGAATATCGGTAAGTAGCTCACCCGATTCACCCTCAAAATCGAGTTCGGTGATCAGATGTTGTAATTCGTTTGATAAGTCGGCAAGGAGTTCTTGTTCAGGCGATTGCGCAGCGTCGGCAAAATGAGTACGAGAGTTGTTCGCCATGATCTTTATGGCACGCTCGTAAATACCGAGGAGTTTCATGGCGTGGTCGACTTTCTGACTGCCATTGCATTCGGAGAAGCTAAGTAAGTTTCGTAGGTCGCGTTTGAGCTGTGCTGGAAGGCCAGTTATGCGCTGCAGCGTTTCCCCACTGTGCTTAATGCTATCGTCCAGATACCCGTTCTGTTTATCCATAGCCAACGTTTTCTGCTTAAGCATCCTTTCTAATACTGCCAGTTTTGGGATCATTGAGCTAATGTCTTTTTGCTTTTCTAGCTCTTCCCTAAGGGCAATGAGGTTTTCATCTAAATGGCTGTTACTACCAACACATGCATCACTTAAAGACGTGACGATACGCTTTAGAACTTTCTGTTCTCTAATAAACTTGAACGAGGTGTCTCTTTGCGTCAAACGGACCTGCTCCAACTGAGATTTCAGCTGGTGGAGTTGCGCCTGAATGTCTTTTTCAAGAATGCCCATAGATGTATTTATTAGCGCCGCGTAGACCGATCTCGATCATTTTGATGAAATTCCGTTGCATCGATAATAACAAAACTAAAAATAAGGTCACGGCTTGCCGCTCTTAACCGCTCGCAAATCAGTCATCTTTTAGCATTTTTTTGATGTTGTCCTCATTCTGGTATGACGATTGTATCTTTATTAACCCTTGATTAATCGCATGTTTACACGCTTCTCGTATGTTACCAGTTGCAAGGCTTGCCGCTGGTGCGTTATCGATAGCTTTGAGGTATACCCATTGGCTAGTGCGTTCTTTCAAGCTGATTTCACGCGCTAGGTTGGTCGACATCAACAATACATCTAATAGCTCTTGGTCATTAATAGCGGTGTAAGCTCGTGGTAAAAACGGGTAGTCAGCGATGCCCATTCGAATCGTTCGGTTGATATTACGTTCTGGCTCGAAGTCATTTACCCACGATTGAATCTTTAGGAACATCGCTTCTGGTGATGAATCACGATCTGAATTTGGCTCTATATAAAGCAAGTTCGCATCTGAGAAATGATAGACGCGAGCTGGGCCTTCCAGTTTTGATTTTAAGAAATCACCGAAAGCATCTTCGAGCTCTAAGCCCGCTTTATAACCATTTTGCGTATACATGTTGCGCAGGAAAGGTAAGTCAATCATAACGAAGCGTAAGCGGTCGTTTAATGGTTCATAAATCAACTCCCCAAGCTGCCATTGCTCGAAGGTTTGGCTGGTTTGCTCTAACGAATTTGAGAGCTTAGCATTGAGCATTCTTAGGTTCGGAAGCTTTGAACGTGAGTGCGTAAAAAGATCAGTACGCAGCGAATCCACTTCTTTAGCTAAGGTTTGGATGAGGTAGCCTCTGCGTAGTACAAAGAAGAATAGGACGATGCTGAACAGAAATAGGGCGAAGGATATCTTTTGGAATTTACGATGCTCTAACTTATACCTTTCTAATTCTTGCGCTTGACCAGCGTAGTGCAAAGTTTGTTCAGCAAACTCTTTCTGCTGACGGAATGCATCCTCACCTACACGATTTAGTTTTTGCTGCTCTAAAGAAACTAAACTATTGTACTGCTTGAGATTCGCTAATGCTTGTTGAGGACGACCTGCTTGTTCATAGCCTAAGGACAGTAAGTAATACGAACGCTGTGACAGGTGCATATTTTCTATCTGACGTGAAATTTCAAGTGCACGTGTCGCATGCTTGATTACGTCATCGCTCTCTTGTAGATGATAAGCTAACCCTGCCGACAGCAGCGCAGCGCGGCCTTCCAGTTTTGGAATATCTGTGTACTCCAACAGCTCAAGAGCGCGTGTTAGGTATTGTTCTGCAAGAGGGTAGTTATAAAGGCGTAAGTAGGTAGCTGATAAACTCAGACGAATATCAATGACTTGTTGGATATCTCGGTCGGTGCTTTCATGGTCCAAAACGTTGAAGAAATGCACTAACGCAAGGTTATATTTTCCTTGAAAGAAGTATACATCACCCATTTTTTTAAGCACTTGTGCCAAAACAGGTGAGTTTTCAAAGCTATCATAGAAATCAGCAGCTTGAGATAAGTGCTCGAGAGCTTTATCTAACACTTGGCGTTCAAAGAAAAGCTGAGCAAGCAGGCGGTTTACTTTTGCTAAGCGTGAGCTCAGATTACCTTCTACGGATTTCCAGTAGCCATACAACAACTCAGATAGTGCGTGGTTGTACTCTTTATGGGTTAGATAAAATTCACCGACCGCGATGTGGTAGTCGATAGTCACTTTTTCTGAGTAACGCTGATCGAGGTAGGTTTTCGCTTCTTGGTAGAACTTCTCGGCTTCATCGACCTTATTGTCATAAGAGGCAATATCAGCTTTCAGCATGATCAAACGATAGGTAATACCTTCTGTTAAACGCAAGGTTTTATTCACCGATTCTAGGTTTGCTTCGATACTCGCCAGCTCTGTTTTTGCTTTGGCTGATTTCCTGTCACTCAGCCAAAGTAAGCGTACTTTTAGGATCTCAAGATCCAGTTTTAGGTACTCAAGCTTATAGGTTTTCGCAAGCTCAAATGCTTTGTCGATATGTTGAATCGCAATATGAATATTACCAAGGTTGTATTCTGCTTTCGCTAATATCTTGTAGGCATCAATACTGCTGTTTGGGGTTCTGATCGAAGAGTCTGTCTCTTCGCGAGAAATAGCCGATGGGCTTTTCTCGCTTTGGTCTGAAAGGATACGTAGCGTTAGGTAGCTGTTGGCCATTTGTTTTGCTTGGCTCGGCTCGATCTCAACCAAATTATTGGCTTCATTGAGTAGCGCCGACGAATAAACCGACGCATTGACCGATGTGCTTAAGCTTAAAATAAATAGACTAACAACGTATAACCAACGCATTTCAATGTCCCTTTAAAGATTTGGTAGGTTCAAATAAGTGTGGGTGGTTCTCGCCTGATTATTGGCGAGCCATACGCTTATTGTGGCTTGGTCTATCTTGCTCTGTTGAACGGTATGGGTTGATATCCAGACCACCACGACGTGTGTAACGTGCGAACACAGTTAGCTTCGAAGGTGCACAGTATTTCATGATGTCAGTGAAGATACGCTCAACACATTGTTCGTGGAATTCATTGTGCTCACGGAAAGAAACTAAATAGCGTAGCAGAGCTTCACGGTCAATTTGCTTACCAGAATATGCGATCTCAACGCTGCCCCAATCCGGTTGATTGGTGATCAAACAGTTCGACTTCAATAGGTGGCTGTGCAGTGTTTCTTCAACGTCTTGTTCGCCAGCAGCGCCTTCAAGCAGCGACGCTTCAAAGTCGTAGCTAGTGATTTGGATGTCTTGGTTGTCGATACAGTCACCTTCCATCGTCACGATAGGTTGGTTAGTGTAGTCGGTTACTGAGTTTACATTCACAATCACCGTTTCGCCTGCACATGCCGACAAATCTTGGGTCAGGCGCTCGGTTACTTGATCCCAGTTTTCAAATTGAGTCTGGTTGTAGCTGTTCAGGTACAGCTTGAAAGATTTTGATTCAATTAAATTTGGGCTGGTTGCTGGGATGAAAACTTCACCGACAGCCACTTGTGGTAGACCATTGGTGTTTAGCCACGAAAGCTCGTACATCGTCCAAATATCATGACCAACAAAAGGCAGCTCGCCGTTTAGCGCAAGATCATCGCGATTAAGGCTACGAGGCACTGGTTGCAATAAACTTGCATCGTATTGGTTAGAGTACTCAGTTTTTTGGCCAAGGGTTAAACCCGCTAGCTCTTTTGCGTCAGAATATTTGCTCATACTTTCGTTTCAAATTCGATTAGAATGGGGTCGATTTTACTGAATCCCCCTTACCCTGTCATTAAGTCATCGCTTAATCGGCGCGGAAAGGGCTCGGATTCTATTTATTATTTTGTGTTTAGGAGATTTTCATGACTCAACGTGCTCAAGACGCACTACTTTCTTTTAGTCAGCGATACGTTGACGCGTGGAAGCAGAAACACCAAAGCTTACCTCGTAATGAGGAGTTGGTGGACATCGTATCGCCATGCGTAGAAGAAAAGAGTGGCGATGCCGTGTTGTGGAAGCACTATCCACGTGAGCAATTCGCGGATTTCACCAACGTTGAAACCGGTATTGAGTTGACTCTGCATGAAGACATCAAAACTTTCTACGGCGCACAATTCAGCGCAGATATGAACGCAACTTTCGATGGTAACGAATTGACTCTGTTACAGATTTGGAGTGATGAAGACTTCGAATGCCTACAAGAAAACATTTTGGGTCACCTAGTAACTCAGCGTCGCTTGAAGCTAAAACCAACGGTTTTCATTGCCGCGACCGATGCTGAGCTGGATGTTATCTCTATCTGTAACCTAACGGGTAACGTGATTTTGGAGCGCTTAGGTACCAAAAATCGTGATGTGCTCGCCGAGACATTGGCAGAATTTTTAGAAAAGCTACAACCAGCGGTATAAATAGATGTACGTACTAGAACTTCAATTTGAGTGTTTTGATAACACAACGGTAAGCGCTGTCGACAAGGCGGTTAATGGCTTAATGGATGCACTTCGTTATAACGGACAAGTGTTAGGTCGTGAGTTCCCAATCGTGATGGGCGATGGTGAATTCTATGTTCGCGTTGTGTGCCCGGAGCAAGATAGCTTGCACCCGCGTAATCACTCAGACTTTGTGAAAGTGTGTTTTGATCGCTTGTCTAACGCGAGCCTACTAGCGCCTAAAATGCGTTTGCTAGGTCGAGATCTGAACTCAGAAGAAGTGGCAGAAGATGAAACACCAAGCTGGCAGGTGTTATACACGACATTCGTGCACACCTGTTCACCGCTGCGTAGTGGCGATAGCTTGCTACCAATCCCTTTGTATCGCAATCCACCTACCTTCAATGGCGACCATAAAGCCGTGTTGAAATGGCAGACCGAATGGCAAGCCTGTGATGAAGTACAAATGGGTGGTGGTTGTCGCGCGGAACATGCAACGCTAACCGAGATCAGTGACACGAAGAGTGTGCTGTTTAAACGCGGTTGGGGTCTAAGAGGGCGCATTGAGTATCTGACTAAGGTTCCAACCTACTACTACTTATACCGTGTCGGTGGGATCAGCCTGAAAGATGAAAAAGAGCGCAAATGCCCGCAATGTGGTGGTGAATGGCTGCTAGATGCGCCTATCCACGATATTTTCTATTTCAAGTGTGATGACTGCCGATTGGTGTCAAACATCTCTTGGGATCACCTGAAGTAATCGACTTTGTTTCGCTTAAATCTGAGATGCTTTACTTTCTAGCAAATCTTTATCATTAAAAAAGGGGCTGACGTTATGTCAGCCCCTTCGGGTATCTATACAGTGCTGTCGTTTAGTTGATTACCAACCTTTAACGACGCCACCTTGGAAGATGTCAGAAGCTGCGTTGTACACTTCTTCAGTTTGGTAAGCTTTAACGAAGTTTTGTACGTTTTCAGCGTTTAGGTTGTCTTCACGAGAAACGATTAGGTTTACGTAAGGAGAATCTTTGTCTTCAACGAATACGCCATCTTTTTGTGGAGTCAGGTTGATAGAGCTCGCGTAAGTTGTGTTGATGATAGATAGAGCAACATCATCAAGAGAACGTGGCAGTTGAGCTGCGTCTAGTTCAACAATCGTTAGGTTCTTAGGGTTACCCACGATGTCGCGAACTGTAGCTAGAAGACCTGCGCCTTCACGAAGTTCAAGAAGACCTTGTTGCTCAAGAAGAAGTAGAGAGCGACCTAGGTTTGTAGGGTCGTTTGGTACAGCAATACGAGCACCGTCTTGGATTTCGTCTACCGATTTCACTTCTTTAGAGTAACCCGCAATTGGGTAAACAAACGTGTTACCAGCGATAGTTAGCTTGTAGCCACGGTCAGCCACTTGCTGATCTAGGTACGGTGCGTGTTGGAATGCGTTGATGTCGATAGAACCATCATCTAGAGCTGCGTTTGGTGTTACGTAATCCGTGAAAGTAACCAGTTCAACGTCTAGGCCGTATTTCTCTTTCGCTACTTTAGCTGCCACTTCAGCAACTTGCGCTTCTGCACCTGCCATTACGCCAACTTTTACTTTAGAAGTATCCACTTCTTTATCGCCACAACCTGCTAGAACTAGCGCTGAAGCTGCTGCTGCGATAGTTAGTAAACCTTTAAGGTTAAATTTCATAATAATCTCCTTTTAATAAATCTATTTAATTAGGTTCAGACGACTCTACTCTTTATGTGTGAGTCTTTATCTGTGGTCAACACGGCGAACTAATGAATCACCGATTGATTGAATAATTTGTACCAGCACAATCAACATCACTACTGTCACAGCCATGATGGTCACATCGTAGCGGTGGAATCCGTAACGAATCGCGACATCACCTAGGCCACCTCCGCCTACAGTACCGGCCATTGCTGAGTAGCTCACCAGAGTCACTAGCGTAATCGTTACTGAGTTGATGATAGTCGGTAGTGCTTCTGGAAGCAGAACCTTATTGATGATTTGTGTTGGTGTTGCGCCCATTGATTGGGCCGCTTCCACTAGACCTGTTGGTACTTCAAGTAGTGCACTTTCGATAAGTCGAGCCACGAATGGGATAGCGCCAATCGTCAGTGGAACAATCGCTGCTGTTGTACCGATGAAGGTACCAATCAGCATCTTAGTCAGTGGAATAATCGCAACCATCAAAACTAAGAAAGGTACTGAACGACCCACGTTCACAATCGCACCTAGAATCTTGTTTACTTTGGTGTTCTCTAACAGGCCACCTTTTTTAGTCGTATGCAGAATCACGCCTAGTGGAATACCGACCGCGAAGCCAACAATGCCTGCAACAGCAACCATGTAAAGCGTTTCGCCTGTTGCGCCTAATAGAAGGTTACCGTTAAGGCTGATCCAGTCAGCAATCTCGTTGAAACTAAAGGACATAACCAAGCACCTCTACTTTTACATTGTTGTCGCGTAGGAATTGGATAGCAGCATTATCATCTGCTTCATTACCGAACAGTTCAGCGACCATCATGCCGAACTTCACGCCACCGGCGTAATCAAGGTCAGAACTTAAGATGCTGACATCGATATTGAATTTACGTGCGATTTGCGTCATTAGCGGAGCATCAACCGTTGCACCAGTAAACTCAAGACGCACCAGCGGGTAGCTGCTGTTTACGCGAGTCTCTTGCAAACGTGCTTGGTAATCTTCAGGGATCGTCAGATCCAACGTTGAGCGAATAAACTGATGCGCTAGCTCTGTCTTCGGATGAGCAAAGATGTCACCGACTGTACCTTTCTCTACCAATTCACCGCCGCCAATGATCGCAACCTCGTGACAAATGCTTTTAACCACATCCATCTCGTGTGTAATAAGCAGGATAGTGATGTTCAGCTTGCGGTTGATTTCACGCAGCAGCTCAAGGATAGATTGAGTTGTTGCTGGATCCAATGCGCTGGTGGCTTCATCACATAGCAGTACTTTCGGGTCAGAGGCCAGTGCGCGAGCAATCGCCACACGCTGCTTTTGACCACCACTTAGGTTTGCCGGGTAGGTGTCACGCTTATCAGCAAGGCCAACCAGTTCAAGTAACTCGCTGACTTTCGCTTCAATAATCGCTTTATCTTTACCAGCAAGTTCTAGAGGCAGTGCTACATTGTTAAATACAGTACGAGAAGACAGCAGGTTGAAGTGCTGGAATATCATGCCGATGTTACGGCGCGCTTCGCTAAGCTCTGATTTGCTGAGTTTTGTTAGGTCGATACCATCAACAATCACTTCACCCGAAGTCGGGGCTTCCAACATATTTACACAGCGGATTAGGGTACTTTTGCCTGCACCTGAAGAGCCGATGACTCCAAAGATTTGACCTTGAGGAATGTGGAGGTTGATATCAATTAAGGCATTGATTTCTTTAGTGCCTTGATAAAAAACCTTATTGACTTGATTCACTTTAATCATAGAGAAACCCGTGCAGGTAGAACAGAATAATATGTCGATAGCTCGCTCGATTTACAGACGATGCTATGGTGTTCTATGATCTAAGTCAATAGATATTTTTACGTCTAGACGGCTAAACGTCGATTGTATGGCTAAGCTAGAAACAAATCGTTAACGAACGCAAAACTAAATAGATAGTGATGAAGCAAATAAAGCGTGTAATAATTAATGATTAATAGAGAGTTGATAGAGAACAAAATTTTGTCTAAACCTGCTGTTTTTTTAGATCGTGATGGAGTGATTAACGTTGATCACGGCTACGTACATGATGAGCATGACTTTGAATACATCGATGGTGTGTTTGAAGCGGCGAAAGCGTTTAAAGATATGGGTTATTTATTGGTGCTAGTGACCAACCAATCTGGTATTGCTCGCGGCATGTTTAGTGAAGACCGTTTTCTTTCTTTAACGCAGTGGATGGATTGGAACTTTGTTGATAATGGTGTCGAGCTCGATGGCATTTATTACTGTCCTCACCACGCTGAGCACGGTATTGGTGACTACAAGCAAGATTGTGAATGTCGTAAGCCAAAGCCAGGCATGTTCATTTCTGCTCGTGACTTTCTGAAGATTGATATGGCTAACTCGGTCATGATCGGCGATAAAGCGGAAGACATGATGGCTGCAGAAGCAGCAGGTGTTGGTACTAAAGTCTTGGTAAGAACGGGTAAACCCATCACTGAAAAAGGTGAAGCGTTGGCTAGCGTGGTACTTGATAGCATTAAAGACGTACCCGCTTTCTTAAAAGGCTAAACGTTTTATTTATCACTAAGGTATGGACCTATCATTAGGCACTTACATTAGGTTTGTTCGAACCTGTGAATAGGCTAAGTGTCGTTGACTATATAAAGATGAGGAACGAAGTATGAAAGCTATGTTGGTAGCATCTCTATGTACAGTAGCATTGGTTGGGTGCTCTAAATCAGCAGCCCCTGAGACTGATAGCGCAACATCGAATGATCAATTCGCGACTTATCAATGTGAGTCTGACGTCTCGTTTGATGTGTCTTACCTTGATAATGAAAAAGCGGTACTACGCTTGCCTGATAATGAATACCGCCTGACTCAAGTTCCAGCGGGCTCAGGAACCAAATACATCTTAGATGATGGCACTTCAGAGATGATTAACAGCATCACTTTGCGCACGAAAGGTGACAATGCGCGTCTAGAACTTGGTCGCGTAGTCTATCGAAATTGCCAAAAGTAAGTCATAGTAAGAACTGCTAGTATTTACAAACAGTTAAGTGAGGGAATCTACCCTCACTTTTTCTTCTCTTCCCTTTAACGTTAGACTTTTTATGAGCAAAAAACTCACTATTCTTGATATTGCAAAGCTGTCCGGTGTTGGTAAGTCAACCGTATCACGCGTTCTGACCAATGATCCAAAAGTGAAACCTGAAACCCGTGAAAGGGTGGAAAGAGTAATTCAAGAATCTGGGTACACGCCTTCAAAATCTGCGCAATCGATGCGCGGTGGCAGCCAAAAAGTCATCGGCGTGATTATCTCTCGTTTGGACTCTCCCTCTGAAAACAAAGCCGTTAGCACGATGCTGGCCGAGTTGTATCGAGCGGATTACGATGTCGTGATCATGGAAAGCCAACTTGATAGAGATAAAGCCAATGAGCACCTGCAAGTTCTAAAGCGTCGTAACGTTGATGGCATTATTGTATTTGGTTTTACTGACTGCGATATTCCGGCAATCGAAGCTTGGGAACACAAAGCGGTGGTGATTGCTCTGGATACCGAGAACGTGACGTCGATTAACTATGATAACCAACAGGTGATCAATAGTGCGTTAACGCATTTAGCAGATCAGGGGATCTCTGAGGTTGGCTTCATTGGTGTTGATCCTAGTGATAAATCAACCGGTGAACTGCGTCTTAAGGCTTATCTCGAGTGGTGTGAAAATACAGGTTCAATTGCGAACTATCGTACTGGTCAACTTCATCACGAAAGTGCTTATCAGCTGGTGGATGAGGTGTTAACTCCCGCGACTCAAGCGATCGTTTGTGCCAGTGATACGCTGGCTCTTGGTGTAATCAAGCGTCTGCAAGAACTACAACGTGAAGATGTGGTCGTCACTGGCGTTGGTGGTAATGATCTTCTCTCCTTCTTGTTCCCACGAGTATTTAGCATTGATCCTGGTTACCAATCTGCAGGTAAGTTGGCTGCTAATCTATTGATCTCTCAGCTTTTAGGCAATTCAGAGATCTCTCATCATACGCAATCTCCTATTCTATAATCCACTCAATTAAGCGAAATTGAACGGCTTAGATTAAAATTAGAGTGTGATCTCTTTCAATTAATGGGATTGTTCCCATTTTAATTTATCATTCATACGGGCATTATAATAACCGTAATTGGGAATGTTCCCATAAATCTAAGTCTGAGTGATTATAGCTTGCATGGTTTAGATGAGTAATTGAATGAAACCAGGGTGGGGTAGTATGAGTAAGATAGCGAAGCAAGACGTTGCGCGTCTTATCGAGTTAGTCGGTGGTAAAGAAAACATTGCGAGTGTCAGCCACTGTCTGACTCGACTGCGTTTTGTATTGAACGATACAGAGCAGGCCAACAAAGCTGAACTCGAAAAACTGAAGCTAGTAAAAGGCTGTTTTACTAATGCAGGCCAATTCCAAGTTGTGATTGGCACTGAAGTTGATGAAGTGTACGCACTTCTGATTGAACAGACAGGTAAAGAGGCATCATCAAAAGATGAGGCGAAGCTGGCTGCTCGTCAAAACATGAACTTCCTTGAGCGTGGTATCTCCCATTTAGCCGAAATTTTCGTACCACTGCTGCCTGCCATCATTACAGGTGGTTTGATTCTTGGTTTCCGTAATGTGATTGGCGACATTCGCATGTTCGACGGCAAAACCCTCGTTGAAATCAGTCAATTCTGGGCAACCGTTCACTCTTTCTTATGGTTGATCGGCGAAGCTATTTTCTTCTTCCTACCGGTTGGCGTGTGTTGGGCTACGGTTAAGAAGCTTGGCGGAACCCCTATTTTGGGTATCACGCTCGGTGTGACCTTAGTTTCACCACAACTCATGAACGCATACATGATAGGTAAATCGGTACCTGAGGTATGGGATTTTGGGCTGTTCGTGATTGAGAAGGTCGGTTATCAGGCTCAGGTGATCCCAGCGATGTTAGCGGGTGTGGCTTTGGCGTTCATTGAAACCAATCTTAAGCGTATCGTCCCTGCTTACTTGTACCTAGTGGTTGTGCCATTTGTATCGATTATTTTGTCTGTGATTCTAGCGCACGCTTTCATTGGCCCATTCGGTCGTATGTTAGGCGATGGTGTGGCATTCGCGGCTAAAGCTGCAATGACAGGTGATTTTGCGATTCTTGGTTCAGTGGTTTTTGGTTTCCTATACGCACCTTTGGTTATCACGGGTATTCACCACACCACCAACGCGGTGGATCTGCAACTGATGCAAGACTTAGGCGGGACACCAATTTGGCCTTTGATTGCACTATCAAACATTGCACAAGCATCGGCAGTAGTCGGCATCATTATCTTGAGTAAGCGTGAAGGTGAACGAGATATCTCGGTTCCTGCGGCAATCTCAGCCTACTTAGGTGTAACAGAGCCTGCGATGTACGGTATTAACCTTAAATACAAATTCCCAATGCTGAGCGCAATGATTGGTAGTGCTGTTGCAGCCGCAATCTGTGGTAGCGCGGGTGTGATGGCGAATGGTATCGGTGTCGGCGGCTTGCCGGGCATCCTATCGATTCAACCTCAATATTGGTCGATTTACCTAGTCGCGATGCTGGTGGCGATAGTACTGCCTATCACGCTAACCCTGTTTTTCTACAAGCGAGCCCAATCCAAGGGTGAGTTAGAAACCGCGAACGCGTAATGCATTGAATAAGCGATGACTCCAAAATGAGTTATCGCTTTTTCTCTTAGTTATAGCTTTTTCTTTTAGTTATAACGGCTATTCGACCATGATTCACATGGTTATTTTTATTTTATATTTTCTGGTAAGTGAGTGTTAGAGATGGCGATGACTGAACATGATGAAAGCTGGTGGAAAACCGCAACCATCTATCAAATCTACCCAAAGAGCTTCTGCGACAGTGGCAGTAAAGGTACTGGCGACATCAAAGGGATCATTTCGAAACTGGATTACCTCAAACATTTGAGTGTCGATGCGATTTGGCTAACCCCGGTTTACGCATCTCCTATGATCGATAATGGTTACGATATCTCAGACTACTACGCGATTAATCCTCAATTCGGCACCATGGAAGACTTCGACTTATTGCTGTCTGAAGCGCACCAACGTGGTATCCGTATCGTGATGGATATCGTGGTAAACCACACCTCGACAGAGCATGCATGGTTTCAATCTGCTTTGGGCGACAAAAACAGCTCTTACCGCGATTACTATATTTGGAAAGATCCCGTAGATGGTCAAGCACCAACTAACTGGCAGTCTAAGTTCGGTGGTAATGCGTGGGAACTAGATGAGGCGACTGGGCAATACTTCCTACACTTATTCGCCAAAGAACAGGCTGACCTCAACTGGGAGAACCCGGTTGTACGTGAAGAAGTGAAAGACGTTATCAGCTTTTGGGCAGAAAAGGGCGTTGATGGTTTCCGCTTGGATGTGATCAACCTGATTTCGAAGCAGCAAGACTTTCCTAATGATGATATCGGTGATGGCCGTCGTTTCTATACCGATGGTCCACGTGTACACGAATACCTGAAAGAGATCAGCGAAGCCGTATTTCAGAAGTACGGCAGCGTGACCGTAGGCGAGATGTCTTCAACCACGTTGGAACACTGCCAGCAATACTCAAACGTTGATAACAGTGAGCTATCGATGGTGTTTAACTTCCACCACCTTAAGGTCGATTACACCAATGGTGAGAAGTGGACCAATGCGCCGTTTGATTTCTTACAGCTCAAGTCGATCTTCAATCATTGGCAAACGGGTTTGAACGGCAAGGGCTGGGGCGCATTGTTTTGGTGTAACCACGACCAACCGCGAGTGGTGAGCCGCTTAGGTGATGATCAGCAATATCGTGTTGAGTCGGCCAAGATGTTGGCTGCTTCTGTGCACATGATGCAAGGCACGCCTTATATCTATCAAGGTGAAGAGATTGGTATGACCAACCCTGGCTATACTGACATCAGGCAGTATCGTGATGTTGAGAGTACCAATATGTACGACATCATGGTTAACCGTGATGGTGTGGCCCATCAAGATATGATGGCGATTCTAGCGCAGAAATCTCGTGATAACTCTCGTACACCAATGCAATGGAATAGTGAGCCTTACGCCGGATTCTCACAAGCTCAGCCATGGCTTGATGTAGCGAATAATTACTCTGAGATTAACGCTGAGCAAGCACTGGAAGACAAAGACTCTGTTTTTTATTTCTACAAGGCTTTGATTGAGTTACGTAAACGAGTACCGGTGGTTACTCATGGTAGCTATCAAGACCTACTGCCTGAACACTCATCCATTTTTGCGTATGCACGTGAGAACGAAGGGCAAACCTTGCTGTGTATTAACAACTATTATGGCGAAGAGGCGGAATGCGTTTTACCGGAACGTTTTGATATGACTAAGGCAAAGAGTTTGTTGTCTAACTATCAACAAGCGAACACTTCAGTTGCATTACATCATCAAGTGTTACGTCCTTACGAGACTCGTATTCTCTTGATTGAAGGGTAACCTTGTTTCATTTCAATGAGCCTAATTTTGATTCCCCTTAAAAGATTAGGCTTCTACAAAGGCTTTGGAGTGCTTCCCAAAGCCTTTTTTGTTTTAGTGATGGCTGGAATATCGTGCCTCGAGTCTACTTGCTAGAAGTTTGAGCATCGAGTGCCAGCAACGACAGAGCAGGTAATGAACTTTAAGACGCGTAATTCACCGAGTAGCGAGTTGGTTTGTGGTTCATTGCCAATACGATGTTCAATACTGCGGTGCCTAATACAGATACGGCAATCACCCAAGGTGACACGAAGAAGAACGATGCAAACAGAATACACGCATCAATACCCATTTGTGTTTTGCCTACCGAGATACCGTAGCGGTCTTGGATAAACAAGCACAGTACGTTGAAGCCACCCAGACTTGAGCGGTGACGGAATAGGATTAGCATACCTAAGCCCATTAGTAAGCCGCCGGCAACAGCACAATAGATCTCGTTATGAACTTCTAGCGAGATAACTAAGTATAAATGATCGGCAAACACAGACACTAAAGCACCAGAAATCGCACTGCTAATAGCAAAGCTACGGCCGAATCGTTTCCATGCTAATAAATAGAATGGACAATTGGCAACAAAGTACAAAATACCAAAGGTTACAGGCAAGAATTGACTCAAAAGCAGAGCCAAGCCAGTAGTGCCCCCGGTAAGCAGGTTCGCTGACTGTAAAAAGAAGACGCCTAACGCCACTAAAAACGTGCCAGTGAGAATCGCTACCCAATCTTCTTTACGTGAGTGTTTTTCCATCGTTTTTATAATTACCTAACCAATAAAGGCGTGCATAGTAGAGAAAAACCTTAGCTTTCGGTAGCTTGAGGGGCAAAATTAAGGTAAACCTATGTAATCTGCGTTTTACAGGGTGTAAAGCGTAAAATTGACAGTAAGCGCCATCTTTGGTTGGATAAGCCAAATAACCATGATGAATCTTATTTGTGATTATGAAAAAACTGCATGATAAAATTGCAATTAGCTCTTTATGACCTAGATCAAATTATGTAGAATGCGTCACATCAAAACGGTGACGGAAACGTTTGCTTTCGGTCGTTGTGTGGTTTTTTTGAAACTTTCAGTACAATCTGAGTCAGGAGATACAGATGCTTAAGCGTGACATGAACATTGCTGATTACGATGCGGATCTATTCGCAGCTATCCAAGAAGAAACTCTTCGTCAGGAAGAGCATATCGAACTTATCGCTTCAGAAAACTACACAAGCCCACGTGTAATGGAAGCTCAAGGTTCTCAGCTAACAAACAAATACGCTGAAGGCTACCCAGGCAAGCGTTACTACGGTGGTTGTGAGTACGTAGACAAAGTTGAAACTCTAGCAATTGAACGTGCATGTGAACTATTTGGTGCAGAGTACGCAAACGTACAGCCTCACTCAGGTTCTCAAGCAAATAACGCTGTATACATGGCACTACTAAATGCAGGCGATACGGTTCTAGGTATGAGCCTAGCACACGGTGGTCACCTAACTCACGGTTCTCCAGTAAACTTCTCTGGTAAGCTTTACAACATCATCCCTTACGGTATCGATGAAGCGGGTCAAATCGATTACGAAGAGATGGAAAAGCTGGCTATCGAGAACAAGCCTAAGATGATCATCGGTGGTTTCTCTGCTTACTCTCAAATCTGTGATTGGAAGCGCATGCGTGAAATCGCTGACAAAGTAGGTGCTTACCTGTTCGTAGATATGGCTCACGTAGCAGGTCTAATCGCTGCAGGCGTTTACCCGAACCCAGTGCCACACGCTCACGTAGTAACTACAACGACGCACAAAACGCTTGCGGGTCCTCGTGGTGGTCTAATCCTTTCTAACGAAGGCGAAGATCTTTACAAGAAGCTGAACTCAGCAGTATTCCCAGGCGGCCAAGGTGGTCCTCTAATGCACGTTATCGCTGGTAAAGCAGTAGCGTTCAAAGAAGCTCTAGAGCCAGAGTTCAAAGAATACCAAGCACGCGTTGTTGCTAACGCAAAAGCAATGGTTGCTGAATTCCTAGCTCGTGGTTACAACATCGTTTCAGGTTCTACAGAGAACCACCTGTTCCTAGTTGACCTAATCAACAAAGACATCACAGGTAAAGAAGCAGATGCAGCACTAGGTGCAGCAAACATCACTGTAAACAAGAACTCAGTACCAAACGACCCACGTAGCCCATTCGTTACTTCAGGTATCCGTATCGGTTCTCCTTCTATCACTCGTCGCGGTTTCTCAGAAGCAGACGCGAAAGAGCTAGCAGGTTGGATCTGTGACATCCTAGATAACATGGGCGATGAGTCTGTTATCGAAGCAACGAAAGCAAAAGTATTAGAGATCTGTAAGCGTCTACCTGTTTACGCTTAATTTTTCTGGCTCAAATAGCTTAATTTCTGTGTCAAAGGTGCTCATTTACATTCGTAAACTCCGCGCCTTTTCCTTGAACTAAAGCTATTTGATTGAAAAATACGATTTGAAAGGCTCCTGTTGGGAGCTTTTTTTGTTTTTTTGGGTATTACGTTGTCGAGCATGCTCACTTACATCCGTAAGCTCCGCGTGCTCTCCTAGAATTTCAAACGACTACTTTGAAAAATACTTTAAAGGGGCTCATTGAGTCCCTTTTTGTTTTAGGGTGTCCCGTCCTGAAATGTGTTTACACATTGAGGACGAATTATGGCTACTTCAAAT